>JBBROH010000068.1:0-18715 GCA_038229595.1 Chloroflexia bacterium | reverse complement strand
GGCGCAAGCGGCACACCGGGTGGCAGCGGCTTCGGCGGCGCAAGTGGCGCACCGGGTGGCAGCGGCTTCGGCGGCGCAAGTGGCGCACCAGGTGGCGCACCGGGTGGCAGCGGCTTCGGCGGCGCAAGTGGCGCACCGGGTGGCAGCGGCTTCGGCGGCGCAAGTGGCGCACCGATCAGCGGCAGCCAGGCGATCACGGGCAGCCTGCCAATCAGTGGCACTGCGGCTGGGGCGGCAGCCTTCCAGCCCAAGCCGATCCTGCTCAAGGATATTGCCAGTGTGTTCGTCACCGACTCGGCGGTCAGCACTATCGTGCGGACGAACGGCCAGACCGCCGTTGGCATCTCGGTCAGCAAGGTGCGGGAGGGCAACACGGTTGAGATTTCGCACAAGATACGCGATACAGTCGCTCGCCTCGCTCCTGACTTCGCCAACCAGCAGATCAAGGTGGAGACGATCCAGGATCAAGCTCCGACCATTGAGGATTCCATTGACGGGCTGCTGAAGGAAGGGCTGGTTGGCGCACTGTTCGCCATCCTCGTCATCTTCATCTTCCTGCGCTCGGTGCGTAGCACGCTGGTTACTGCGATTAGCCTGCCGCTCAGCATCCTCGCCACCTTGCTGATCATGGGCTGGCAGGGCTTGAACCTCAACATTTTCACCCTCGGCGGCATCGCCATCGCGGTCGGTCGGGTGGTAGATGACAGTATTGTGGTGTTGGAGAACATTTATCGCCACGTGCAGATGGGTGAGTCGCCCCGTGAGGCGGCCTTTAACGGCACGAAAGAAGTGGCCTCGGCGATCACCAGCAGCACGATCACCACGGTGGCAGTCTTCCTGCCACTCGGCCTGGTTGGTGGCATCATCGGCGAAATCTTCCTCCCCTTCGCCCTGACCGTCACCTACGCCCTGCTCTCCAGCCTGGTGATCGCCCTGACTGTGATCCCAGTGCTGGCAATGTTCTTCATCAACGCCCGCACTGTGCGCCACGAGGAGGGCGACAGTGCCGTACAGAAAGTGTACACTCCTGCTCTCAGCCTGGCATTGCGCCACCGCAAGCTGACCTTGCTGCTTGCAGTGCTGCTGTTCTTCGCCTCGTCCGCCCTCGTTCCCTTCATCCCCACCAGCTTCCTGCCCAACCAGGGCAGCAAGCTAGCGACGATCACCGTCAGCCCGCCGCCGGGTGGCAGCTTCGCCACCTTGAGTGCCAAGACCGGGCAGATGGAGGCGGTCTTGGCCGACCCCAAGACGCAGGTTGCTACCATCCAAAGCACAATCAGCACTGGCTCAAGCTCGTCGGCCTCGTTGCAGGCAGCCAGCCAGGGGCAGGGAACAACGACCGCCTCGATCCAGGTGCGCTTCAAGGATGAGGCCGACCTCGATGCGCGCATCCGCGACCTGCGCGCAACCGCAACTGACTTGAGCAAGGACGGCTCGCGGATCGCGGTCAACGTCCTCACCGGTGGCCCACCGACCTCGCGCCTGTCGGTGATCCTCAGCGGCCAGACCCAGGATGAGTTGCGCCAGGCTGGCGAACAGGTGACCAAGACGCTAGCCGAGGTCAAGGGGCTGGCGAACCTCAGTAGCGACGTGCAGAGTGCACGCCCAGAGATCGCAGTGCAGGTTGACCCCAACAAAGCGATCCTCAGCGGTCAGACTACGATCCAGCTTGCCCTCAACATCCGCCAAATCCTCGCGGGTAGTACAGCCACAACGGTGCGGCTAGAAGGGAGCAGCAGCCCGCTCAACGTGCGCCTGCTCTTTCCCGCCGACACGCTCGGCAGCGAAGCCGCCCTGCGTAGTTTGCCGATTGGCACCGGGCCGACCGGCCAGCCCGTGCTGCTGGGCGACGTGGCGACGGTCAGCACGGCCAGCGGCCCAACCCAGGTTACGCGCTATAACCAGCGGCTGGCGGCCACTATCTCGGCAGACATCATCGCCGAAGCGACCGGCCCACTCACCCTTGACGTAATCAAGCGGCTCAGCGCGCTCGCCCTACCGGCGGGCGTGACCCGCGAGGTGGGTGGCTCGTTCGCCCAGAACAGCAGCAGCTTTAACAACCTCGTTCTCGCACTACCGATTGCCATCCTGCTGGTCTACCTGGTGATGGTGATCACCTTTGGCAGCCTGCTCACCCCGTTCATCATTCTGTTCTCGCTACCACTAGCCAGCGTCGGCGCGTTCGTCGCGCTGTTCATCACCAGGCGACCAATCGGCATCTCGGCCCTAATCGGCCTGCTGTTGCTGATCGGCATCGTAGTAACCAACGCAATCGTGCTGATCGACCGCGTGGAGCAGTTGCGCGGCCAGGGGATGCGGGTCAGCGATGCGCTAACCCAGGCGGCCCGCACCCGCGTGCGCCCGATCCTGATGACCGCAGTCGCTACCATCCTCGCTTTGCTACCGCTGGCCCTCGGCTTCAACCAGGGGTCGTTGATCGCGGCTGAACTGGCGACCGTGGTGATCGGCGGCCTGCTCACCTCAACCCTGCTCACCCTGCTCGTCGTACCAGTCGTCTACAGCCTGATCGAGGGGCTGAAGCAGCGGCTGGGTGGCAACCGCCAGCCAGTGGCCCGCGTGCAGGAGCCGGTGCAGCCAGAAGCTACAGCGGCGGCGTAGGGCCTTTGCCACAAGCACAAAGAAGGGGCTGGACGCACGCCCAGCCCCTCTTGTGTGCCAGATGAACAGCAAGCTCAGGCTTAAACCCAGCCTCGTCGCTTGAAGAAGATGTACATCCCCAGCGGCACCCCGATCAGCGTAGCAAAGATCAGCAGGCTGTACCAGGCTGCGTCGTTGGGCAGGCTAGCCAGGTTCATGCCCGCGAAGCCAGTGATCGCCGTGATCGGCAGAGCCAGGGTGGTGATCACCGTCAGCCGCTTCATCACCACGTTGAGGTCGTTGCTGACGCTGCTGAGGTAGGCACTCATCACGTTGCTGGCACTGTCGCGCTCGGTGTCTACCATCTCGTAGACAGAGACCATCAGGCTGTAGACATCACGAAAGTAGATCAGGTTCTGCTCGTGGATACCGGGATACTGGTGGCTGATGATCATGTTCAGCACTTCGCGCATCGGGTTGGTTAGCTTACGCATCGCCATCAAGTTGTTCTTCAGGGTGAAGATACCGTCCAATACCTCGCGGCGCGGGCGTTCGATCACCACGTCCTCCATCTGGTCGATCTCTCCTTCCAGTGCATCAAGCGTCTCAAAGTAGGAGTCGGCAATGTCGTCGAGCATTGAGTAGAGCAGAAAGTCAAGGCCGCGACTGAAGGCGGGTTCGCCAGCGGGCAGGTTCCCCAGCAGGTTCGCATCTGGGCGCGGGCCGTCGATAATGCCTACCTTTGGCTTGAACTTGATCAGGGTGGGCATCGGGGCCACGTTCTTCTTGCTCTCCTTCTTCGGCTTGTTGGGCTGCTGTGGGGCCGGGAGGTCGGCTGGCTCGTCCACGACCTGCTCCCCCTTTGGCGGGCTGCTGAACCAGAGGTTATCTTGCACCTCAGCACTGCGGGTGTCGAGCAGGTTGACCTTGCTCACGTGGTTGTTGCGGTGGCCCGTGCCGTTGCTGCTGCCGTTGCCCTTGCTGCTGACGGGGGCGGGGCTGGCTTGCTGGCTGCGCTGCACCGCCTGGTCGAAGGTGCGGGCTACGACATTGCAATCCAGATCGTGGACGGTGATCAGGTAGTCCGGGGCAAGGAAGAAGTGAACCTCCGACGCTTCCAGGCAGGGGACGTTGACCCCAGGCTCGCCCTTGTCAGCCTGCAAGCGCAGTTCGCGGGTGACCAGGAAGATGTAGCCCTCGTACTCGTCGAGCTTGGGCCGCTGGTTCTCGCCGAGCAGGTCTTCGAGGGCGAGGGGGTGGAAGTGGAACAGTTGGCCCAGCCAGGCCACATCCTGGGGGCTGGGTTCGGTCAGGTCGAGCCAGAAGGGAACACCCGCCTGCCGCTGAGTCACCCACTGCCAGGCCTCGTCGCCTGCCAGCAGTTGGCCTTGACTGAGGACCTTAATCGTCATTGCCATAGCATCTCCAATCCAACCGCGCAACAGGAGCGAACAGAGCTACAATACTGCACCTGATCATTATAACACCGACTGGCAAGCTCAATCGTGGCGCAATGCGGCTACCGGGTCGAGGCTGGCCGCCCGGAAGGCCGGGTAGAGGCCCGCCAGCAGGCCGATCAGGGCAGCGAAGGCCACAGCCCCGATTACCAACGCTGGGTTTAGCTGAAAGAGAGAGAGCTTGCCAACCAGCCCCTCGGCCAGGGGGAAGGCCTGCTTTCGCAAGTAGTCGCGGGCAACGGCGTTGAGTACCTCGTTGAGCAGCCAGCCACCCAGCACCCCGACCAGCCCACCCAGCAGCCCGATCATGCTTGCTTCCAGCATAAAGAGGCCAAGAATGTCGCCCCGATTCGCCCCCAGAGCCTTCAGCACGCCGATCTCCCGCGTGCGCTCGTAGATCGCCATGATCATAGTGTTGACGATGCCCACGCTGGCGACGAACAGGGCCAGCAGCCCCACGCTGCTTGCCATGACCTGCAAGATGGTGAAGATGCGGTTCAGTGCGTCGAGCAGAGCTTGCACCGTGTTGCTCCGCAGGCCGAGGCTGTCGATCTGCGTGCTGAGGCGGGTCGCGTCGCTGATGCTGGCTGCCTTGACCGCCAGCGCGTCGTAGCCGTACTTCAGCAGGTAATCTGGCTCGTGGAACCACCACTGCTTGACCCGCAGCTTGAGACCGTTGCCCAATTGTGCGCTAACCCCGCGCCCTGGCACTGCCGTGCTGGTCACGCCCACGATGCGGCTGGCGAACTGCTGCTGATCACCGCGAGGGTCGGTGACATGGAGGCTCGCTGGTTGACCGATCAGGGCGGCAAAGGAGGCTGAGTTGTCCACCAGGGTGCTGCTGATCACCCCCAACTGGCGCAGGCCGCTGACGCTGATCACCAACCCGTCTTCGTCGGGGCCGAGGTCGCGCCCGGCAACGAGCGGCGATTTGCTCTCCCCGCTGTCGCCAGAAAAAAGGTTGGCGAGGTTGAGGTTGCCCGCCCCCGCATCGCTAGCCCCGTTGAACAGGGAGCGGTGGCCCTGCACCTCTATCAGCAAGCCGTCACTAGGGATACCGCTGGGGAGATTGAACTGCCGGGTGATGCTGACTACGCCGGGTAGGGCGGCGATCTGGGCGATCACGGGCGGAGTGAGCAAGGTGTTTTGGGGGCGCACGTCGCTCTGGTTGGTGCGCGGTCGCTGGCTGCCGAACACGCCACCGTTGCTCGTGGTCGGATTGACGTAGATCGTCTCTAGACCGAGGTTGCTAACCGTGCGGCTGATCTCTGCCTGCACGCCCACGCCGAGGCTAACCATAGTCACTATCGTCACGATGCCGATGAACACGCCAACGGAGGTGAGGCCAGTCCGCACCTTGCGCCGCCCCAGGTTGGCGAAGGCACTGCCGATCATGTCGCGCAGCTTCATGAAGCCACCCCTTCGACGATGGAGCCATCACGCATCTGGATCACCTGATCGGCATAGCTGGCAACCTTGGGGTCGTGGGTGACGAGGATCATGGTCAGGTTCTGCTCGCGGTTGAGGCCGCGCAAGAGGGCCAGCACCTCCGTCCCGGTCTTGCTATCCAGGTTGCCGGTTGGTTCGTCGGCAAGCAAGATGGCGGGTTGGTTGGCAAGGGCGCGGGCGATGGCGACGCGCTGCTGTTCGCCGCCAGAGAGGATGTTGGGCCGATGATCGAGGCGGTGACTGAGGCCAACCTGGGTGAGCAGTTCGCGGGCGCGCAACCGTCGCTGGGCCGCATTGCTGCCCGCAATCATCAGCGGCAGTTCGACGTTCTCCCAGGCAGTACGAGTGGAGAGCAGGTTGAAGCTCTGGAAGATGAAGCCAATCACCCGCTGGCGATAGTGGTTGAGTGCGCCGCTCTTGGCCCTGGCAATGTCCTGGCCTGCTACCCACAACTGGCCGCTAGTCGGGCGTTCCAGGCCGCCGAGTAGATTGAGCAGCGTACTCTTGCCGCTGCCACTCGCGCCGATGATCGCGGCGAAGCAGCCCCGCTCGATCACAAAGCTGATCCCATTTACCGCCGCAACGACGTTGTTGCCCATTTTGTAGCGGCGCACCAGGTCTACCACCCGGATCAGCGGCTCTGCCTGACCATCCAATCTCGCTCCCCCTCCCCGCAACCTGCTACATTATAAACCTTGTTGCCGCTAGCTGCAAAGCAAAACAGCCTCCCCCCTTGCGGGAGAAGGCTGTACTGCTGCTTGCTTACTTCAGGCCGAAGTAGCAGATGCTCTTTTTGCTGCCGTCCGGAGTCTGGAAGGTCATAGCGTAGACCCCCTTCGGCGCACGGCTGCTCAGACCCCTGGTGGCGCGCAGGCCCACCCGCCCGCTGCTATCCACCGAGAGGGTAGGCTCCTCATCAGTGCCGAACAGGTCGCGGGCAGAAACCACGCTCTGATCGGGGGCTGTGAGGTAGAAGCGCACATCGTCGCCGGGGGCGAAGCCCATGCCAACGAAGGCGATGGCAACGCCGGGATCGGCGCAAGGCGGAGTGGCGTTGGTGTTATTGCCGCTCGGCTTCGGCACCTGGCTGCACACGTCGGTGTTCGCCCCAGGGACTGGGGTCGGCTGACCTGCCCCGCCGCCGCTGCCGCTGGCAGGTAGTACCTTGAAGCGGGCGATAGCCGTCACCTTGCTGCTTGAGCCGTAGAAGGTGTAAGCCCATATACCGCTAACGTCGAAGATGTCGGGGTCGAGCGGCAGTTCACCGCTGATCCGCCCGCTGGCAGGTGCGCCACCAGAGACCGGGCGGGCGGTGCCAACTACATCGCCGTCGGGCGTAGTGATCCAGAAGGAGATGTCTTCACCACCCTGGAAGCCGTAGAAGCTGACCTGGATCGTCGTACCCTGGCGGGCGCAGTTGGGGGTCACGGTTGCGTTCACGCTGGCAGGGATGCCGCTGCAATCAGGCTGCTGGGCGACGGGGGTGGCAGGGAGCGGGGTGGAACCAGGGGCTGGTGTGCTGCCAGCTTGGGTGGGCGGAGTGGTCGGCTTGCCTGCGCCGTTGTATACCCAGTCGTAGTAGTGGCCGCCGATATTGCCCATCTGCACGCGGTAGGCCGCCTGCTCAGCAGGTACGTAGGTGACGACACGCCGCTCGAAGACCTGGATCAGCACGTCGCTTTGGGTGCCGCCGATCTTGACGTTGGCCCAGTAAGGCTCGGTGATCGGGAAGCCGGTGGTGTAGAACCAGGGGTCGCTGAGGCGGCCATTGACCGTCTTGCCGCCCTCGGAGACTGGGCCGCTCTGGTTGAGGAAGTCCCAAATCACGGCGGGGATGTTGTGGCCGGTCTCGCTGGCGAAGTGGACGTACTTAGTGGCGGTCATGTTGTCGTAGGCGAGGTTGGCTCCCACCTTCGCATCCTTGCTGATCGTCTGCACGGCATAGCCGCCGCTGCGGTCGCCAACCTTGCCGGTCAGGGTGTTGAAGCTGGCATAGGTGGGGGCGTTTGTGTCGTTACCGTCGGAGGCGAGCGGGATGTTAGCCGGGTAGATCGTCTTGAAGTTGCCGTCGCCGATCTGCTGGCGGCCCTCAACCATCTCGGCGGCCAGGCGGCCATTGACTACGTAGAACTTGCTACCAGCCTGTTCGCTGGCGTTGATCTCCATGCGGCTCTTGTCGAAGTATTGCACGTCGCGGGCGACCCCATTATAGGTCTCCTTGACCACGCGGCTGTTCTCGACCGGCCCCCAGTAGTAGCCGCGGTTGACCCCCGGCTGACCCACCAGCGCGTCGGTGCGCTGCCAGGTGGCCTTGAAAGCGTCGTTGGCAAAGGTGGCCTGAGCCTGGGCGTTGTAGCCAGGCGCGATCATCGCGCAGAGCAGGATAGCTACCAATATAGCACTAATACGTTTACCCATCTGTACCTCTATGCTCCTTCTTAAAGCTGACGGTGGCTGACCCACGAGGGCGCGTCGCCGGGGTGGGGACGGATGGTAGGGTAGAGAGGGGGCGGACACCACCGCCTGCTCTATACCGACTGGTTGACTGCTGCTGCCAGCCCAGCAAGTGGCTGGCCGACTGGTTGGTAGCTACAGTGGTTCAGAACGGCTAGCCTTATTGTAACGGATAGCCTTTGTTTAGGTCAACCAAAGAACATACGACTCGATCAACGACAAGGTTGCACGATCCGTGTCATGCAGCTAAATACTGGACGAGGCCAACATCCTCCAACGCCCAGAACAGGCGTGGCCCCCGCGAGGGGACTGGCAGGCTGGCTAGCTCCGGGTGGGTGCGGGCAAGGTGCGCTCGTGCCGCCTGGATCGCCAGGGGCAGGGTGGCATCTACTGCGAAAACCCGCTTGTCGGCAAACACCCGCTTCGCTTGGCTCGCATTGAGCGACACCTCCACCTCGATCACCCCGCGGAATGTCGGCTGCTGGGCGGGCGGCGTGCCAGCGAAGGGTAGCATCGGGGCGGTAGTGGTCAGCGCAGCCCCCCCAGAGCAGAGGGTGGCTTGCAGCCGCCGATCCTGCCCGTCGCCCACATCTTGGCGCAGATAGCGCAGGAAGCAGGCGTTGACGCTGAGCCTGTAGCTCTGCACAAAGGCGGTGTAGTCGCGCACGGTGAGGGGCTGGGCGAAGACGATCTGCATCGGTGCGCTGCCCTTGACCTGATCCAGCAGCTTGAGGTTGCGGCTAGCGAAGGCGTTGAGGTCGGCCAGCCCGCCGCTGCTGATGTCCGAGGCCAGCCAGTTGGTGCTGATCGAGAGGCTGTCGCTAGTCACTGCGGCAGCATAGCTCCAATCGGCGAACTGCTCGCCCCAGCCTTCGATCTGCGCGGTGGGGGTTGGCAAGCCTCCTGGGGTGGCGGTGACGGTCGGGCGCGGGGTACGGGTGGTGGTCGCGGTTGCCCGCATGGTGGGGGTCAGCGTCGCGGTTGGAGTGATGGTCGCGGTCGGGGTCAGGGTGGGGCTGGCGGTTGGCGGCACTGGCGTATAGGTGGGGCGTGGGGCAGCCAACTCGGTCAGCACTGCCAGCGAGGGGGTGATATAGGCGACCTGCACCATCGCCGTTTGGGTAGCCAAGCTGGTAGGTGGTGGGGTGCCGCAGCCAGTCAGCAGCCAGCAGATGACAAGCAGGAGGGGGATGGTGCGCTTCACGCGGCACTCCTTTTGGGTAGGATGCAACTATTATAACGGATCAGCCGCCAACAGGTTGCAGGCCAGCGTTTGTGGTAAAATCAGCTACCATGCTAACCATCCTCTCCGGCTGGGCCAGCGTGCAGGATGGCGGGCGGCCCGGCTATGCTGCGCTCGGTCTGCCCGCCAGTGGCCCACTCGATCCCTACGCCCACGCCGCCGCTAATCTGCTGCTCGGCAACCCCGCCGGGGCCGCCGCCCTGGAAGTGATCGGCGTGGCTGCCTTCAGCCTGCGGGTGACGACGAAGTGCGTGCTGGCAGTAACGGGGGCCGACCTGCAACTGTGGGTGGAAGGTCGTCGGTTGCCAGCCTGGTACAGCATCTTCCTGCGCCCCGGCAGTGTGCTGGAACTGCGCGGGCGGCGTAGGCTGGCTGGCAGCGGTGGGGTCGCCTACCTGGCGGTCGCCGGTGGGCTGCACTGTCCCCCCTACTGTCGCTCGCAGAGTACATACCTGGGGGCGGCTGGGGCGTTGCCGGGCCTCTGCGGGCGGTTGCTGCGCCCAGGCGACGAACTAGCCTGCGCTAGCAGCGGCCCGGCTCAAGCAGGGCGGCGGTCGGCAGCGTGGCGCGAACTCTACCCTGGCCCTGCCAGCCTTGCTATCGAGTGGGGGCCGCAGGCGGGGCTGCTGGGGCGCAAGGGGCGGGCAGCATTGCTTGCCAGCGAGTACATAGTAGCAGAAGGCAACCGCATGGGTTGGCGGCTGGCGACCCCGATCCCCATCCCCCAGCGGGCGGGGGGCGGGGAGATGATCTCGGCCCCAACCCTGCGCGGCGGCATTCAGTTGCCCCCTGGCGGCCAGCCGATCATCCTCGGCCCCGACCAGCAAACCAGCGGTGGCTACCCGCTCGTCGCTGTCGTCCACCCGACAAGCTGGCCCGCCCTCGGCCAACTGCTGGCGGGCGATCAGTTGCGCCTGGTATATGGGGGGGCGACTGGCGGATGATCGGTTCGTTTTTGACTTTTGTTGCAGCGGCGTGCATAATTAAGCTAGCAGCAGAGCAAGAACAAGCGTGCCAACCGTAACTTTTGGTGGCTGCCCCCGTATATATGTAGAGATGGGTTTGCAGAGAAGGAGATGGCGATGGGCGAGCGGCGCGACGATGAGGATGTTGACCTGCGCGATTCGGAGCGCGATGATGGCACGGTGGAACAGGATCGCTACAGCAGCGAGTACGAAAGCCGCCGCACCACCCGTGGGCAACGGGCGATCCGCCGCACCAGCAACGAGGTGCAGGACGGCGAGTACCGGGTGATCAGCGAGGGGCGGGCTGACCCACAGCCTGCGCGCAACCCCCAGTATGCCCGCCCCAGCACGCGCCCCCACCCCGCTACTGCCGAGCAGTACGATGACCTGGCAACAGTGCGCCCCCGCCAGCCGCGCAAACGTGGCCCCCACGAGTACGACGACTACGAGCCGCAACCCCGCCGCGCCAGCCGCTCACGCAGCCTGGACGAGGATGCCGAGTCGGAGCGCGGCTATGCTGCCCCGCCACCGCGCCGCCCCGCCAACTACGACCGCCCTTATGCTGGCGCACAGCCAGCGGCAGCCCGCTTTAGTGGTTGGTCGCTGGTAGGAGTTGGCTGCTTTGGCGTGATGGTAGCAGTGATTATCCTGATCGCCGTCACTGCGGCAACCGGGGTCAACATCGTGAGCAGCATCGGCAGCTTCTTCGGCAGTGCCTTCAACACCAAAGTGACGACTGGTATTGACCTCAGCAGCCAGACTGTAGTACGCGGCCTGGCCGCCCAGAACCAGCTAGTCAGCGTCAAGATGACCCTGGAGAAAGTGGTCACTGGCACCCAAACAGGCGATGGGATGCTAGGTGGCCTGCGGAACGCCGAGGTGCTGTTCATTGCGCGGGGAGAAGTGCAGGCTGGCGTAGACTTGGGCAAGCTAAAGGAGAACGACGTGGTAGTTAGTCGATTGGTCAGTGGCACTACCTCACTGAACGTCGCCACTATTCACCTGCCAGCCGCCGAGATCATCTCCTTCAAGCTGGATGAGCAGAAAAGTCACGTCTTCGACGTAAAGACAGACAGCCTCCTGCCATTCCTCGCCAGCCCGATCCCAGAACTCTACGACTACGTGCGGCGGGAAGCAGAGACAGCGATCAAGCAGGCTGCTATCGAGGATGGTATCCTCAGCACAGCCAACGACAATGCCCGCCGCGACGTGGAGTTGCTATTGCTACGGCTCGGCTTCCAAGAAGTACGCTTCAGGTTAGCAGCATAGATTGCCCCCGCTCCTTCTTTCTATTGGAGCGGGGGCTTTTTGTTGGCGGCAAGAGAAGTTGGCGGGCAAAAGGAAAAGCCCCTGCTGGTGCAGGGGCTTCTCGGAGGGCATCACGGGCGGCAGCCTTAGAGGCTGACGACCTCCGTGATGCCCTGTTGCTTACTACTGTCCATTGGCATCACCTCCTTTATCCTATACGGCTCTAGAGGATTTCGTTGTATTGGCTCGCGGGCGGTGTTAACCACTCGCTAACCTGTTGTGATTATACAACACTAACGGGCCGCTGTCAACAGTTGCGCTCTACATCTTTAGGCCGATCCGCAGGCTCTAATCTCTGTTTAATCCTACGTTCTATGGTTCAGGGGATGCGGGTTGCAGTCGGGCCAGCGGGGGCAATAGTGGGCTTGAGCGGGTTGCTGCCCCGTCGCGGGGGGATGATCAGCTTCTGGCCGATGCTCAGGTTGTTGGGGTCACTCAGGTTGTTGGCGGCCACCAGATCGTCCACCGTCACGTCAAACTTGAGCGCAATTGCGCCGAGCGTGTCGCCCGCCTGCACCGTGTAGTAGGTGGCGGCGATGGTCGGTGCAGAGACTGGGCTGGTAGTTGGCGTGGGTAGGGGATTAACCTCGTTGACCTGCACGTAGTTGGCGGGCGTGCCAGGGCCGGGGCCACTGCCGCCGCTGCAACCCGCCAGCAGCAGGCAGAGCAGGAGGGCAAGGGGGGTTCGCCAGTCCAGATGTGGCTTCTTGCGGGTCACGCTGTGCCTCAATGCTCGCTAGAGTATTCGCCAGTGGAGGGTAGGCCGGGCGTAGGCTGCGGTGGGCCGTTGGTTAGTGGCACCTGCAAGATCAGGCCAGGGTAGATGGCGGGGTTGTTGCGGTCAAGCTGCGGGTTGACCGCCAGGATGTCGGCGAGAGTCGTCCCCAGGTTGGCGGCGATACTTGCCAGCGTGTCGCCTTGCTCGACGACGTAGAGCAGGGTAGAAGGGTAGATCAAGATCGGCTCTTGACCAGCAATGTAGGCGGTAGTCTCCACCCCGCCCCCACCAGTGGCGTTGCTGCTAGGCTGCGGGTTGATGCTGACCCCAGCGGGAGGCACCACCGCTGCCTGCCTTTGTGGGGTGGCCGTCGCCTTCGCGGCTGGCCGGTTCGCCACCGTAGCTGCCTGGCCGACAGTGACGATTTGCAGCCCCTTGCCCCAGTTGCTAATCACGGTTGTCACCGCGAAGGTGCCGACTACTAGCAGGATCGATAGCACTGCGACGTTGCCGAGGCAGCTACTCAGTAGACTCTTTCTCTTTGGCTTAGGCTTGCCGCCACCACCGCCTCCATGTTCAGCCATTGCCTTGCTCCTCTAGATCGGGTCGCGTTTGCCCACAATCGGTAACGATCCCGCCTGCTGCCATGTTATGTCTATCAGAGATGATTGTAGCAGAGAACAGGCCATTATGTCAATAGCTATGAGGCCGCACTTTGCTTGACAGCTTTGATGGTTGAGGGTACACTTTGGCAGGCTTTCTTTAGCTGAGAGGAGCAAGGTGATGTGTGGCATTGCGGGGGTCTACAACTTGCGCGGCGGGCAGGCGACGGCAGCCCAACTGGCAGCAATGAGCGGGGTGATACGTCACCGGGGGCCAGACGACGAGGGCTTCTACCAGTCTGCCGAAGGGCGGCTAGGCTTTGCCTTTCGGCGGCTGGCGATCCTCGACCTTTCGCCCAGCGGCCACCAGCCGATGGCCGCCGCAGCCGGTCGCTACCGGATCATCTTCAATGGCGAGTTCTACAACTACAAGGAGGTTGCCGCTGAACTTGCGCGTGAGGGTTATAGCTTCCGCTCCACTGGCGACACCGAGGTGCTGGTCAACGCCTATGCCGAGTGGGGGCCAGCTTGTCTCAGCCGCCTGAACGGGATGTTCGCGTTCGCCCTCTGGGACGAGCAGCGGCAACATCTGCTGCTCGCCCGTGACCGCATGGGCATCAAGCCGCTCTACTACTGGTACGACGCGGCCAGCCAATCATTGGTCTTTGGCAGTGAGATCAAGGCGATCCTGCAAGATCGCCGTGTGCCACGCGAGCCTGACTCCGCCGCTATCGCCGAGTACGCCCGCTTCATGTATGTCACTGGTGACCGCACCTGGTTCGCGGGCATCCGCCAGTTGCCGCCCGGCTGCTACCTCGAACTGGGGCCGGAGACGGACGGCTTGCAGGTGCGCCGCTGGTGGGACTTGCCGAGCGAGGAGGACGGGCAAAACCTGCGGAGCGAGGATGAGTACATCACCGACCTGCGCGCCCTCCTACGCGACGCGGTGAAGCTGCACCTGCGGAGCGACGTGCCGGTGGGCGCGCACCTCAGCGGCGGGCTGGACAGCAGCAGCATCGTCGCCCTGGTCAGCAACCAGTTGCAGGCAAGTGGGGCTGGGCCACTCAAGACCTTCTCTGGTGCCTTCGCCGAGGGTGCAGCCTACGATGAGCGGGCCTACATCAACCTGGTTGCCAATCGCTATCAGACCGACCACCACGAGACCATCCCCAGCGCAGCCGACCTGCCCGCTGTGTTCGACAAGCTGATCTGGCACATGGACTACCCCACTGTCGGCCCAGGGCTGCTGCCCCAATACTTCGTCTGCAAGCTGACAGCGGAGAACGGGGTGATCGTGGTCAACGGTGGGCAGGGCGGTGACGAGTTGTTCGCGGGCTACTTCCGCTACGTGCCGCCCTACCTGCGCGGCAAGCTGGCAACCCTGCGCCAGCACCCTGCCGCCGCCGCCAGCCTGCTAGCCGACGCAGGCCGCATCGCTAGCCGCTCAGGACTGCGCGACCTCGCCCTCAACCGCAGCCGACGCAGGGCGGTGAACGAGGGCAATATGGCCCTGCTAGTCGCCGAGGCTCAGGCGGCCTTGCCAGAGCGCGACCCTGGCAGCAACCCCGGCAGCAACCCGCTGCAACGCGCTCTCTACTGGGATATGCGTAACTATCTGCCCGCTCTCTTGCACGTAGAGGATCGCACCAGCATGAGCGTTTCGCTTGAGAGTCGGGTGCCGCTGCTCGACTATCGCATCGTAGAGTTGGCAGCACGCATCCCCGCCGCGCTCAAGCTCAAGGGTTTGGAGACGAAGCGGATCATGCGGCGCGCGGTCGCCCCCCTGCTCCCCGCACAGATCGTGCAGCGGCGCGATAAGAAGGGCTTCCCCACCCCAATTGACCTCTGGTTCAGCGGCCCGCTCTACGAGTGGGTCTGCGACCAGCTAACCGACCTCAGCCCCACCGCCGCCGCCCTGCTCGACCAGCAGCACTTGCACCAACTCCTCCGTGAGCAACAGCAGCACGACCAGAGCCGCGCCCTTTGGATGGCCCTCAGCATCAACGCCTGGTGCCGCCAGTTTATAGACGACTTTGTGCCATTCAGCCCCCCTCCTCTCCCTGCAAAGGCGGGGCAGGCAGGGGGCTACCCCTTTGAAGGAGAGGAGGGGGTAACTGCTGCGCGATGAAAATCCTTTACCTCAGCCAATACTTCCCGCCCGAAGTGGGGGCGACCCAAACCCGCGCTTACGAGATGGCCCGCTACCTGGCCGCGCAGGGGCATCAGGTGACGATGCTCACCGAGGTGCCAAACCACCCCAGCGGCATCATCCCAGCAGAGTACCGGCGGACGGTGGCCGACTTCAGCACGCTTGAGGGCATCCGTGTGGTGCGCCTCTGGGTGCTAGCCAGTCCCAAAAAGAGCTTCTTGCGCCGCATCAGCTTCTATCTTAGCTACACCGCCATGGCGACCTGGGCTAGCCTGTTCCTGCGCGGCAGGTACGACGTGATCGTGGCGACCTCGCCCCCCCTGTTTGTCGGGCTGGCGGGGGTGCTGGTCAGCTACCTGAAGCGGACGAAACTGGTGTTTGAGGTGCGCGACATTTGGCCGGAGTCGGCGGTGATCCTGGGCGAGCTGAACAACCCACGAGCGATCAAGCTGTCCGAAGCTATCGAGCAGTGGTGCTACCGCCGCGCCCGCCAGATCGTGGTCGTCACCGAGGGCATCCGCCAGCGGCTCATTGCGCGTGGCCTGGCGGCAAAGAAGCTGCACCTGATCATGAATGGCGCGAACCTCAGCCAGTTCCAGCCGCAGCCAGAGCAAGCTGCTGCCCTACGCCACGAGTTGGGGCTGGAGGGTAAGTTCGTCGTCCTCTATGCGGGTATCCACGGCATCGCGCAGGGCATGGAGACGCTGGTCGAGGCAGCCCGGCTGCTGCGCGACGAGCAGAGCATCCACTTCCTCTTTGTCGGCGAGGGGCCGAAGAAGGAGGAGACCGCCGCCCTGGTGCGCGCCCTGGCCCTGCCCAATGTCACCCTGCTGGGCGAACGCCCGCGTGAGCAGATGGCAGCCTACCTTAGCCTGGCTGACAGCAGCCTGGTGCCGTTGAAGAAGGTGGCATTGTTTGAGGGAGCCTTGCCGAGCAAGATGTTCGAGGCACTGGCCTGCACCACCCCGGTTGTCCTCAGCGTAGGTGGCGAGGCTGCCCGCGTGCTGGCGGAGATGCAGGGGGGGATCGCAGTCGAGCCAGAGAACGCAGCCCAGATCGCCGAGGCGATCCGCTGGCTGCAAGCCCACCCGAACGAGGCGCGCTTGATGGGCGCAAGGGGCCGCGCCGCTGTCACCGCCCACTATTCGCGGCAAGCGCAGGCCGCAGAGTTGACCTCCCTGCTAGAACAGGTAGTGGCCGAACGGTAAGCGGTGGCGGATGGATGTGGTATAATGGCGGCAAGATGATGGCAGTTTGTAGAGGCAGGCTTGGCCTCCCCAGGCACGAGCGAGATCAGTATGGTTGAGCATGGCACGAGCAGCTTGAAGGAGATGATTGTAGATGAGCCAACGTGTCCGCGTCTCAGCGGTCAAACATTACGACCCCGCCAGCCCCGACCCAACCGCTGAGGAGGAGCTAGCCGTCCTACCAATGGATGCTACTCCCCCCGTCAGCGAGCTAGAAGCTACCGATGCGACTAGCGAAGCCAACCGGCCCGCTGCGCCCGCCGACCTGGATGCAACCGCTGCCGCAACCGCCGACGAGATCGCCAGCCCCGAACTGGTTGAGGCCGAAGCCACGCCCGCTAGCCAGAGGGCTGCGGTTGCCGCCGAGCAAGCCCATCGCTCCTTGCTACCGGCTATCGTCATCCCCGCCCAACTCACCTGGCCGCTCTGGGTAGTGCGCCTGCTGCTGGTCGCGGGCGGGATCGGGCTTGGCATCTTCGGCCAGCTACGCCTGGAGCAGGCGCGGGCCGTCGCTTCGGTGCTGCCAGAGAACGCCTGGCTGCCCTTCATCGCTGGGGCAGTGCTGCTAGTTCTTGGTGCCTGGAACACGCCCACGCTGCTAACCGCAGTGCCAGCCCCTGCCCGCACCCTCTTTGGTGGCAACCGCCTCTGGTGGCTGGCGGGCGTGATGCTGGTCGCGGCCATCGCCTTCGTCGGCAACAGCCTGGTCTTCTTCAACAAGCTGAACACCGTCACCGCCGACCCGGTGCAGATTCCAATTGACAGCGACCCTGGCACCCCCGCGTGGCTCTTCTTTCTGGCGGGCCTCACCTGCTTCGGCCTGGCCCTGATCATCTGGGAGATCGGGGCGGGGCGGCGCGGTGGCGCACTATCCGCCGACCCCGGCCCTGACCAGCTACCACGCTGGGTAGAAGGGTTGGTGCTGACGGGCTTCTTCCTTGCTGCCCTCTTTGTGCGCTTCAACAACCTGGACAATGCCCCCCCTGGCCTCTGGTTTGACGAGGCGCAGAACGGCATCGTGGGCCAGCAGATAGTGGCTGGGGCCGCTGCGCCCCACCCCCTGTTCATCACCGGCTACACGCAGATGGGCGCGCTGTTCTTCTACCTGCAAGGACTGCTGCTCAAGTTCTTTGGCGCGCAGATTTACCTGCTGCGGGTGCTGCCCGCCTTCGCTGGTGCAATCGCCGTGCCAATCATCTACGTGCTGGCCTCGCGGCTCTACGGCTGGCGGACGGGCCTGGCTGCCGCCGCCTTCCTCTGCTTCAGCATCTGGAGCATCACCATGAGCCGCTTCGGGGTCGCCACCATCGTCACCACCACCCTCGACCTGGCGGTGATCACCTGCCTGGTGCTGGCCCTCCGCAGCGGGCGGCTGGGCTGGTATGGGCTGGCGGGGCTGCTGCTGGGCCTCAACCTGCATATGTACTATGGCGCACGGGTGCTGCCGCTGGTGATCGTCGCCGTCTTCGCCCACAAGCTGTTCAGCGAACGGTGGCGGTTCATCAAGGGCATCCGCTATGGGGTGCCGCTGTTCGTGGTCGGTGCGCTGCTAGGCTTCGCCCCAATGGGCCTCTACGCCCTACAACACCCCAACGAGTTCTGGGGGCGCATCAACACCGTGGTCGCGGGCGGTAGTTCGGGGGCGGCGGGCATCTTCGCCAGCTTCCAGACCGCCGATGTGCAGATGAGCTTGCAGAAGCATCTGCTGATGTTCAACTGGATTGGCGACGCTAACCCACGCCACAACTTTGCGGGGCTACCGATGCTGGATACACTGGTGGCGGGCCTGTTCCTGCTCGGCCTCGGCTACTGCGTCGCCCACTTCTGGCGGTGGCAATACTTCTTCCCTATCGTCTGGCTTGGCACTGAGATGCTGGGCGGTATCCTTTCGGTCTCCTTCGAGGCTCCGCAGGGCCACCGCACGATGGAGAACATGGTCACAACTGCGCTCCTGGCTGGCATTGCTGCTGGTGCCGCGCTCAATGCCCTGCGTAGCCCCTGGCTGGCCCGTCTCCGCACGCCACAACCAGCAGACCTCAGCTTCAAGCGGGTTGCCGCCGTTCCGCCAGTGCTGGTCGTTGACCAGCCGCGCCGCCTGCGCCTGCGGATCGGGCAGGGGGTGGCAGCAGTGTTGGTGCTGGTAATGGCGGTGCAACTGGCGGGTACTGCCCTCGCCCGCTATGACCGCCAATCGCGCTCAACCCCCACCTGGCTTGAGATGTATGGCACCCAGTTGAGCGTCGCCCGCTTGTTGCTCAAGTACGACAAGGCTTACGAGTTCTACGTTTCGCCGCGCTACATCGGCCTGCCGCCGCAAGCCTTCCTTGCCCCCAATATCAACCCCCCGCGTACCTACGATGGTGCCTGGGCCTTGCCCTTCGACATCACGGGCCGCGACGTGGGCATCATCGCCGACCTGGAAAGCTCGGCGGACATGGCCCGGATGTACAAACTCTACCCCAACGCCACCTACACCGTGATCTACCCACCCAGCGACCAGAACCCGGTGCAGTACGTGACCCTGC
>JBBROH010000067.1:0-19281 GCA_038229595.1 Chloroflexia bacterium | reverse complement strand
GAAGCCCCGACGAAGGTTGAGGACGCGCTGCTGTTCGCCCTGCGCAAGCTCTCATCCTAAGCAAAAAGTGCGCCGCCCGACTGCTGTGTGCAAATTATAACATATTTCGGCGCGCCCAGGGGGGCAGTTCCTCCTGCGGATTGCTGTCCAGGTAGGCCTGGAGGATGACAGCGGCGGCTACCTGGTCGATCTTCTCTTTACGCTTACGCATAGGAATGCCGAGGGCTTCCATCGTGTTGTGGGCCTCCACTGTCGTCAGCCGCTCATCCCAGTAGGTGATCGGGGTGGCGGTGGCGGCGGCCAGGGTCGCGCCGAAGGCTTTCGCCTTCAACGCCTCTGGCCCTTCGTCTCCATTCAGGCTGAGGGGCAAGCCGAGGACGATCAGGCCAACCTCCTCCTTGAGGGCGAGGCGGGCGAGGTTATCCACATCCTGGCGTGGGCCAATCCGCAGGTAGGTGAGCAGCGGGCGGGCCAACCAGCCCTTCTCGTCGCTGATCGCCACCCCCACCCGCTTGCTACCGAGGTCGAAACAAAGGACGCGCATCGCTACTGGGCCGGGGTCGCAGTGGCTTCGGCAGCGGGCAGAGCGGGCGGGGTTGCACTAGCCGCTGCTGCTCCGCTCTGCCCCTCCACCTGCACGCGCACGCGATCCTGTTGGTCGAGGCGGTTGTCAGGGTTGAAGCCACCCTGCCCTGGGGTAACGCTGAAGCGCAGGTCGCTGAGGTAGGCAGCATAGGTGGTCATGATCTGCTGCTTGACTGTGGCCTGGTTGAACTCCTTTGCGTTTTGCGCCTGGATGATCCGCAGGATTGCGGTCTGCATATCGGGGCTGATCTGGTAGGTGACGCTGGCCTGGGCTGCGGCGCGGTAGAGGTACTGCTTCTTGCCTGCTGCATCCTGCTCCACTGCCATGCTGCCATCCTGCACGGTCAGGCTACCCTGGTTGAGGCTGAAGGCGGCGGCGGTGAGGCTCTGGGTGGCAGCGTCTTGGGCGGCGCGCTTGGCCTCGTCGGGGCGGAAGGCGTTGGCGCGGACGCGCACTGCTACTGCCAGGGTCAGGCTGGTTGCGTCTTCACCCGGCTTACGGTCGGCAGTAGCGGCGGGTGGGTCAGCGATGATCGTGTCTTCCAACAACTGCTGGCCCGGCTGCACCTGCGCCTTGAGGGCGAGGGGTGCATCACGGTTGGCCTGCTCGCTCAAGCTCTTGAGCAGATTGTCGTAGTCGCCCTGGCTAACCTGGGCGATGCGCTCAGTGCTGCCGCCTGCTGCGTTGGTGATGTTGCGGTAGCGGAGCGCGCCGATTGAGCCAGCCATCGCGTAAGCCTTCACCCCACTCGGCCCCAGGGCAGCAGCCCGCACGTCGGCCAGCGCAGTGCCAAAGGTGAGAGTGTCGTAGTTGGTGCCTGGTACATAGACGGCGGCGGCGAAGCTAAAGGTCGCTCCGTTGGCCGCCTGTAGCTGCGTACCAGCGGGGATGCTCGCGCCCTGGCCGCTAGTATTGGTTAGTTGCAGGCGAGTAACATCGTTCCCACGCGGCTCGTCGCGGAAGCCGGTGGTTTGCACCGTGCCAGACGCACTAACCGTTGCCTCTAGCGGTGCCGCCTGGATTGGCACGGCGGCAACGCTGACTGGCAGCACTGGGGCTGGCATGGGGGTGGCTAGCACGGGCGAGACAGTCGCACTGGGGTTGGCAGGGGGGGTGTCATTGGCTGGCGCGGTCGGGCTGGCTAGGGGCGCAGGGGTATCGCTAGCGGGGGCGACGGTCGGCTGGGCGGGGGGGATGTCGCTAGGCAAGGTGGCAGGTGGCACTTCCTGGGCAGCGGGGGCAAGCAGGAGGCCGCCCGTAGGCTGTTGGCCGAGGACAGCGACCTGGATCGGCACGGTAATTGCCTGGCTAACCACAGTGCTGCGCGGCACGAGGGTGACGGTTGCGCTGGCGGGCTGCCCCTGGTTGAAGAACCACAATCCAGCCGCCCCAACCAGCAAGCAGAGGAAGATGAGGATGAAGCTAGTATAGAGCAGCCGCCGCGAACTGGCCCGTTGCTGGCGGAGAACCACTGGGTTGCGGCTGGGCAGGCGGCCCGTGCTGGTGGGTGCAGCCATTGTTGCGGCGGCCACCGACTTGCCGTTGGCAGCACCCTGCTCCTCCTGCTTGCGGCTGGGGACGCTGACTGGCACGGTGGCCGCCTGCGCTTCGGGGGCGCGCCCACCTAGCTTGCGCTTCTGGGCGATGCGCTCTTGGGCCGAGTTGCGTGGGGCCTGATCCACAGAGCGGCTGGGCGCAGTGCTGCCCAGCACTCGCGGGCGGCTACCAGCCTCTGCGCTCTGGCGACTGCTGGGGATGTCGAGGTCGGGGTCACCAAAGGCTGCGTTCAGTTCCTCAATGTCGGCGGGGACTGCCGCCCTGCTTATCGCTTCGTCGGGGGTGCTGGCGAGGGCCGCAGCGGGTGGGGTGAAGGCGAAGTCGGCGGCGAAGGGCGCGTCGCGCACGTCAACATCCTTGCTCAGAATGGGCATAGGTGGAGGTGCGGGCATGGGGGCAGGCGGAGTCGCAGCGGCGGGCGCGGCGGCAGGGCGGGGGATTGCGCCGCTGGTATTGCGCGGTAGAGGCGGTGGGCTGGCGGGGGCTGGCTCGTCGCTGAGGGCGGGCAGGCGATTGCTATTGGTGCTGCCCGCCTCCTTCAGTACGTTGAAGCCGAGGATTTTGGCGAGGCCGCTGCGCGTCTTGTCGTTTGCGTCGGGGGCGATGCTCAGGCGCACTCCGCTGCTGCGCTCCAATACGCGAAGCTGCTCGAAGTCGGGCAGACTGGTGAGGACGGACACGCTCTGCGGCAGGCGCAGGGTGACATTACGCGCCCCACTCTCGCTGATGCGCTTGACCAGCGTCTCAATAGTATCGCTCGCGTTCGCCTCGATCAGGGTTGCTTGTTCCTGTGCCATGCTACCTACCCCTTCCAGTCATCTGCCACTACTGACCACTGCCGCCTCATTACTATGCACACCACTGCTACTTCAACTGCCCAGCAACGATTGTGCCAACCTGTTGCAGGGCTGCGTCCAGGCCCGCCGCCTCGCTGCCGCCGCCCATCGCCATTTGCGGGCGACCGCCGCCTTTGCCGCCAAGCAGTGGCGCGATCTCCTTGATGATATTGCCAGCGTGGATACCGCGATCCACGAGGTCATCGGTTGCCATCAGCAGCAGGCGGGGCTTGCCGTCCAGCACGGTGCCGAGGGCGATCACTGCACTGCCGAGCTTGCTGCGGGCAAAGTCGCCCAGTTCGCGCAACGCATCGTCACTGGAAGCCTCGACGCGGGCAGCCAACACCTTGATGCCGCTAACCTCCTGCACCTGATCTAGCAGCCCACTGCCGCTGCCACCGCCGGTCGCCAGCTTGCGCTCTAGTTCGCCAATCTTGCGCTCTTGCGCCCGCACCTGGCCTGCGATCTGCTCGGCCTGGGCTAGCAGCCGCTCTGGGCGGGTCTGCAAGCTGTTCGCCACCTGCTCCAGGGTTGCCAGTTGAGCCTGGATGTACTCCTCGGCCCCCCGCCCGGTGACAGCCACGACCCGCCGCAGACCGCTGCCGATGCTTTGCTCGCTGATGATGCGGAGGAAGCCGACCTCACCGGTATGACCACAGTGGGTGCCGCCGCACAGTTCGCGGCTATAGCTCTCCATCTGCACCTCACGCACGGTCGCGCCGTACTTCTCGTTGAACAAGGCTATCGCACCGTCGGCAATCGCCTCCTCGAAGGTGCAATATTTGATTGTAACCGGGTGGTTGATGCGGATGTGCTGGTTGACCTGCCTCTCCACCTCGCGTAGTTCCTCTGGCAAGACCGCTGCGTAGTGGTTGAAGTCGAAGCGCAAATAGTCGGCCTCAACCAGCGAGCCGCGCTGGTAGAGGTGTGGGCCAAGCACATCACGAAACGCCTGGTGGATCAGGTGGGTCGCGCTGTGGTTGCGCATCACGTCGCGCCGCCGCTGCTCTGGCACGCTGGCCTGCACGTGGTCGCCGACTGCCAGGCTGCCGCTGAGGAGGCTGCCGCGATGAACGTAGACATCGCCGCCCCGCCGCTGGGTATCCAGCACGACGAAGGTGGTGCCGTCTGCGCCATAAAGGTAGCCACGATCCCCCACCTGCCCACCACGCTCGGCGTAGAAGGGGGTGCGGTCGGTGACGATCTCGTACTCGATCAAGGCGGCTGGCTGCTCGTGCGGCGGGGTGTTCAGGTCGGGTTCAGACATCCCTAGCCCACCATCCCCGCTGAGCGAAGCAGTAAGGGTCTCGCTTGCGGGGGGCGGTACTATGGAAGTCAGCACTTCGCCATGCCTGAGGATCGCTTGCACTACTGCTTCGCTCTCAAGGGTCTCGTAGCCGAGAAACTCGCTGGCGGGCAACTGGAATTGCTGAGCGTAGTTTACCTTCTTGTCGGTGGTGACGACTGCGGCGTTGCGCTGGGTGCGATCCTCGGCCAACGCGCGCTCGAAGCCGGGTTCGTCAAGCTCAAGCTCGTGTTCGCGGGCCAGTTCGCCCAGCAAGTCTAGGCTGAGACCGTAGGTGCCGTAGAGGCGAAAGGCTTCGCTGCCAGGGAACGCGTGTTCGCCAGCCGCCTTCAGCCTGCCAGCCGCCTCCGCAAAGCGGCTGAAGGCAGACTCGATAGTGCGCTTGTAGAGAGTCTCCTCGCTGAGGATCACCTTCTGGATCACGCGCTGGTTAGTGACAATCTCGTGATAGTGACCGCCCATCATCTCGATCACCTGCTCGGCAACCTTGCCCAAGAAGGGGCCGTCGAAACCAAGCTGGCGACCAAAACGGATTGCCCGCCGCATGATTTTGCGTAGCACATAGCTGCGCTCTGCCCCACCGGGGGTTACGCCGTCGGCGATCAGGAAGGTCATGGCGCGGGCGTGGTCGGCGACAACGCGGTAGGGGACGGGGTTACTCGCCAGGTCTGCTGCGCTGCTGCCCGCCAGGTCGCGGATGTGTTCTAGCAGGGGTACGAACAGGTCGGTCTCGTAGTTGCTGTCTACCCCCTGCAAGACCATCGCCACCCGCTCCAGGCCCATGCCAGTGTCCACATTCTTGCGCGGCAGGGGAACATAGCTGCCATCCTTCTGGCGGTCAAACTGGGTGAAGACGTGGTTCCAAATCTCGACCCAGCGATCCTCGTCTTCGATCTCCCAGGTAGAGGGGTCGGTGTGGCCGCGCTCTGGGTACTTATCGAAGAAGATTTCGCTGTTTGGCCCACAGGGGCCGGTGTCGCCCACCTCCCAGAAGTTGGTCTTCTTGCCCAGGCGGATGATCTGCGACTGGGGCAGGCCAGTGATCTCCATCCACAACTCCACCGCCTCGTCGTCCTCCTCGAAGACGGTTGGGCGTAGGCGCGTAGGGTCGATCTTGTAGACCTGGGTCAGGAGTTCCCAGCCCCAGGTCAGCGACTCGCGCTTAAAGTAGTCGCCGAAGCTGAAGTTACCGAGCATCTCGAAGAAGGTCTGGTGGCGCAGGGAGGGGCCGACGTTTTCCAGGTCGTTGTGCTTGCCGCCAGCCCGCACGCACTTCTGAGCAGTGGCGGCGCGGTTGTAGCCCCGGTTCTCGACACCGAGGAACATATCCTTGAACTGCACCATGCCAGAGTTGGCAAAGAGCAGGGTGGGGTCGTTGGCTGGCACCAGCGAAGAAGAAGGCACCAACTGATGCCCCCGCTCGCGGAAGAACTCCAGGAATGAACGCCTGATCTCGCTGCTATCCACTGCTACGCCTCCTACTTGGCCTGCTTGGATTGTAGGGCAACCGCCTGTTATTGTCAAGCTGCAGCAGCCCTCGAAACAGCGGCTTGCAACAATTATACCAGAACATCTACATATCCGACAATAGCCGAGGCCACCGCTGCGAAGCTAATCGCAACTTGCCCTGCGCTGGCTCGCCGCTCTGTGGCCTATATCTTGCCCCGCCTTGCAACTAGCGCAGCGCAGCCTAGCTGTTGGCTGTTGCACGCGCTACATCCCCGCAGTAACCGGTAATTAACCCGATCTTTATTGGCGATAGGGAGGCAAGCTATGGCAACAAATATCGAGCAGGACGGCAGCGCGAACTTTTCGGCTCTGCGCGGCGTGCAGTACATCAACCTGACTACCTTCCGCAAGAGTGGGGTAGGAGTTTCGACCCCGGTTTGGTTCGTTGAGGTTGCTGGCAAGATTTATGTGACCACTGCGGTGCAGAGTGGCAAGGTAAAGCGCATCCACAACAACCCCCGCGTGCAACTCGCTCCCTGCGACCGCAGTGGCAAGCCGCTACCTGGCCCCACCCTTGAGGGTGCAGCCCGCGACACCGCCACCGCCAGCAATCCGCAGGCGAAGCGGGCGATCCACCAAAAGTATGGCTTCATCGTCAACTTGTTCGACCTGTTCGGTGCGATTACGCGGGCCAAGCGCACCTACATCGAGATTAGCGCAGTTAGTTCAGGTTCTGCCCAACTGCCAAAGCAGTAAGCACTCCTATTATAACAAAGTCTCTAGCTGGCCGACAATCTGCCGCCTGCGACTTTTGCCTGATCTCCGACTAGCAATCCGCGAGTGACGCAACTCACCGCCTTTCCACCACTCGTCCACCGCTCAGCCACCAGGTTTTCCACAATTGGGCGACACAGGGTATTGACAAGCGAGCCGAATAGGTCTATAATAGGCACAAGCTAGAGATTTACCGACGTGCCTGGCCCTTGCAAGTGCCGTCCCGAATCTCGTCGGCGATATTTGTGTATGCCCCTTGACATCCCCTCTCCATTCTGGTATAATAACCCCCTAAGTCCTTTAGCTGAGTCACATACGCGGTTAATTGAAGATTCATGTGTCAGCGTCAGACACAAGAAGGAAGTCCGAAAGTGTTGCCGAACAAGCCACTAACGTGTACTTTTATTCTTGTGTCTATGTGTGTCTAGCGTGTTCCATCCCTCTTTCTCCCATCAAGGAGGCCATGCCTGATGACTGCGCCCGCCCTTAGCAATCCCCTCGGTTCTGAAGCAGTAATTGTCCCTGATATTTCGACGCTCACCTACTCCGAACGCACCCGCCTGGCCGAGGGTGCCGCTGCCGACAACGGTCGGCGCAGCTACGCCCGCATCCCAGCGGTACTGCCCATGCCCAAGCTGATCCAGATACAAACCGACTCGTTCGAGTGGTTCAAGGTTGACGGCCTCCGCCAGCTTTTCAGCGAGATTTCACCAATCCAGGACTTCACCGGCAAGAGCATGGAGTTGCACTTCATGGACTTCCACTTTGGTGAACCCCGCTATAGTGAGTTCGAGTGTCGCCAGCGCGACATGACCTACGCTGCCCCTCTGCGGGTGCGCGTGCGCCTGATCATCAAGGAAACTGGCGAGATCAAGGAGTCCGAGATTTTCATGGGCGACTTCCCGCTGATGACCGAGAACGGCACCTTCGTGATCAACGGGGCCGAGCGCGTAGTCGTCAGTCAGCTAGTACGCTCCCCTGGGGTCTACTTTACCCAGCACGAAGACCCAAACAGTGGGCGCAAGCTCGCTGCCGCCAAGTTGATCCCCAACCGCGGTGCCTGGCTGGAGTTCGAGACCAGCAACAAGGACATCCTCTCGGTCAAGGTTGACCGCAAGCGCAAGATTCCGGTAACGGTACTGTTGCGCGCCCTCGGCGGCTTCGCGATGGACGAGAAGCTGATCGAACTATTCAGCGACGTGGACAACGACGAGACCCACCACTACATCCAGTCCACTATTGACAAAGACCCGATCAAGACCACGGACAGCACCCTCTTTAAGACGATCCGCGAGCAGGTAGAGAAGGAAGTCTCCCGCTTCGAGGTTGAGGAGCGCAACCGTATGGAGAAGGCGGGTGGCGAGCGCGACGAGGAGGGGTTCCACCGTCGGGTTGCGGCTAAGCGGGCCGAGGCGGGCGAGCGCATCGAGAAGCGGGCGGGTGAGGAGGCAGTGATCGAACTCTACCGCCGCCTGCGCCCAGGCGACCCGCCGACGCTGGACAACGCTACCAGCCTGCTGCAAGCGATGCTGTTCAACCCCCGCCGCTACGACCTGGCGAAGGTGGGCCGCTACAAGCTGAACAAGCGGTTGACCCTTGAAAACCCTGGCATGGAGACGCTGACCCTGACCAAGCAGGACATCGTCGAGATCGTCAAGATGATGGTCAAGCTGAACAACGGCCACAACCACCCAGATGACATTGACCACCTGGGCAACCGCCGTGTCCGCACGGTCGGCGAACTGATCCAGGGCCAGTTCCGCGTCGGCATCCTCCGCATGGAGCGGGTGATCAAGGAGCGGATGAGCATCCACGACCCGGAGTCGGTTGCCCCCAATATGTTGATCAACATCCGCCCAGTCGTTGCGGCCATGCGCGAGTTCTTTGGCGGCAGCCAGTTGTCGCAGTTCATGGACCAAAACAACCCCCTCTCCGAGCTTACGCACAAGCGGCGGCTATCTGCCCTCGGCCCTGGCGGTCTTAGCCGTGACCGGGCTGGCTTCGATGTGCGCGATGTTCACCACTCGCACTATGGGCGCATTTGCCCGATTGAGACCCCAGAAGGGCCGAATATCGGCCTGATCGGTAGCCTGGCGACCTACGCCCGCATCAACGAGTATGGCTTCATCGAAACGCCCTACCGCAAGGTGATGCGTGAAGTAGCGAACGAGCCAGCCGCTCTGCTAAACCGCTTGCTGCGCGAGAACTTGAGCGACGCAGACGGCAACGTGATAGCGCGCAGTGGCACCCGTATCGATGCAGAACTGGCGGTGCAGATTGCTCGCTTGAGCCTGCAAACAATCAAGGTGCGGCCCTTCATCATCCAGGAAATCGAGTATATGTCGGCTGACCGCGAAGACGATTACTTCATCGCCCAGGCCAACTCACCGACCAACGAGTGGGGCGAGTTCATCGCCGACCGTGCGGAGGTGCGGCATGGCGAAGACCCACTCTACGAGCCGATTGACCTGGTAGACTACATGGACGTGACCCCCAAGCAGGTGGTGAGCGTGGCTAGTGCGCTGATCCCCTTCCTTGAACACGACGACGCGAACCGCGCCTTGATGGGTGCGAATATGCAGAAGCAGGCAGTGCCGCTGCTTTCGCCCGAAGCCCCGATCATTGGCACTGGCATGGAGGCGCAGGCCGCCCGCGACAGTGGGCAGGTGCTTACTGCCCGCGAGTCGGGCGTAGTCAGCGAGGTAGACGCAACCCACGTAGTGATCCAGCCTGCTACCCGCGACCGGGTCAGCGGCGAAGTGACGCTGACCCTGGGTGGCGAACCACGCCTCTACCCCTTGCAGAAGTTCGTCCGCAGCAATCAGGATACCTGCATCAACCAGCGGCCCAGTATCGAACGCGGCCAGTTTGTTGAAGAAGGTATGGTGATTGCGGACAGCAGCAGCACCGAGAAGGGCGAATTGGCCCTGGGTCGCAACATCCTGGTTGCCTTCATGCCCTGGGAGGGCGGCAACTTCGAGGACGCGATCCTGCTCAGTGAGCGGCTGGTGCGCGAAGACGTGTTTACCAATATCCACATCGAGAAGCACGAGGTTGAGGCCCGCGATACCAAGCTCGGCCCAGAGGAGATCACCCGCGACATCCCCAACGTCGGCGAGGATAGCCTCAAAGACCTGGACGAGCGCGGCATCATCTACGTCGGCGCAGAGGTGCAGCCGAACGACATCCTGGTGGGCAAGATCACCCCGAAGGGCGAGACCGAGTTGACCGCTGAGGAGCGGCTGCTACGGGCGATCTTCGGCGAGAAGGCCCGCGAGGTGAAGGACACCAGCCTGCGCGTGCCGCACGGCGTGTATGGCAAGGTGATCGATGTAACCGTGTTCAGCCGCGACGCGACCGACGAGCTACCGGCTGGCGTAAACCAGATGGTTCGCATTACTATCGCCAAGAAGCGCAAGATTTCGGTTGGCGACAAGATGGCAGGGCGGCACGGCAACAAGGGCGTGGTCAGTCGGGTGATGAAGGAAGAAGATATGCCCTACCTGCCGGATGGTACGCCGGTGGATATTATCCTCAACCCGCTCGGCGTGCCGCACCGCATGAACATCGGCCAAATCTTGGAGACGCACCTGGGTTGGGCCGCCGAGAAGCTGGGCTTCCGCGTTGCTACCCCGGTGTTTGACGGCGCGACCGAGGAGCAGATCACCGAGGCTCTGCGTCAGGCAGAACTGCCGCTGGACGGCAAGGTGATCCTCTACGACGGGCGCACTGGCGAGACCTTTGACAACCCTGTTACCGTCGGGCAGATTTATATGCTCAAGCTGGCCCACCTGGTCGAAGACAAGGTACACGCCCGCTCCACCGGCCCCTACAGCCTGGTCACCCAGCAGCCGCTTGGTGGTAAGGCCCAGTTTGGCGGTCAGCGGTTCGGCGAGATGGAGGTGTGGGCGTTGGAGGCTTACGGCGCAGCGCACACCCTGCAAGAGATGCTTACCGTCAAGTCGGATGACGTGATGGGCCGAGTCAAGACCTATGAGGCTATCGTCAAGGGCGAGAATATCATGGAGGCGGGCGTGCCAGAGTCGTTCAAGGTGCTGGTCAAGGAGCTACAGAGCCTCGGTCTTTCGGTCGAGGTGTTGAACGAGGATCAGGAGAAGGTAGAGTTCGGCGAGGATAGCTACAACGATGTGCTATCTGAGCTTGAGGGCATCAACCTGGCCGGTTTCGAGGCTGATCGGGATTAGAGTGCAAGTGTCGTCAGTTGTCAGTTGTCAGTGATCAGCGGTTGGTTGAGCGCGGTGGTGGTGTGGCAGCGAGTCTGCCGCCAATGCTAGCGCACAACCGACGGCTGGCTACTCTCAAGGGGGAGACAAACAGTGCTTGAAGTAAACGATTTCAACGCAATTCGGATCAGTCTTGCTTCGCCAGAGCAGATCAAGGGCTGGTCTTATGGCGAAGTAACCAAGCCGGAGACGATCAACTACCGCACGCTCAAGCCAGAGCGCGACGGCCTCTTTGACGAGCGTATCTTTGGCCCGTCTAAGGACTGGGAATGTTACTGCGGCAAGTACAAGCGGGTGCGTTACAAGGGTATCATCTGCGACAAGTGTGGCGTAGAAGTCGCCCGCGCTAAGGTGCGCCGCGAACGGATGGGCCACATCGAACTTGCCAGCCCTGCCGCCCACATCTGGTACGTCAAGGGTACGCCCAGCCGCCTGGGATTGCTGCTGGATGTCAGCCCGCGCAATCTAGAACGCGTCCTCTACTTCGCCACCTACATCGTCATTGATGTAGACAACGAGGGGCGCAATGCCCTGCTCGTCCAACTGCGCTCTGAGGCAGAGCAAGCCCTGGGCAGCACCGAGGAATACGCACGCACGCAGGTTAGCGGCCTCCAGGGCGATGAGGCGCACAGCGAAGACCAGCGCACGGAGTTGCGCGCCTTCGAGGACGACTTCAACACCCGTGCCGCCACGATCAACGCCGAGGCCAAGACGCTGCGCTCTACCATCAATAGCCTGATTGGCGAGAACACCGCGGATGAGATTGTTTTCGAGTCGCTGAACAATGCGGTGATCGTCAAGGCTGGTGAGCAGGTGACGAACGAGGCATTGATCAAGATCAGCGAGTTGAGCAAGCAGGGGACTGACTTGCTGGAAGCGGACACCCGCAAGGCGATTGCCGCCAAGCGCGATGTGCAGAACTACAGCCGCGACGAGGAGGCGAAGGGTATCCTGGCCCGCGCCAACGCCCAGGTTGAGGAGATTCGCAGCGAAGTAGCGCGCAAGATCGAGGAGTTGGAGAGCATCGAGCCGCTGCAACTGCTCTCTGAGCAGAAGTACCGCGAGTTGCACGACCAGTTTGGGGGGGTCTTCCGCGCCGGTATGGGTGCAGAGGCTCTGCGCGAGGTGGTGGTGCGCTGCGATGTTGCCGCCCTCACGGCGCAACTGCGCGACGAGGCGATGACTGCCAGCGGCCAGCGTAAGAAGAAGGCGGTCAAGCGGCTGAAGGTCTCTACCTCCTTCCTCAAGAGCGGCAACAAGCCAGAGTGGATGTTCTTCACCGCACTGCCGGTGATCCCACCAGAGTTGCGCCCGATGGTGCAGCTTGATGGCGGTCGTTTTGCTACCAGCGACCTCAACGACCTCTACCGTCGGGTGATCAACCGCAACAACCGCCTCAAGCGGCTGCTGGAGTTGGGCGCACCAGAGATCATCATCCGCAACGAGAAGCGGATGCTGCAAGAGGCTGTGGACGCGCTGATCGACAACGGGCGGCGTGGGCGCGTCGTCTCTGGCTCTGGCAAGCACCGCCTCAAGAGCCTCAGTGATATGCTCAAGGGCAAGCAGGGCCGCTTCCGCCAGAACCTGTTGGGCAAGCGGGTGGACTACTCTGGCCGCTCGGTGATCGTGGTTGGCCCCGAACTGAAGCTGCACCAGTGTGGTCTGCCGAAGAAGATGGCTCTAGAACTGTTCAAGCCGTTCGTTATGCGCCGCCTGGTGGAGCGTGGTTTTGCCCACAACATCAAGTCGGCTAAGCGGATCGTAGAGCGGGTGCGGCCCGAAGTGTGGGACGTGTTGGAGGAGGTGATCAAGGATTACCTCGTGCTGCTCAACCGTGCGCCTTCCTTGCACCGCCTGTCTATCCAGGCGTTTGAGGCCGTCCTGATCGAAGGTAGCGCAATCCAGATTCACCCAATGGTCTGTTCTGCCTTCAATGCTGACTTTGATGGCGACCAGATGGCTGTTCACGTGCCGCTCTCCGCAGCCGCCCAGCGCGAAGCCCGCGAGCAGATGCTGGCCGTCCACAATATGCTCTCCCCCGCGAACGGCGAACCGATGGTTAGCCCCTCGCAGGAGATCGTCCTCGGCTGCTACTACATGACTGTACAGCGGCCTGGGGTGAAGGGTGAGGGCAAGATGTTCGCCAACCGCCAGGAGTCGATCACGGCCTACCAGGCCGGGGTGATCGACCTGCAAGCGATGATCACCGTGCGTATGCCTGAGAAGGGCGTGCAGATCGGGCTGGACGGCTACCGCCTTGAGGACGGTAAGGAACCGAAGATGATCCGCATGGAGACCACCGTCGGGCGCGTCCTTTTTAACGACACCCTGCCGCCGCAGATTAGCTACCGCAATGAGCGGATGGACAAGGGCGCGCTGCGGAAGGTGATGGCAGAGTGCCACCACGTCCTCGGCTCGATCAAGTCTGCCGCCGTCGCCGACGCGATCAAGCGGGTGGGCTTCACCTTCGCCACACGTAGTGGCTCAACCTTCAGTGTCGCTGACGTGACCGTGCCAGAGCAGAAGCCTGCGATGCTACGGGCGGCGGACAAGGAAGTGGACGAGGTGGATCGCCAGTTCAGCCGCGGCCTGTTGACCGACGAGGAACGCTACACCAGCATCGTCGAAATCTGGACGCGCACGACAGAAGAAATGACCGAGGAGATGGGCAAAATCCTTGACCCCTACGGTCTGGTGGCGACGCTGGCAAACAGCGGCGCAACTAAGGCGCGCCTCAAGCAGATTCGCCAGCTAGCCGCCATGCGTGGCCTGATGGCCGACCCGTCTGGGCGCATCATCGCCTTGCCGATCCGCTCCAACTTCCGCGAAGGGCTGACCGTGCTGGAATACTTTGTCTCCACCCACGGTGGGCGTAAGGGTCTGGCCGACACTGCGCTGCGGACGGCAGACGCGGGCTATCTTACCCGCCGTCTGGTTGATGTAGCCCAAGACGTGGTGATCACCAGCGAAGACTGTGGCACCACGCAGGGTATCCACTTCTACGAGCATGAACTGCGCGAGAAGGGGACTGGCAAGTTCATCGGCGGCGACCGCATCCTGGGCCGCTTCCTGATGGACCCGCTAGCCGACCCGCGCACTGGCGAGATCCTCGTTGGCAACACGCTGGATGATGAGATCAACGACCAGGTGATCAAGAAGATCGCCGATGCGGGCATCACCAGCCTGCACCTGCGTTCGCCGCTGTTCTGCGATGTGCGCTTCGGCATCTGCCAGATGTGCTTTGGCCGTAGCCTGGCTGAGGGTAAGCTGGTCAAGCTGGGTGAGGCCGTTGGCATCATCGCGGCCCAGAGCATCGGTGAGCCTGGCACACAGCTAACCTTGCGTACCTTCCATAGCGGCGGCGTGGCTTCGGGTGAGGATATCACCCAGGGTCTACCGCGCGTCGAGGAGTTGTTCGAGGCTCGCGTGCCGAAGGGTCAGGCGATCTTGAGCGAGATCGACGGCTTCGTGGACTACACCGAGGACGACAATGGCGGGCGCAAGCTGAGCGTAACCAATAGTGAAGTGTACAGCGAAGAACATGATCTGCCCCAGTACGCTGACTTGTCGGTAAAGAACGACGACAAGGTAGTAGCGGGCGCAACCCTGGCAGTCAACCGCGAGACTGGTGAGTTGATCACCGCTGGCATGGACGGCACCATCCGCATCAGCGAGGACGGCGACAAGCTGACCATCCGCAACGAGCAGGTGGAGAAGCGCGAACACACGATCCCGCACAGTGCGTTGATCGAAGTCAAGCGCGGCGACCATGTGACCGCTGGCTACTCGCTGACCAAGGGGCCAAAGTCGCCCCAGGAAATCCTGCACATCCAGGGCCGTGAGGCCGTGCAGAAGTACCTGGTCGAGGAGGCCCAGAAGGTCTACCGCACCCAGGGCGTGAACGTCCACGACAAGCACATTGAAGTGATCGTGCGCCAGATGCTCCGTAAGGTGCGGGTGGAAAGCACGGGCGATACTGAGTTGCTGCAAGGTGACATCAAGGATCGCTTCTACTTCGAGGAGGCAAACGCCCGCATCCTGGCAGAGGGTGGCGAACCGGCGACGGCGACCCCAATCCTGCTGGGCATCACCAAAGCCAGCCTCAATACCGACAGCTTCCTCTCTGCTGCCAGCTTCCAGAACACCACCTGGGTGCTGACCGAGGCAGCCGTGACTGGCAGCGTGGACTATCTGCGCGGCCTCAAGGAGAACGTAATCATCGGCAAGCTAATCCCGGCGGGCAGCGGTCTGCAAGCACGCATGGAGAAGCTACGGCAGGTGCAGTTGGTCGCGCTCGGTCAGGATATCGACCAATATCTTGATGGCGATACTGCTGCGGTTGCCGAAGCCACCACCGACGAGCTACAGGCGGTCGCCTTGCAAGAGGCGGGCGGCGAGTTCATCGTTGGCGAGAACGACGGGGCAGAACGCCTCGCTGAGATGATCAGCCTGCGGGCTAACCTGCTAGAGGGAGCGGAGGACAACGCCGCCGACTTCGATGCGGGCAGCCTGACCGAGGAGGAGGAGCCGCTAGCCGCAGTCGGCTGAACAATCAGCAGCCTGTGGTTGGCTGGCGGGGGCGGGCGAGAGCGCGCCCCCGCTTTGCACACTCAATTCTAACGCAGTAGTAGGGGTTGCCGAGCCATAGGATTAGGGCGCAGCTAGCCGATTTGGTAGAATATAGGGGGTCGCAAGGCCACCTGCTGGCGGTCGGCACGCGAAAGAGGCGGGTCAGAGTCTTGACACTGCGCCTGAATCTTAGTATAATACAGCACTGTCCCCCTCAAGGGGGAGGTTATTTTGCGCGGCTAAGAACAATTAGGATTTTGGCCGGACGAAACTGGCTCAAGCTACGGCTTGATAGAGGAGATAGCGTTGCCGACAATCAACCAACTGATCCGCAAGGGCCGCAAACCTGTCACGAAGAAGACGAAGGCTCCGGCCCTGCAATTCATCTACAACGCCTTTGACCAGACTACCACGGCGGTAGACAAGGGCGCGCCGCAGAAGCGTGGCGTATGTACTACAGTGCGTACCCAGACCCCAAAGAAGCCGAACTCGGCTCTGCGTAAGGTCGCCCGCGTTCGCTTGAGCAACAACATCGAAGTGACTGCCTACATCCCTGGCGAGGGTCACAACTTGCAGGAACACTCGGTCGTCCTGGTACGCGGTGGCCGCGTCAAGGACTTGCCTGGTGTGCGCTACCACATTGTGCGCGGCACCCTGGACACCCAGGGGGTCAAGGATCGCAAGAAGGGTCGCAGCAAGTATGGCACCAAGGTTGCTAAGGGCAAGGGTGCAGCCCCAGCTAAGAAGCGGTAGGTAGCAGTAGAGCAACCCGGTGGCTGGGCAGTAAGTAGCCACCGGTTGAGCCAGACAAGCAGCACAAGTAAATCCCCTGTATAACGCTGGTGCGTGCGCCGGTGGTTACGTACTAAGTTGTGCGTGGTAGGAACGGGGAACTTGCGCCGAGGCGCAGGCGGTTTTGGCTGGCCTTTGGGCAGCCAGAGCATCCTGGTTCCTGTTCTTTTTGCCAATTTTATACACCTTCCTCTACCTCCCCGCGTGGGGAGCGTGCGGGGGCGGGTGAGTAAGTAGAGGCGCAACCCGCGCCCGCTGAAGGAGAGAAAAGCAAGTATGCCTCGTAGAGCTAAGGTAGAAGCCCGCATTGCGGCCCCCGACTCCCAGTACGGCAGCCGCGTGGTTGGCAAGTTCATCAACAAGCTGATGATTGGCGGCAAGAAGGGCGCAGCCGAGAAGATCATGTACGGTGCAATGGAAGCGGTGGAGCGCAATGCCCGCCGTGGTGCGCTGGAAGTGTTCGAGCAGGCGATGCGTAATGTCACCCCGGTGATCGAAGTCAAGGCCAAGCGTATCGGTGGCGCAACCTACCAGGTGCCGATTGAGATCAAGGGCGACCGCCGCCAGTCACTGGCGATCCGCTGGTTGATCGGGGCCGCCCGTAGCCGCAGTGGGCGTTCGATGGTCGAGAAGCTGACCGCCGAACTGCTTGAAGCAGCCAACAACCAGGGCGGCTCGGTCAAGAAGCGCGAAGATACCCACCGCATGGCTGAGGCGAACAAGGCTTTCGCCCATTATCGCGTCTAATTAACAAATTACCCCGCGCTACCACCACTGGTAGACCGCAGGCTTGCGTACAAATAAGGGTGGGGCGTACACCGCCCCCCCTGCCCGGAGAACACAGGAGAACAGTTTGTGGCAAGGGCATTTCCTCTAGAGAAGACTAGAAACATCGGTATCATTGCCCATATTGATGCCGGTAAGACTACCACCACCGAGCGCATCCTCTATTACACCGGCAAGACGCACAAGATCGGTGAAGTACATGAGGGCGCAGCTACCATGGACTGGATGGCCCAGGAGCAGGAGCGGGGGATCACTATCACCTCGGCGGCCACCACTGCCGAATGGCAGGATTGCCGCGTCAATATTATCGACACCCCCGGCCACGTAGACTTCACAGTTGAGGTTGAGCGTAGCCTGCGCGTGCTTGATGGTGGCGTGGTTGTGTTTGACGCGGTGGCTGGTGTAGAGCCGCAGTCGGAGACTGTCTGGCGACAGGCCGACAAGTACCACGTGCCGCGCATCTGCTTTATCAACAAGATGGATCGCATCGGCGCGAACTTCTGGCGCACGGTGGAGATGATCAAGGAACGCCTCGGTGCCAGGCCGCTGCCAATCCAACTGCCGATTGGCGCGGAGTCCGACTTCCGCGGCGTAATCGACCTGATCGAGAATGAGGCGATCTTCTATACCAACGACCTCGGCACCAACATCGAACACAAGCCGATCCCGGCTGAGTTCGTCGAACTCGCTGCCACCCACCGCGCCAACCTGTTTGAGGCGGTCGCTGAGACAGACGAGGAGTTGCTCAACATCTACCTTGAAGATGGCGAGATCAGCAAGGAGCAGCTCATCCCTGCCTTGCGCCGGGCCACCATTGCCAACCAACTCGTCCCTGTCCTCTGCGGTGCGGCCCTGAAGAACAAGGGCGTGCAGCCGATGTTGGATGCGGTCGTTCACTACCTGCCCAGCCCGCTGGATGTGCCACCGACTAAGGGGATTGACCCCGACAGCGACGAGGAGATCGAGCGGCAGGTGAGCGACACAGAGCCGTTCAGCGCACTGGTCTTCAAGATCGTTGCTGACCCGTTCGTGGGCCGCCTCGCTTACTTCCGCGTCTACTCTGGCAAGGTCAGCAGTGGTACTTACGTGATGAACACCAGCAAGGGCAAGCGCGAACGCATCGCCCGCCTGCTGCAAATGCACGCCAACCACCGCGAAGACTTGGAGACCGTGTACTCTGGCGATATCGGTGCAATCGTCGGTTTGAAGGACACCTTTACTGGTGACACCCTCTCTGACCTGGAGCATCTGATTACCCTGGAACGGATCATCTTCCCAGAGCCAGTGGTCAACGTCGCTATCGAACCGAAGACTAAGGCTGACCAGGATAAGATGGGTAACGCTCTTGCCCGCCTTGCCGAGGAAGACCCGACCTTACGGATGCGGACTGACCCTGAGACCTTGCAGAAGATCATCAGCGGCATGGGCGAACTGCACCTTGAGATCATCGTGGATCGGATGTTCCGCGAGTACAAGGTCGAGGCCAATATTGGCCGCCCGCAGGTTGCTTACCGTGAGGGTATCACCAAGACCGCCAAAGCACAGGGCCGCTTCGTGCGCCAATCGGGTGGCAAGGGTCAGTTCGGCGACTGCTGGATCGAAGTTGAGCCGATGGAGCGTGGCGGTGGCTACCTGTTCGAGAACAAGGTTGCTGGCGGCGCAATCCCGAAGGAGTACATCCCGGCTATCGGTGAGGGGATCAAGGAAGCACTCGCCAATGGCATCATCGCGGGCTACCCGATGGTGGATGTACACGTGAGCGTCTTCGACGGCAGCTACCACGAGGTGGACTCCAGCGAAATGGCCTTCAAGATTGCTGGTTCGCTGGCGATCAAGAACGCCGTGCCGAAGGCTGGCCCCGTCATCCTGGAGCCGATCATGAAGGTTGAAGTGACTACCCACGAAGACTATATGGGTTCGGTCGTCGGCGACCTGAACGGGCGGCGTGGGGTGCTGCAAGGCATCGAAGACCGCCCCGGCAACGCGAAGGTGATTACGGCGCACGTGCCGCTCGCCAGTATGTTCGGCTATGTCAACACCCTGCGTGGCATGACCCAGGGCCGCGCCAGTTCTAGCATGGAGTTCGATCACTACGAAGAAGTGCCGGGCAACATCGCTAAGGAACTGATCGAGAAGGCCAAGAGCTAAGTAACCCTGACCCCGCCTTCCTCAACCGAGGGCGGGGTCGCTTCACCCCCGATTGACCCCTGACAGATTATGGATTAGGAGAGAGGACAGTAATGGCAAAGCAGAAGTTCGAGCGCAACAAGCCGCACGTCAATGTTGGTACCATCGGTCACGTGGACCATGGCAAGACCACCCTCACCGCCGCTATCACCAAGGTCATGTCCCTGGCTGGTCGCGCCAACTTTATTAGCTTCG
>JBBROH010000066.1:0-19334 GCA_038229595.1 Chloroflexia bacterium | reverse complement strand
TGAGCGGCGGCAACCAGCAGAAGGTCGTGGTGGCTCGCGAACTTTCGCGCCACAACGCCTTGCTGATCGCCAGCCAGCCAACACGGGGGCTGGATGTCGGTTCGATTGAGTTCATCCACAAAAGCATCGTCGCGGCCCGCGACAGTGGGGTGGCGGTGCTGCTAGTCAGCGCAGAGTTGGACGAAATCCTGGCTCTGGCCGACCGCATCGCAGTGATGTACAAGGGGCAGGTGGTCGCTACCATCCCGCGCAGCGATGCGAACCGCGAGTTGCTCGGCCTGTTGATGGCGGGCGGCAGCCTGGAAGAAGCGTATGAAGCAACGGCAGGTTGAGCCAGCGGCTGGTACTGCTGGTCTGAGCCAGCGGCTAGCCCCTATCGCGCAAGCAGGGCCAGCGTTGCTCAACCGCTGGCTTTTGCTATTCCTGCTGCTAGCCAGCATCGCCATTACGCTTGCCTACCAGTCGCCGCAGAGCTATCTCGTAGACCTGGGTGGCCCTGACGACTGCCCCACGCTCGGCAAGACCGACCGCTGTCCGATCCTCGACGACTGGAACGCGCAGGAGAGTGACCCAAGCGACAAGACCACATACCGCTGGAGTAAAGGAGGTAGCCCCTTCTACCTGGCTGGGATCGGCAACAGCAGCTACCAGGTGACGATCCGCCTCTCTGGGGTGCGCCCTGCCGCTGCGCCGCCCGTGGTCACAGCCAGCATCAATGGGCGCGACTACGTCTGGCAGAGCGAGGCAGCCTTCAGCGATCATACCATCAACATACCGCGCCAGACAGGGCTGGGCGGCGACCTCAGCCTCACCCTCTACCCACCTACCTTCACCCCGGCTGGCGATGCTCGCGAATTGGGGGTGCGGGTAGATAGCGTGCGGGTGGCGCAAGGCGGTGGCTTCGTCGTCCCCGACCTGCTGGTGCTGGGTAGCCTCCTGCTGGTGCTGCTGCTCTGCTGGCTGCTAGTGGGGATAGCCTGCGCTGACTGGCGGGTGGGGGCGGCCTACGCGGGGCTACTGCTGGCCGCCATGCTCTACCTGCTGGCTAGCCAACGATTGGCGATCACTAGCTTCGCCGCGCCACTGGCCGTGACCTTGCTCTGGGCGGGGCTGCTTTGGCTGCTGGTACTGTTGCTACTACCAACCAGTTGGGCGGTGGGGCAGGTACGAGGCTGGCTGGCAACGGCAGTGGCGGCGGCCTTTGCCCTACGCTATGCTGGTATGGTCTACCCCCAGTTCATTACTATTGACCTGACCTACCATGCCCACCGCATTGAGGTGATCAGCCGCTTCCTGGCGGGTAAGGGCGAGAACTTCTACTTCCAGAGCAATCTGCCAAACGGCACCCCCGTGCCGTACCCCAGCGCGTACTATCTGCTGCTTGCGCCCTTCAGTTGGCTGCTCGGCGGCTCGACCGAGGCTAACCGCCTGCTGCTCCACTTCGCCACCGCTGCCCTGGATGCGGGAGTGCTGCTGCTGCTCTACCGCTTCGCCCGCCGCTTCGGTAGTGCGGCGGGCCTGTTCGCGGCCACCCTCTACGCCGTCGGCCCAGCAGTGTTCCAGATGCTCTCGCAGGGCAACCACAGCAATCTTTTCGCCCAGGCTGCCTTCGTTGCCGCCCTGGTCTGCGCGGCTGAAGGGCTGGCGGGGGGCAGCAAAGGTTGGTTGGCGGCCTACGCCGGTTTTAGCCTGCTCACGCTGCTCGGTCACTACGGCACGGCGATTGCCAGCGTTGCGGTGACAGGGGTGATCGCCCTCGTCTGGCTGCTGCTTGCGCCGCCAGGGACACGCGGACGCATCTGGCCGCTAGCGGGCGTATTTACCGCCAGCCTCGTCACCGCCTACCTGCTCTACTATGTGCATTACAACGCGCAGCTTGGCGGACAGGTTGCCAACCTGCTGAGCGGTGGCAAGCAGTACCAGCAGGCTGAGTACAGCGTGCGTTTCGACCTACCCGGCTTGTTGGGCGACGTGCTACAATGGCAGGGCTGGGTGATATTGCCGCTAGCAGGGCTGGGCTGCGCTCTGCTGGCCCGACGTGGGGCGGGCGCAGTCGATAGCCAACCGGCGCGGTTGCTGCTGATCGGCTGGCTGCTGGCGGGTGGTTTGCTCACCATCTTTGGTCTGCTCGACCGCTATACTGTCCGCTACAACATCATCCTGCTACCCGCTCTCTGCATCTGCGGGGGCCTAGCCCTGCAATGGCTGGCCCAGCGGTCGAGGCTGGCGGCTGGGCTGGCGGTCGGGCTGGCGGCGGCCTACACTCTGCTGCTGTGGGCCGATCTCGTGCTGCGGCAGTATCATTAGGAGGGGCGCAGGTGGTGGAGGCTGGCGATATAACGCAGAGCGATAGCTTTGGCGAGCGGCTGGGGCGCGAAGTGGCTGGGCTGCGGGGGGCGGTAGGCAACCGCTGGTTTGCCCTCTTTCTGCTCGTCTGCACCCTGGCGATCACCGCCGCTTACCAAGCGAAGCTGGATGTCAGCCTCACGTTGGGCAACAGCTACGACTGCCCCTACCTCGGCAAGACCTACCGCTGTCCCCTACTCGACGATTGGAACGCGGGCGAGCGAGACCCCAGCGACGGTAGCAGCTACCGTTGGAGCAAGGGGATCAGCCCACTCCGCTTTGTCGGGGTTGGCAACCAGCCGCTCAAGCTCACTCTGCGTCTCAGTGGGGCGAGGCCCGGTGGGGCGGCTCCGCCAACCATGCGGGCGGCGATCAATGGCCGCGACTACACCTGGCAGACCGCCGCCCCCTTCAGCGACCAGAGCTTCAGCCTGCCACGCCAGCCAAACTTGAGCGGCAACGTAGAGATCATCCTCTACCCGCCTACCTTCAGCCCACCGAAGGATGCCCGCGAACTGGGGGTGCGAGTGGCTGGCTTGCGCCTGGAGTCGGCAGGCGGCCTGGTGCTGCCCGATCCGCTGGCTGGGGCTAGCTTGCTGCTGGGGCTGGCTCTGCTCTGGCTGTTCGGCTACCGGGCGGGGGCTAGCTGGCGCGGAGCGGCTGGCGCAGGGCTGGGCGGGCTGCTGCTTGTCTGCGCAGGACTGGTGGCGAACAGGGTGCTGCTCAGCAGCTTTGCCGGGCCACTGGCGGTGACGCTGCTGTGGGCGGCATTGCTCTGGCTGCTACTGTTGCTGCTGCTGCCGCGCAGTTGGGCGGACGAGCGGGCGCGCGGCTGGTTGGCAGCGGCGGTGGCGGTGGCCTTCGCCCTGCGCTTCGGCGGCATGGTTCACCCCCAGTTCATCAGCATTGACCTCAACTTTCAGGCCGAGAAGTTGGCCCAGATCGTGCGCTTCTTCAAGGGCAGTGGCGAGAACTTCTACTTCCAGAGCGAGTTGCCGAATGGCACCCCCGTGCCGTACCCCAGTGCGTTCTATGTGCTGCTCACCCCCTTCAGCCTCTTGCTGGGCGGGTCGCGGGAGAGCGACCAACTGCTGCTGCGCTTCGCTATCGCCATCTGTGAGGCGGGGGCGGGGCTAGCGGTCTACCGCTTTGCCCTGCGGCTGGGGACGAACGCCGCCCTGTTTGCGGCTGGCCTGTTCGCGGTCGGCCCAGCAGTCTACGACCTGCTCTCTGCGGGTACCCTGAGCAACGTCTTCGGCCAGGTGATGTTCGTCGTCGCGCTGGCTTGTGCCGTCGAGGTGCTAAGTCGTGGGCGCAGCGAGGCTGGTTACGCCCGCTGGCTGGCGGCCTATGCCGGTTTCAGCCTGCTCACGCTGCTCGGTCACTATGGCTCGGCGATTGCTAGCGTCGCCGTGACGGGGACGGTCGGGCTACTCTGGCTGCTGCTTGCGCCAGCGGGGATGCGTGGGCGCATCTGGCCGCTGGCGGGCGTGTTTGCGGCCACCCTTGTCGCCGCCTACCTGCTCTACTATGTGCATTACAACGCGCAGCTTGGCGGGCAGGTTGCCAACCTGCTGAGCGGCGGCAAGCAGTACCACTCCGCCGAGTTCAGCATCCGCTTCGACCTACCCGGCTTGTTGGGCGACGTGGTGCAGGGCCAGGGTTGGGTGATCTTGCCACTGGCGGTGGCGGGCGGGCTATTGCTACTGCTGCAACGCAACGCCCTGCTAGCCGCCGAGGGGGATAGCCCTGCCACCTCCCTTGTGCTGCTAGGCTGGACGGCTGCGGGGCTGCTACTGACCGCCAGCGGCCTGTTCGACCGCTATACCGTCCGCTACAATATGATCTTGCTGCCGCTACTCTGCGTGTGGGCGGGCATTGCCCTACAGTGGCTAGCTGGTCGCTCCCGCTCGCTGGCTGGCGGCTTGCTGCTCGCTGCTGCCGCCTATGCACTGGTAGTCTGGGCGGGGGTGGTGCTGACGGGCTACCACTGAGTCTGCTGCCCTGCGCTAGCAAGACAAAGGGAGCGCACAATTTGTGCGCCCCCTCCGTATCTCAACCCTGTACTACTTGCCCAAATCCTTCTCGCGGATCACGGTCACTACCTTCTCCGCGTCCTTGTCCTTGCCAGTGGCCGCCTGCTCCTGGGCCTTGTCCGCCCCCTCGGCGTGCTGCTGCGGCGACTGGTATTCGGCCTGGCGGATGTCGAGCAGTAGCAGAGCGAGGTCTGGGTCTTCTGGCCCCTGCGGGAACCACGCCTTCCACTCGTCCTTCCACAGTTGGCGGATGCGGTCGCGGTTGCGGTCAACCTTCACCGTGCCACTGATCGAGATGTAGCCCTCTTTGGCCGAGTGAAAGAAGGCAAGGCCAACATTGGGGTTAGCTTCGATCTCGCGCCCCTTTGTGGTGTCCATTGTGCTGGCGAACCAGAGGTCAGCATCGGGCAGGCGGTCAGCTTGCAGGCGCATTGGGCGCGAGTGTAGGGTACCATCGCTGGCGAGGCTAGTCAGCATGGCGTGGTCATAATTTTGCAGCAAGCTGTGAAGTTGGGCCAAACTCTTGTCATGGTCGGTCATCTTGGTGTATGCTCCTTTTGGTGAAGGGCGTTGGTCGCCGATTGGGTCGTAAGTTGTCGAAAGAGTTTAAGCAACTAGTATGCCAGCTTACTGGCGGCAGGGAGGGTTAGATGGCAACCTTCGGTCAGATGCTCAAGCAGGGGGCATTCGGGCAGGCGTTGATTGGCAGCGGGCTAAGCCTGGCCCACTCGTGGCGCGCGCGTGGGGGGCAGCGTACAGCGATCTTCGCAGCCAGCGGTCTACTGCTACCTTACGCCGCCGAGTATGTGGGGGTCAACCTGCTCAAAGCGGTGCGCCACCATAGCCAACCGCAGCTGGCGAACGTGCCGCTGCCAGCCGTGTTGGGCTGGTTCAACATCACCTACGCCAGCTACGCAATGGTAGAGCGCATCTTCGCTGGGCTGGGGCATAGTCAGCGCAGGCTGGCCTACCCCGTTGCCACCGCTGCGGTTGCCACCAGTCTGGATTTGCTGCTCGACTGCTTTGGCCTCGACCAGGGCTTGTGGCAGTGGCGTACGGGTGGTCCCTACGCCAGCGAAATCGCAGGGCCGAACGGCAAGCATGGCATCCCAGTGCTGAACTATGTCGGCTGGCTGCAATTGACCAGCACCGTCACTGCGCTCTACCAGGAGCTAGCGGCCAAGCTAGTGGCGGGCGAAGGGCGGGGCAACGCGGGGACAGCCGCGGCTGGGCAGCAGGCCGCTCTGCTAGCCCTGGCCTACTATCTGGTGGCGGCGGGCTGGGCGGTGGCGAACAAGAAGCCGCAGTACCTCCTCTACTCTGCCCTCTTTCCCGCCGCCCTCATTGCCGCCGCACGTCCTGCGAGCAACAGGGTAGCGGCCTGACCGCTGAGCAAGCAGAAGGGGCGCACCACGTAGATGCGCCCCTCTGCTAGCCGCTCGTGGCTAGTCCTCGTCCCGTTCGCGCTCCCAGAGAGCCTCGTAGCCGTCGCCCTTGATCATGGCGACCATCTCCTTGTACTCGGCCTGGCGCAGTTCGTTGAGGGCAGCGGTGCAGACGCGATCTGCCTCGTCGCGGCTCATCTCTGAGGCAACCAGCCGCTGCTCAATTCGGCCCAGGATGCCAACCTCGACGAAACAGTTGATTGTCTTGACCCAGGGGACACCGAGGATGCCGTGGATGCGGCCAAACTGAGGCCGCTTGCGCTCGATCATCGCCACCCGTTCTTCCATCGAACCAGCCTGCGGCATGACCTCGATCAGCGGGCCAACCTGTCGGTTGCTGCGTGTGTCTATGACCAACGCCCGCCGCAGTAGGGGGAAGAATACGGTCATTACCTCGGCCTCATCAATCCCAGCCATGATCTGCATCATAAATTGTTCTTCGTCCACCCCAGTCGTCCTCCGTTCCAGGCTATCAATCGCGCAACTTTGCCAACCTAACCCCTGTATTATAGCAAATCTGGCGGGTGAAAGACAAAAAGAGGCGTGTTAGAATCCGCGCAGCACTTTCTGCGCCGCCTACTGGCGCAGATGCAGCACCAGTTGCACCCAGTCTACGCCGACCCAGTGCGCGCCGTCGCTGGCGTTGCTGCTCAGGCGCAGGGTATTGCCACTCTGCCGCAGACCGCCGCTGACTGGCAGGCTGACTACCGCCCAGTTGTTGAAGCGGCTACCCTGCCCGTGCGTGAAGGGGAAGCGGCCAGCAAAGGCGATCTGCCCATTGCTGAGAACCGTCCCGCTGTACTCGCTGGTCGGTAGGCTGAGGTGGTCATCGAGTGCGCCCGCCAGCAACCACTCCGCAGTCAGCACCATGCCAGGGGTGATCGTGGTCGGCAGGTCGAAGTTCCAGTCGGCCTGGGTCTGGCCGTAGATGATGTCGGCGTTGCCACTGGGGTTGCCGTAGTTGGCGTAGCCACTCAGTTCCTTCTTCAGGGTTACGAGGCTGCCACTAACTACCGTGGTCGCGATTGGGTCGCTATGAAAGATAGTAGCAGGGTAAGCGGGTGGCACGGCGAAGGTCGGGGCGGGATTGCCGAGCGGACGGTGGATAGCCAGCCAGAGCATCTTGCTCAGTTGCGCGCGCGTGCCAGTCGCGCCGGGGCTGTAGTTGCCGCCACCAGTGCCGTTGACTACGCCCCAGGTAGCGGCAGCCTCTACGTAGGATGCCGCCCAGTGGTTAAACGGCACATCGGCGAAGGTGGCAGTGGGGGGCAACAGCAGCGGCCAGCCCGCCGCGCGGACGATCAGCTTGGCTAGCTCGGCCCGCGTCACGTAGTCGTTGGCGTGGAAGTTGCCGTCCGGTTTGCCGCCCACCACGCCGTAGGCTCGCGCCGTCTCGATGTAGCGGTAGGCCCAGTAGTCGGGCTGCACGTCGGGGAAGCTGGGGGTGGCGGGGTTGAGCAGGGGCCAGCCCAGGGCAGTGACGATCATCTTGGTGAACTGCGCCCGCGTGGTGGTATCGTTGGGGTGGAAGTTGCCATCGCTCAACCCCCCCACTACGCCCTGGCAGGCGAGGCGGCTGACGTAGTGCAAGGCCCAGGAGGTGGCCCCAATGTCGGCGAAGTGGCTGCCGCACTCGGTTGGGGTGGCGGGTTGCATGGTAGCCACGCTGCTCTCGTTGCCCCAGAGGTCAACCGCAGTGACGGCGACGTACCAGGTCTTGGCGTTCAGCAGCGCAAGCGGGGCGGCGGGGTTGGCGAACTTGAGCAAGCTGTATTGGGTGGCCGCGTCGAGGGTGAGGGCTGGCAGCAGGCTGGCGACGTTCACCCCTGCCGTGTCGGTCACGTAGATGCGGTAGGCGACAGTGCTGGTGGCTGGGCGGTAGCTAGCCCAGTCGAGGGCGAGGGTGCCGCTGATCGCCGCATCGCTGGCGGTCAGGTTGACGGGTGGTTGGGCGGGTGCATCGTGGCGCACCTGGGTCAGGCGCAGGTTGTCTACGATCACCTGCTGGCCGGGGTGGGGCAGGCGTAGGCCGAGCTTGAGGTTGCCGATTGCGCCGAGGTCGATCCGCGCCGCCGCTTCGCTCAGAGGCAGGTGCCAGCGGTTGAGGCCGCTCCGCAAGGGCGACTCCCACCGCTTGTCGGTGCCGCTGTCGTTGGCGAGGCTGGCGTAGAACAGGCTGCTGGTGGTGTCGCTCTCTGGGTTAGTTACATCCAGGCTGAGATAGTCGTAGCCGCTGAGGTTGCGCGGGTTAAAGTTGCTGTAGTTGGGCAGGCGGTAGAGGCTGGCGTAGGAGCCGTAGCCCGGCCCGCCCGCGTAGTCGCCGCTGAAGGTGAGCAGTCCCGCCTGCTGGCCCTGGGTTGCGCCCCCCTGGGTGGCGGTCAGGCTGAAGGTGCTGGTCAACTCTCGCGCCCACCGCGCCGCGCCGCCCTGCTCGATCAGGTTCACCTCATCGGGCGACTCGAAGCCGCTGACCAGCGTCTCGTTGACTGGCTGCAAGACATCGAAGGGCTGGGCTGCTGTGTAAGCCAGATAGTCGCTGCTGCTGCTGTTGACCCGCACCCGCCAGTACCAGCGGCCCCAGTCCTGGGCAAAATTGTAGCTGTGACTTGTGCTAGTCAGATCGTCTCTAACGGTGATTGAGTTGCTGAAGCTAGGAGTGCGATCCAGTTGCAGGGTGTAGCTGATCGCCCCATTGACCGCCCGCCAACGGAAGTCTACCGTGCTGCCCAGGCTTGCGCCCGCGTAGCTGGGGTAGATTGGCAGCGGCGGCTCCAGATTGATGACTGGCTGTTGCAGGCGGCGGGGATACACGTCGGCGTTGTAGGCGGCGATGCGATCTGTCAGGCGGGTGTACGGCTGGTTGTTGATGTTGACCAGGCCCCAGCCGTAGTAGCCGCCGAACTGAGGGCCACGCTTCATCACCGGGTCGTCCGACAGCTTGAACCAGTGCATCCCAACCACTGCTGGGCGGCGTAGCAGCTCGCCCAGGTAGATGCGGTAAGCGTCGGCGCGGGCATCCTCGTCGCTGAGGGCAGCACCAGGAAGCGGCGGATTGTTGACCTGCCCGCTGTTCCAACTGCGGTAGCCCATCTCGGCAATCAGCAGCGGCTTGTTACTATCGGTCACCGCCTTGTCTAGCGCGTGCAAGGTGGGATTGGTGGGGTTGTTGCTGTAGATGTCGATAGTCAGCACGTCCAGCCAGCGGCCCGCTGCGGCAAAAATCTCGCGGTCGAAGGGGATACCCAACATTCGGTCGCCGAGGACTAGCTGGTGCGGCGCACGGGCGCGTACTGCTGTGGCCGTCACCCGATAATACTGGTCGGCGACGAGGGCGAGGAACGCACTCTTGTCGGCGGCGGCGCGGTTGGTCGTCACCTCGGTAGTGCTGGCGACGCTGCTGGGTTCGGTGCCAGTGAAGCTGCTGAAGCTACTCTGCCAGGCAGTGTTGAGGCTGGCGACCGTAGCGTAACGTCCGCGCAGGTACTCTACCCAGGCCCGCTTGCCATAGCTGCTGCCCGGCTGCTGGATGAAGTTCTCTACCACGCTGTTGTTTGCGCTGTCTACATAGTAGCCGTCCTTCATCCACCAGATTTCGCCGTCAATGTAGTAGCCCATCATCCAGGGGTCGGTGGTATAGCTGAGGGGGATCACCGTGTTGACCGTGTTAGTGACAAAGTTCGTCCAGGCTGGGTCGAACACATCGGGGAAGACAGGGTTGATGTGCGGGAAGTTGCCGTAGCTGAACAGCAGGTTGAGGGTGGCGGGCATCCCCCGATGGTACATCTGCTGGTTAGACCAGCCTGCTACCGTGTTGAAGTGCCAGTCGTTGCGCACCCGCTGGGCGGTCTGGGCGTTCCACTGCTCGAAGCTAGTGTAGGTGTCGAAGTTGCGCCCATAATAGCTGTCGCTGGTGCCGTCGCCCTCATAGATGTTGAGCGCGTTCACGCCGAGCGAGTAGAAGGCGTGACCTTCGGGGGTAACCAGCCACCACTTGCCGCCAATCTGCGCGGTGCGAAAGTAGCCGCTGCTATTGCTGATCGGCAAGCCCAGGTAGCCGCCGTACTGGTCTAGGGCGGTGGGTTGCTGGCTCGCGATAGACAGCAGGCTGACTGGTTGCGGACTGGCCGCTGACTGCTCGCTGGCCTGCGCCCCCCCACCGCTGCCGACTGCCAGCAGCATGGTGAGTAGCAGGCGAGCCACGATAGCGTTCTTGCTCATCAATTTCTCCTCGTGTATTGATCTCCCTCTCTTATAGTCATGCGCTCTACGATTGCTTCATTGCAAGATGGCGACCGCCCCACCAGCAAGCTGATGAGGCGGGAGATGCAACCGGGGGAGACGGTTACTGGGTGATTACCTGACCCTGTTGGCGGCGGAAGGGCCACGTGGGGGGAGACCCTGCTCGCTCATCGCAATGTCTACCAGCTTGGTCAGTTGGCCGCGAGTGGCCGTTGCGTTGGGCCGGAAGTAGGGGAGGGCTTGTGCGTCGCATGGCTCGCCAGGGCCACCGCAGGGGAAGCCACCGACGATGCCCCGCCCGTAAGCGATCTCGATGTAGCGGTAGAACAGGCTGCTGCTCGGCACGTCGGCGAAGCTCTGCTGGTCTTCAGCAATCGGGTCGTCGTTAAAGTCCCCAGCCTGCACGATGATCTTGGCAAGTTGGCCGCGGGTGGCATTGGCGTTGGGCCGGAAGTAGGGGCGGGCCTGCTCGTCGCACGGCTCACCAGGGCCGCCGCAGGGATAGCCGCTGATCACGTCGTAGAGGGCAGCCGCTTCGATGTACTGGTAGAAGATGCTGCTGGTTGGCACGTCGGTGAAGCTCTGCACACCCACCTCGCCTAGCCCACCGCCGAGCAGACCGAGTGCGCCCGTGCTGATCTTGGCAAGCTGACCGCGCGTGACATTGTTGTTGGGGCTGAAGGTAGTTGTGCTGGTGCCATTGACCACGCCTAGGCAGCCGAGGCGGGTGATGTAAGGTTGGAACACGCTATTGCTGATGTCAGTCCAGGGGACATGGCAAGGGGTGTTGGTTGGGGCGACGGTGCGGGTTGGGCGCGGGCCTACCGTTGCGGTGGCGGACGGAACGGGGGTGCCGCTCGCTGGCGGGCAGCAGTAGCCGACGGTAAGGATCATGTAGTCAATGGCGGTGTCGTCTTGCATCAGCATATCCAGGTAGCCATTGCTATTGAGCAGGCTGATCAGGCTGACGGGGCCGCTGGGGGTGGGCAGGTTGTTGAGGTTGAACAAGTAGGTGACAGGGGCGGTGCCAGGCGACCAGATGGCCGGGAAGGGTGCGCCGAGGCCGCCAGGGTTGCCGAAGTGGTGGCCCCAGGTCCAGGGGTTGGTGCCACTGGGGGCTACGCCGAGGTAGATCGCGTCGTTGCCTGAGCCACCTTGCTGAGCCTTGACCCGAATCTCCAGGGTTGCAGTGCAGATGGTGCTGCTGTCTAGTGGGCGCAGGTTGGCGAAGGTGTGACCAAAGACGCGGTTCGGTGCCTGCTCGTCGAACTTAAGCCCAGGCAGGAAGCCGTGCGAACTCATGTAGCTGTAGAGGCCTGGGCCGGGAACTGCGGTCTCAAGCGGGGCGGCGAACTGGTCGGCGATGCCAGCACGGGTGGTGGTGACGTGCGGCGTGCAGTCGCAGCAGTAGTTGACGCTGAGGCTCACGAAGTCCACCATTGTGTCGTCGCGCACCAGCACGTCGAGGTAGCCGTTGCTAGCGATCTGTGGTAGGAGGTTGAAGCTGCCGCTCGTCCCTACGGGTAGGGCTGCGAGGTTGAGGTTGAAGGTGACGGCGGCACTACCCACCGTCCAGGGGGTGCCGATCAGCCCCGGCGAGGCGTTGCCGCTGCCGATATAGTGCGTCCAGGCAAAGCCGCTACCGCCAGGTGGGGTGAAACCGAGGGCGATGCCGTCGTTGGTCGGGATGTCCTGCGTGGCCTTGAGGCGGATGGTCAGGGTGGCCGAGCAGATGTGGGTGTCGTTCAGCGGAGCCAGGCCGGTGAAGGTGTGACCGAAGCCGCTGTTTGCGCTAGAGTCGTCGAAGGGGCGCAGTGGGGCTGGGGCAATGAAGTTGGCGAGGTTGGTGCTGGGGCTGGCTGGCTCGGTTGGCAGCGTGAAGTTGTCAGCAATGCCCGCTGTCAGGTTGAGGCTATAGGGCTGGCAGCACTCGTGGGTGGCTGTCGCCGTCGGCGTGCTGATCGCAGTGCTGGTGGCCGTCGCCTGTGACTGGGTTGCGGTGGCCGTGCTGGTGCCGGTGGGGATGCGGGTGATAGTAGCGGTGGCGGTCTCGGTCGCCTGTGACTGGGTGGCGGTGGCGGTGTTGCAGACCGTACCAGCAGGGCAGGTCGGCGTACCAGTCGCTCCACTCTGACTAGTGGCGGTAGCAGTGTTGGTCGCCTGCGGCTGGGTGGCAGTGGGGGTAGCAGTGTTGGTCGCCTGCGGCTGGGTGGCAGTGGGGGTGGCCGTGTCGCAGGGGTTGCCGACGGGGTCGACGCAGACGGGGCTGGTCGGGGTGGGGCTGTTGCAGACGGTACCAGCCGGGCAGGTTGGGGTAGGGGTCACTTGCTGGCGGGGGGTGGCAGTGGCGGTGGCGGTCGGCTGACCCTGCGGCTTGCACTTGCCCGCACTGTCGGCCTGGAACAAGGTGGCGACCTCACTCGCGCTCAGGTCGCGGTCGAACAGTTCCAATTCGTCAAGTCCACTCTCTAGGAAGGTACCTTCGCCCGTCTTGTGGCTCTTGCCGATCCAGAGGTTGGCGGCGTTAGTGATGCTGTTCGCGCCCACGGCGTTAGCGGTTGCCACCAGCACATTGTCCACGTAGATGTTCAGCCCAGTGCTGCTGCTGCGGTCAACCGTGACAGCGACGAAGTGCCACAGGCCGTTGGTCAAGGCAGGGATCGCTGGGGTGGTTGCTCCCCAAACCGTCCCGCTACCGTCGCTAAACTCGAAGCGAAGTTGATTGCCAGCCCGCACCAGGGCGTAGCCGCGATAGTTTGGGCTAGGGGCAGGGGCGAACGCGCGCTTGTCCACTACGCCCTGGGGACCGGAACTCTGTAGCAGCCTGATCCAGCCGTCCATTGCGAAGTTGCTAGTGCCGAAGTTGAGGCTGGGGTTGTTGGTCGCCTCCACATAGCCACCAAGGAAGTAGATGGCGTTAGCCACCTTACCCGCGATGACTGAGAGTGGGGTGAGCCAGTTGCCATTGTTGGCGTTCACGGTGATGTCGAAGGCGGTTGGCCCCGCTGCCTCATCGAAGGGGTACCAGGCGACCATGTTCGCGGGTGGGGTGACGCAGGCGCGGGGTTGTAGGGGGGCCGCATTGCTGCGCGGCTGGGCCAGGCTATTGCTGGCAGTAGCGATCCCTGCGCCGCTGCTCAACAGCAGAGCCAGGGTCAGGACGATAGTGGACAACCGATGCTTGTTCATCACAGACTATCCTTTCTCATTGTGCCTCATGCCAGAGGCGGTGCTTGGCGGCAGACCCGGCCAACTCCCCGGCCAGATCACTTTGCCTACCTCTATTCTAGCGCGAGGGGCTGTGCGATCCTGTAGGGTTTTGTGGCGAGTTGAGCGGCTGGGGGCTTGACCTGCGGCGGCTGACGTAGTAGGATGGGGAACGCAGAGGGTGGTGGAGGGAGCAACCAATGTACGATCTCAAGGTGTTTACTGTGCGGGTGCAGGAGTTGATCCGGCGGGTCACCCCCTACGACGACCGCCGCCGGGCGACGATGCAAGACCTGGCGACGGCGGTCAACCTCAGCCGCTCGGAGTTGAGCAACCGCCTGAACGCCAACAAGGGGGCGAAACTGACCGCTCGCGATGTGCGGGCTGTGGTCAGCACGCTGGCCGACTGGGGTGCGATCCGCACGCAGGGCGAGGCTCTGGAGTTGCTAGCCCTGGTGGAGTGTCCGCCCTTCACCGCTGCCGACTGGCAGGCTCCACCCCTCGATGCACTGGCTCCCCCCGCAGCCGCTGGCAGTGCGGCTAGCTCCGTGCGGCTGCACAACCTGCCGCTGCGCCTGACCAGCTTCGTGGGCCGCGAGCGCGAGATCGGCACCATATTGCACCTGTTGAGCCAGACCCACCTGCTGACCTTGACCGGTGAGGGTGGCTGTGGCAAGACGCGCCTGGCCCTCGAACTGGGCGACCGCCTGGCCGAGCGGTTCGCGGGCGGGGTCTGGCTGGTGGAACTGGCGGCCCTGCGCGACACTGCGTTGGTGCCAGCAGCGGTCGCCCGTGTGCTGGCGGTGCGCGAACAGGCTGGGGAGCCAACGTTGGACGCGATCTGTGCTGCCCTCGGCGAACGCGAGTTGCTGCTCATCCTGGACAACTGCGAACACCTGCTGACCGCCGCTGCCAACCTCGCACACGGGCTGCTGGTGCGCTGCCCCGGCCTGCGCGTGCTGGCGACCAGTCGGGAGACGCTGCGGGTGGCAGGCGAGGTGACCTGGCGGGTGCCGTCGCTCTCCCTGCCTGCCGCCGACGAGCCGATTGGCGCAAGCGATCTGGGCCGCTACCAGGCCACCCGCCTCTTTCTAGAGCGAGCAAAGGCGGCCCAACCTGGCTTCCACCTGAGCGAACGAGGGGTGGAGGCAGTGCGCCAACTCTGCCAGCACCTGGATGGCATCCCGCTGGCAATTGAACTGGCAGCATCCCGCCTGCGGGTGTTGAGCGTGGAGCAGATCGCGGCGCGCATGGGCGACCGTTTTCGCCTGCTGACCGTTGGCGATCGCTCGGCCCTGCCCCGCCAGCAGACGCTCAAGGCTCTAGTGGACTGGAGCTACGACCTGCTGGAGGCGGAGGAGCGCACTCTCTTTCGCCAGCTAGCGGTCTTCAGCGGCAGCTTCGATGCAGCAGCGGCGGCAGCCTGCGTTACGCCCACTAGCGACGCGGATGAGATGCTGGATCGCCTGGGCCAACTGGTGGAGAAGTCGCTGCTGGTGCGTGACGAGCAGGCAGAGATGCAGTATCGGATGCTAGAGACGATCCGCGAGTACGCTGCCGACCAACTGGCGGTCAGTGGTGGGCTGGCTGCAACCCAGGCTCGCCACTTCGCTTGCTATCTTGCCCTGGCCGAGCGGGCCGAGGGGCAGTTGACTGGGGTGGAGCAGGCTACCTGGTTGGATCGCCTGGAAGCGGTGCAGCCAAACCTGCGCGCCGCCCTCACCTGGGGGCTGCAAGCGCAACCGACCGAGGCGTTGCGGTTGGCTGCTGCACTCTGGCGGTTCTGGATGATCCGGGCGCACCTGAGCGAGGGGCGCAGGTGGTTGAGCGAGGGGTTGGCTGCCGCCAACAACCCGCCCGCCAGCAGCGAAGCCAAAGCCCTCTACGGTCTTGGCTTCCTGGCCCTGACCCAGGGCGACAACACCGCTGAAGGCTACTACGAGCAGGCGTTGGCGATCCAGGAGCGCGTTGGTGACCGCGAGGGGGCGGCTAGCTCGCGCAATGGCCTGGGTATCGTCGCCCGCAGCCGTGGTGACTTTGGCCGCGCCCGCAACCTGTTCGAGCAGAACGTAGAGGTCTTCCGCGCCCTGGCCGACTATCGCAAGCAGGCCGTTTCGCTCAACAACCTGGGTGGGTTGGCCTGGGAGCAGGCGGACTATGCGGCGGCGCAACCCTACTTCGCCGATTGCCTCCGCATCTTTAGCGCGCTCGGCGATGAGCAGAGTATCGCCAGCGTGACCAACAATCTTGGTCAGGTAGCCTACAAGCAGGGCGAATTGGCGACTGCCCGCCAGTTGCTGGGCGATAGCCTAGCCCGCCACTACCGCTTGCAGAACAAGGAAGCTATGGCCGACACCCTGACTACCCTCGCCGAACTGGACATCAATGTGGGCCAGACTGCCGCTGGCGTGCGGGGCTACGCTGCCGCCCAGCACCTCCGCGCTGTTAACAGCCTCGTTCTCACCGCCAGCCAGCAACTTGAGCAGGCAGCAACCCTGGCCCAGGCCGCCCAGCAGTTGGGAGAGGATGAATATCGCGCGGCCTGGGAGGATGGGCAAGAGCTACCCTTGAGTGAGGCGGTAGCGAGCAGATTGCAGCCGCAAGAGGCTGCTGCTCAGCCTTAGGGCAGTTGGTGGTAGCCTGCGCCAGTGACTAAAACCAGGGCGAACCGTTCGCGCTGGCCCACCGTAGCCGTAACCATGCGGCCCTCACCATTGGTCTGCACCATCATCAGTGCGCCGAGGTTGCTTAGGTCGCAGACGCAGAGTTGGCCGCTGCTGCCCAGCGGTGCCGTCCCGCCGTTCGGGTTACGCACCACCAGCCGCGTCCAGGGTGGGCCTTGCAGGTAGTCGGCTTCGGAGGTCACTTCGTACTGGCTGATGCGCTGGCGCAGCCCACTGTCATAGAACTGGCTGCCACCGGGGGCTGGGCTGTAGAGGCGCACGCACCATGCCCTGCTAATGCCAAACACGCGCTCTACGCGGGCGTACATCTTCGCGCGCTCCTGCTCGTCGCTGCACGAGTAGAGCAGGCGGCTACGGGGGTTGAGGTGGAAGCGGCGGCCCGCCATCGCGCAATACTCGGCCAGCATGATGATCGCCTTCGCCCCACCCATGATGCAGATGCGTTCGCCGCTGCTCTCGCCGTCGATCAGGCACTTCATCGCCTCTATGTAGTTGTCGGTGAAGCTGCCACTGCCCGCCAGGGCGTACTTGATCGCTGCCGCACTGAAGACGCGGGCTGCTTCTGGGTTGGGGTCGAGCCGCTGGGCGACCGTGACCATGTGCAGCCGCTGGCTCTCGGCCATGTCGGGAAAGAGGTGGGCGTGCAGGTTGGGCATCAGGGCGGTCAGGTAGAGGTAGAGTTGGTGTTGGCGCAGGGGCAAGGCGGCTGCGCCCGTACCAACCCCGGTGCTGACCGACACGTATTTCAGTTCGCTGAGGGGGACGGCGGGTATCTCGCGCCAGTTGGCGATGCGGGCTGGGCGCACCCCTCGCCGCTGACACCAGTCAGCATAAGCGGGGTTGGCCTCGCACTGGTAGGCGAAAAGGCGTAGGGCCAGGGCGTTGAACACTCCACCACCCCAGGCCGCCCGCTCCTGCTGCTCGTCGCCGAGAGCAGGGCAGGTCGCCTCGATAAAAGCCCCAATGTCATCGGCCAGTTCTGCCTCCAACCAGCCCAGCTGCCCTTGCGGCTCGTGCATCACGAAATCCTCCCTCGGGTGCTACGCCGAAGCGGTGCTGGACAGGTTGAAGGGGTTGAAGTCGGTATCATAGTCGTAAGCGTCGCTCTGCTCGGCCTGCTTGAGCCTACCAATCACCAGGTAAGTGAGGGGGGTCGCTAGCGTCTCGTACAGCGTCTTTAGCAGCCACTGGCTGAGGACATAGCCGACCAGCAGGCCGCCATCCAGGGTCAATGCGTCGCGGCCCAGCAGAGCAGAGAAGGCCAGAGTGCCGAAGATCACGCTATCTAGCCCTTCACCAATCAAGGTGCTGCCGATAGTGCGTGTCCACAAATAGTGGCCTCTAGTCCAAACCTTCATCTTCGCTAGCACGAACGAGTTGGCGAACTCGCCGATCAGGTAGGCAACGAAGCTAGCAAGCAGAATCTTCCAACTCAGGCCGAAGATGGTGCTGTAGGCCAACTGATGCTCGGCCCCCGCCGCGTCGGGCAGCAGACTGAGCAGGTAGATCGCGCCAACCGCCAGCAGGTTGCAGACGAAGCCGATCCAGATCACCACGCGGGCCATGCGGTAGCCGTAGACCTCGGTTAGCACATCGCTGACGATGTAGGCGACCGGGAAGATGATCGTGCCACCGTCAATACTAAGGTTGCCGTCGCTGCCGAACAGGTGAAAGGGATCGAGCGGTAGGGTGAAGAAGCGCGCCCCGCTGAGGATGTTCGCCATGATCAGGCAGGTGACGAACAGGCAGGCAGTGACGACGAACCAGGGGCTAAACCGGGCCGTAGGGAGGGCTTGATACTTTTGCATGGGGGCTGCTCTCCGATAGGACAGATAATGTCAGGTTTGCAAAGTATAAGCTGCTACCTGTCCGATGTCAAGTGTGGGCCAGCGATCCCGCCCTTTGTGCGGCTGGCTAGCAGAAGGCGGACTCGCTGCCGATCCGCTAGCAGGCAGCCTTAGCGATCAACATCTGCGCGGTCAGGGCTGCTTCACCTTCGGCTGCATCTTCTTCTCCAGGCGCAACAGTCGTTTCTCGATCCCGGCTAGCTCTTTGGCACGCTGGCGGAGGGCAAGGTCGCGAGCGGTGGTGGTCAACTGGGCAGCGACAGCGTAGTTGCGGGTGCGGTGTTCGTGGTGCATGGCTAGCTCGATGTAGGGAAACAGCAGCGGCGTACCCTCGGCTACCAGCCGCTCCCAGAGCAGGGTAGCCTCGTCACCGCTACCCAGCCGCTTGTGGAGGGCAGCAAGGCGGGCGATCACTGCGGCGCGTTCACCGCTACCGTCCGCTCGCTCCAGGGCCAGGCTGTAGATCGCAATCGCCCTTTGGGGCTGACCCTGCTCCTCGTAGCAGCGGGCCACCCCCAGCAGGTCGGCGGAGTATTCCAGCCCAGCGGGGCTGCTAAAGGCGGCGCAGAGGTGCTGCACCAGGGCTAGCATCGAAACTATATCCTGTTGGTTGTGGTAGAAGACGCGCCGTAGGGGGGCAGCGTTGCCGCTACGCAGGTAGTCAAAGTAGAGGGTGGGGATCAACCAGCCCGGCACATCTGCCGAACTACGCCGCAAGCCGATCACTGTCTCCTCGATGTTGCGGAGGGTACAACTCTCCAACCGTCCGCGCCAAACCCGCCGCGAAGGGGCCAGCAAGTCAAGGTGCAGCGGCTCGCTCATGCCAAAGCGCATCCGCGACATGGTGTAGCGCGTCTGCAAGAGGGGCAGGTCGAAGCAGCGACCGTTGAAGCTGACGATACTATCCAGGCCCAGTTCACGGCAGCGCAGGTTGATCGCGTGCAGCATTGCCCGCTCGTCCACGAAGTCGCGCATAAAGAACTGGCAGACCTCGAAGTGATCGCCCGCGATGTAGCCGAGGCCGACCAGGAAGGCGTAAGTGCCAGTGCCGCCCGCCAGTCCAGTCGTCTCTGTGTCAATAAAGGCGGCGCGGCGCAGGTCGAAATCGCAGAAACTACGCTCTTTGGTCAGCAGGGGGAGCAGGCTGGGTGTGTCGTGGCCGAGGGCAGCGCGCAACGGCAAGCTGCCATGCAGACCGTCCAGGTGGTGGCGGCTGCGGACAAGATAGCAGCTACCGTGCGGCGTATCTACCGTCTCGCCACGCATCACCTCATGGATTGGGCGGGCGGGGCGGGTGACCAGGGCGGCAGGGAGAGGGCGGTCAAAGGCGCGATAGGGGCTGAAGGGGGCGATGAGCGGGTGACCCTCGCTACTAATCTCGCGCAGGTCGTCTTCGCTGTTGGGCGGCCCATCGTGGGCATGGCTGCTCGTGCCAGCCTTCAACTGGCCCTTCATGCTGCTGCTCATTAGCTTGAGACGCTCTCTAACATCCACCTATCTGTAGCCCTTTAGCCAGAGGATACTGCGCCC
>JBBROH010000065.1:0-19667 GCA_038229595.1 Chloroflexia bacterium | reverse complement strand
GGCTTTGTCCGCCCACTTAACCTCGATCTGGTCTAGCCGCTCCTCAATAATCGCTTCGCCGATCTCGTAGAGGTCGCTCTCCAACAGGGGGAGGACAACCTGCGCCTCCGGGTCGCCAAAGCGGGCGTTGAACTCAAGCACTTGCGGCCCCTCGGCGGTGAGGATCAGCCCAGCGTAGAGTACCCCCTTGAAGGGCATACCCTCGGCGGCCAGCCCGCGCACTGCTGGCTCGATGATCGTCGCCAACACATGGTCGCGGAAACCAGGCGGCAGGAAACCGGGCGGGCTGTACGCCCCCATGCTGCCCGTCATCGGCCCCCGGTCGCCGTCTAGCAGTCGCTTGTAGTCGCAGACAATCGGCATAGGGACGATAGTCTTACCGTCGGTAAAGACCATTACCGTCACCTCGCGGCCCTGCAAGAACTGCTCGACCAGGATACGCCGCCCCTCGCGGCTGAGCAAATCCTGCTGCGAAAGGCGGTGGCGCAGGACAAACTCTGGCTCCTCCTCGATGTCGGGTTGCGCCTGCTCTGCCAGGGGGGGCGGCAAGGGGCGGTTGGGCGGGGGTGTCCTGGTCAACTGGCTGGCAGTCAGGCTCTCGCCGCGCAAGACGGCTTCCACCTGGTCTGCGCTCATGCCGCTGGCGATGGCAAAGGCCAAAGCATCTTCATCCATATCATCCCTGGTGGTTGGCGGTGGGCTGCTGGGCTGCTGCTCGTTGCCGCCGTTGTCGGTGGAGACAGCAGCGGGCTGGAAGTCGGCGGCCAACATCGCCTCCACCGTCACATTCGTCAGCCGGGCCAGCCAGGTGACCGCCTCGGTGCGGTTTTGCAGGATGGTCACACCCTTGCCCGCCGCCAGCCCATCCTCCTTGACCACCAGGGGGAAGCTGGTCTGCTCGGCCAGCAGGTGGGCGCGCAGGTCGCTGACTGTCTCGAAGGCACTAGCGGGGGCGGTGGGGATGTTGTGCCGCCTCATGAACTCCTTCGCCCAGACCTTGCTAGTCTCGATCCGCGCTGCCGCCTGGGTAGGGCCAACGACTGGGAAGTTGAACCACTGGCAGCTATCCACGATGCCCACACTGAGTGGTAGTTCGGGGCCGACCCAGGTCAGGCCGAACTCGCGGTTCAGGTTCAGCATCCAGTTGAGCAGCAGGTTGATCTCGGTCTCCGTGGTTGGGTTGTGCGGAGCCTTGTAGCCAATCAGGTCTACGCCCGCATTGCCGGGGGCAACATAGACGCGATCTACCTGCGGACTGAGCAGGAACTTCCAGGCCAGAGCGTGTTCGCGCCCGCCGCTGCCGATCACCAATACGTCTTTCACAGGCTATCCCCCGCTCGTAGTAAAAAGTAGAAAGTGGAAGCCACTAGTTCCTTGCCAGGCTAGCTGCGCCAATAGCCACATCACTACCCACAAGATGCCACCGCCGCTACCACTGACAGCTAGCAAGAGGCTCCACCTTCGGACTGTAGCCTGGTCTGATTTGGTTTTCATGCTGCTAACTCCCTTCGGTGGACAAGTTGTGTCACTCCCATTCAATCGTGGCGGGCGGCTTGCTGGTGATGTCGTAGACCACGCGGTTTACGCCCGCCACCTCGTTGACGATGCGGTTGCTGATGCGGGCCAGCAGGTCGTAGGGCAGGCGCGCCCAGTCCGCCGTCATGCCGTCCTGCGAAGTGATCGCCCTGATCGCTACCAGGTTGGCGTAGGTGCGCCCGTCGCCCATTACACCCACGCTCTGCACGGGAGTGAGGACGGCGAAATACTGCCAGGTCTCGCGCTCCAACCCTGCCCGCTTTACCTCGTCGCGCACGATGCTATCAGCCAGGCGTAGGGTGTCCAGCGACGGCTTGTTCACCTCGCCGATCACGCGCACCGCCAGACCAGGGCCGGGGAACGGCTGCCGCCAGACCAGATCGCTGGGTAGGCCGAGAGCTTCGCCCACCTCGCGCACCTCGTCCTTGAACAGGTAGCGCAGCGGCTCAACCAGCTTGAACTTCATGTCGGCGGGCAGGCCACCCACGTTGTGGTGGGTCTTGATCCGCGCCGCCGCCTTGCGCTCCGGGTGGGCCGACTCGATCATGTCGGGGTAGAGTGTCCCCTGGGCCAGAAAAGCGAAGTCGCCCACGCCCGCCACTGCGTCCTCAAAGACGCGCACGAACTCAGTGCCGATCCGCTTGCGCTTCTCCTCCGGGTCGATCACCCCGGCCAGCCTGCCGAGGAAGCGGTCGGCTGCGTCCACCACGACCAGCTTGAGGCCGAGGGCGCGGCTGAAGGTCTCCTCCACCTGCTCGCGTTCGCCTGCCCGCAGCAAGCCGTTGTCCACGAAGACGCAGGTTAGCTGCGCGCCAATCGCCTTGTGCAGAAGGGCGGCAGCCACCCCGGAGTCTACGCCGCCGCTCAAACCGCAGAGTACCTGCCCCGCACCCACCTGTTCGCGGATCGCCGCCACCGCCTGCTCGATGAACGCGCCCGCCGTCCAGTTCGCGTTCAGGCCAGCAACATTGTAGAGGAAGTTGCGGAGGATGTCGCGGCCTAGAGGGGTGTGGACTACTTCGGGGTGGAACTGGAGGCAGACCTCGCGCCCATCTGGGCTACTGATCGCAGCGGGGTGGCTGCCGCTGTTCGCCAGCGTGTGCCAGCCAGGTGGGGGGGTTTGCACAGCATCCCCATGGCTCATCCAGACCGGGAAGCTGGCGGGCAGCCCCGCGAAGATCGGCGCGTCGGCCTGCGCGATGGTCACGGTAGCCGGGCCGTACTCCTTCTTCTGGCTGGCGACCACTTCGCCGCCATGCGCCAGGGTCAGCAACTGCATCCCGTAGCAGATAGCCAGCACCGGCAATGCCGTCTCGCGCAGGTAGCCAGGCAGGGTTGGCGCGCCCTCGTCGTAGGCACTGTAAGGGCTGCCGCTGAGGATGAAGGCAGAGGGGTGCAGGGCAGCGACTTCTTCCGCGCTTGCATCGTAGGGCAGCAGTTCGCAGTAGATGCGCTGTTCGCGTATCCGACGGGCGATCAACTGGCTGTACTGCGAACCGTAGTCGAGGATGACGACCGTGCGATCCGGGCGGGGCGTGCTGCTCAAAACTATCTCCTTCTAGATTCTACTACCTACTCCCGGCCAGGGGCTGCTGCTCTAGGCCGCGCTCATCAACTGGGCGAGCGAGCGGGGGCGCGGATACTCTTTGCAGAAGTCCAATACCAGTTCGTTAAACTCGTCTGGCGCATGGTACTGCAAGGTGTGGCCGCTATCAACTACGGCTAGCCGTGCGTCCCGGATGCCGCGCAGCCAGCGTTCGCTGTAGCCCAACGGCACCAGCGAGTCGTAGCGGCCCCAAATCAGCAGGGTGGGGGCGACGATCTGGCCCAGTTCCTCATCCAGCGTGTCGCGGAAGATCATCCGCAGGGTGTGGCCCTGGGTCTGGGCGGCCATCGCCTGCATATTGAGGCGCAGCATCATCATGCGGTAGGTGACGCTGAACAGAGCCGGGTTGAAGCTCTCGCGCAGATTGGCCCAGTCGGTCGGCACGTTGCGCTTGAGGCCCGCCGCACTGACCAGCAGCAGCCGATTGACCCGCAGCGGGTGTTCGATAGCGAAGCGGGCGGCTATGTGACCGCCCATCGAGTGGCCGACCATGTTTACCTTCTGCAAGCCAACCTCTTGCATGAAGCGGCGCAGGTAGGTAACGAAGTTGGCGAGGGTGTGCTTGTGGTCGAACTGCCCCGCCGACCAACCATGCCCCCAGAACGAGAGGGCGTAGACCGGGTGGTGTTCGGCCAGGGCCGCGATGTTGTTGACCCAGTATTCGCAACTCGCCATCATGCCATGCACGAGCAGGATCGGGGTGGCGGGCCGATCTAGCCCGGCAGCCAGGTAGTGGGTGGGCAGACCGTTGACTTCAACAAAGCCAGAGTGTACGCCTTGCGCCTCTAGCTTGTCGAGAACTTCACTAGCTGGTGAGGTGGTCGGCTGGCGAGTAGCGCGCAACATCAGACTAAACCCTCCTTGCAGAAGTCGAGGACGAGGCGGTTGAACTCGGCTGGCTTGTGGTACATTACCGTATGGCTGCTATCAAGGACGACCAGGCACGCACCTGCGATCCCGCGCAACCAGTCTTCGCTGTAGCGCAGCGGTACGAGGCGGTCATGCCTGCCCCAAACGAGCAGGGTAGGGGCGGTAATGCGGGCTAGCTGCGCCTGGTTGAGGGTGCTGCCAAAGACCATGCGGATGGTATCGCCTTGTCGCTGCACCTGCCACGACTGCTGGCCGAGGCGCATCGCCAGTTGGCGGTAGGTGGGGTCGAACATATCAGCATCAAGGAAGCTACTGGCAGCGGCGACGGCGAACGGTTCGCGGCGGTGTAGCCCAGCAGCGTCGGCCAGCAGCAGGCGGTCAACTACGCCGGGGTACTCTACCGTGAAGCGGGCCGCAATGTGGCCGCCCATCGAGTGGCCGATCAAGTTAGCGCGGGCGATGCCCATCTCGCGCAGGAAGCGGTAGAGGAAGGCGACGAAGTTGCTGAGGGTGTGGCGCAGCAGCGGTTGCCCCGCCGACCAGCCGTGGCCCCAGAAGGTGGGGGCGTAGACCGGGTGTTGCTCGGCTAGCGGCGCGATATTGTTCACCCAGTATTCTGCACTCATGCCCATGCCATGTACCAGGATCAGCGGGGTGGTGGTCTTGTCCAGTCCCGCCGCCAGGTAGTGCGTCCGCAGCCCGCCGACGCTGGTGAAGCGCGACTGTACACCCTGCGCTCGCAGGCTGGTCAGCACCTCGCTGGCTGGTTCTTCACTCGTTGCTGCTGTCGCCATGTTCACCATGCTCTTATTATACCAAACTGCTGCGGGTCGCGCCTACAGGCACCTTGTCTGCCCCACCGCCTTGCCATTTCCCCAGCCAATGGCGTATTGCTCCCTCACCAGCGATGGTTTATAATGCCAGCACCAACCGAGGAGGGACACTGCTATGGCTCATGCTGTCGAGAAGCTGCTGGATTACATCGTCAACCACCGCCTGCTGGCAATCGAGGAGAAGTACAACGAACTGACTACCCGCCAGATCAACGTAGATGCGGGAGATATAGTGGGCGAGAACGCGCCGAACCCTACGGAGCAGGAGCAGGCCGCCTTGCCAGAGAACCTGCCGATCTTCTCTGACGCGCTGGCTCAGGCTGCCAGCCTACGGGGGCAGGGCGGTGAACTCGCCCTGAAGGATACCAATTCGCTGCACAATACGATGGCCGATGTGTTGGTACGCTATCTTGTCCGCACCGAGCTTGCCAGCGTGCGTAGTGAGGAGGATACCACCGCCCCCGCTGTCTCTGCCGACCCCCAACTTGAGGCGCACGGCCTGCCAGTCGCGCAGGTGCGCCCCTACACCTACTACTTCGCGGTAGACTGGGAGCGGCTGGCGACTGCCGCGCAGATGGCTGGTACTAGCCTGGATCAGGTGCTGCAAGAGGTAGCAAGTAGCAATGGCTGACCTGGATGCCCTGCAAGCCACCCTCGGCTACCGCTTCGCTGCCCCCGCCCTGCTCGCACAAGCCCTCGTCCACCGCTCGGCCAGCGACCGCCAGCAGGCCAGTAACGAGCGGCTGGAGTTCCTCGGCGACGCTGCCCTGGGCCTGATCACCGCCCGCTGGCTCTATCAGCGTTACCCTACCCAGGGGGAGGGCGACCTGACGATCATGCGCTCGGCCCTGGTGCGGCGCGAGACCCTGGCGGGCTGGGCGGCGCAGTTCGGCCTCGGCGACCTCTTGCAGATGAGCAGGGGTGTTGAGCAGAGTGCAGGGCGCAGCAGCCCGCGTATCCTCGCCAGCGTGTTTGAAGCCCTGCTCGGCGCGGTGCTGTTGGATGCAGATGGGGGGTTGACGGCAGTGGAGGCGATCCTGCTCCCGCTGGTGGAGGCTGCTGACCCGGAAGCAGCCTTGCGCGGCGACCCAAAGGGGCTGCTGATGCAGGTGGCCCAGAACCGCTACCACGTGCAGCCTGTCTACCACCTGGTTGCCACTACTGGCCCCGGCCACGCCCTGGAGTTCAGCGTAGAGGTTAGCGTGGCCGACCTCGGCGTGCTGGGTGCGGGAACGGCTCGCAACAAGCAGCAGGCCGAAGCCGCTGCTGCTCACGCTGCAATCAGCGCGCTTGAGCGGATCGCGCCGCCACCCCCACCAGAGGTGCGCGACGAAATAGAGTAGTTAGCCTCGCCCTACCTTCCCTATGCAGGGAGGGGGAAGGACTAAAGATGTACACATTCAAGGATCAGCGCGTGCGCCTGCGGGCCTACGACCCCACCGACCTGGAACGATTCACCCGCTGGTGGAACGACCCAGAGGTGGGTTACACCCAGCTTAGTATCCGCCGCTACAGCACGGAAGGCGCGGCCCGACGGTTGGAGCGAGTAGTCAACGAGGGCTACTTCTTCTGCATAGAGGCACTGGATCAGGGCGACCAGCCCCGCCACATTGGCACCTGTAGCCTGCGCGAACCCAACTGGCGCAACGCCAGTACCGAGTTCAGCATCACTATCGGCGAGAAGGATTGTTGGGATCGCGGCTACGGCACAGCGGCCACCCGCCTGCTACTTGAATATGCCTTTGGCGAACTTAATCTGCACCGCGTCGAACTGTTTGTCCTCGGCTTCAACGCCCGCGCCATCCGCAGTTATGAGAAGGTCGGCTTCAAGCTGGAAGCGACTCTTGACGACGATGTTTACCGCGACGGCCAGTTCACCCACAGCTACCTGATGAGCATCCTGCGCCCAGAGTGGCGGGCTTTGTACGAGAAGGTAGGTGAGGGCAATGTTTAGCTTTGCGAACGAGCGCGTGCGCCTGCGAGCGATCAATATGGCAGATGCAGAAGACTACGTGCTTTGGTACGCCGACACCGAGATTTCGCGCAACCTCAGCACCTACGGCCCGACCAGCCTGGAGTTCCAGCGCAACTGGGTAAGCGGGCTGACGCACGGCGGCGATGCAATCTTTGCTGTCGAGGCAATTGACGGCCCGGAGCCGAAGCACATCGGTAACGTCGGCTTCTACCACGCCGATCAGCGCAGCCGCCAAGCCGAACTGGGCATTATGATTGGCGACCGCGCCTGCCTGGGCAAGGGCTACGGCCCAGCGGCGATGCGTCTGCTGCTAGAATACGGCTTCGGCGAACTCAACTACCACCGCATCTACCTGCAAGTCCTCTCCTTCAACGAGCGGGCGATCCGCAGTTATGAGAAGGTCGGCTTCAAGCACGAGGGTCGCCGCCGCCAGTCCTTCTACCGCGAAGGGCAGTACCACGATGACGTGCAGATGCGTATCCTGCGCCCAGAGTGGGCGGCCATGGTAGGCACCATCTAGCCCCACCCCAGCCCACGTCTGCCGCTGGATGTGTTAAACTATGCGGGCCGCAGGGCCAAGCAGCCTGGCTACACCAGTAGAGCAAAGGGGAGATGAGATGGGTTTGTACGATGAGTTGAGCATCTTCACTGGCAATGCCAACCCCGAACTGGCGCGGGCGATCTGCCACTACGTCGGCGTGCCGCTGGGCCGCATGGAAGTGTTCGAGTTTAGCAACGAAAACATCTTTGTCAAGATTAACGAGAGCGTGCGCGAGAACGATGTCTTCATCATCCAACCCACCTGCACGCCGGTCAATCGCAGCATCATGGAGTTGCTGATCATCATCGATGCGATGAAGCGAGCCAGCGCAGGGCGGATCACCGCAGTGATCCCCTACTACAGCTATGGGCGCACCGACAAGAAGGATCAGCCCCGCGTGCCGATCACCGCCCGCCTGGTCGCCGACATGATCACCGTCGCTGGGGCAGATCGGGTGCTGACCCTCGACCTGCACGCAGGCCAAATCCAGGGCTTCTTCAACATCCCGGTGGACGAACTGACCGCCACCTTCATCCTCACCGAGTACTTCAAGCAGAAGCGGCTGGTCAACCCAGTCGTGGTCTCCCCCGACCTCGGCAGCGTCAAACGGGCGCGCAGCTTCGCCGACAGCCTGGGGGCCAGCATCGCTATCGTGGAGAAGCGGCGGGTGGGCAACGCGGATAAGAGCGAGGTAATGAGTATAATCGGCAGCGTGGATGGTCAACCGGCGATCCTGGTTGACGACGAAATAGATACCGCTGGTAGCATCACCCAGGCGGCGCGGGCGGTCTTGGAGTTTGGCGCAACCGAGGTCTACGCCTGCTGCGTCCACCCAGTCTTCAGCGGCCCGGCAGCGAAGCGGCTAGCCGACAGCCAGATCAAGGAAATCGTCACCACCGACACCATCCCCTTGACCGCCGCCAACCAACTGCCTAACATCACCGTCCTCAGCGTCGCCAACTTGCTGGGCGAGACGATCCAGCGCATCCACACTGGGGCTAGCGTAGGGATGCTGTTCAAGCAGGTGTAGACGCACGGCTCTACCCCCAGCACTGCCCCTGCTAATCGCGGGTTGGTGGGGTGGGGGTGACGACGTTCCAGGGCTTGTTCTCCATGTCTGCGCGGAGGATCACCACGATGTCTACGCCCTCCGGCCCACCGCGCCCGCTCGTCACGTCCTGGTTGGGGTCGAGGCCGAGGTCGCGGGCAAGCTGGCTGCTAGTGTTCGGCTTGTTGCCGTAGTTGATGATCCGCGTCTTGGCTGCGCGTTGCTCCTCGTTGCCGACCGAGGCTGCGTCAAAGCCGCGTTGCTGCAAGAACTTTTGGGTGCGGGTCGCCAGCCCTGCTGTTTCAGTGCCGTTCAGCACCCGGACTGTCGCCCCCTCCGCCCAGATGGGGTCAACATCGAACAGGCTGGTGATCATTGGCCGTATCTTCTCCCATTGTGGCACCAGGATGTCCTGACCATCCTCGCTCACTCCCTGGGTGATCATACCGCTGTCCAGCGAGATACCCTGCTGCTTGATGTCACCGTTCTTGGTGTTGAGCGCAAGGTTGAGCAGAGCTAGGGGGTCTTTGCTGAGCGTGAAGTCGGTGCTGATCGTGCCACGTAGCGACTCGATGATCTTGTCCGCGTCGCTAGCCGACTGGAAGCGTAGGGCGCGCTCCTTGATCGCCAGCAAGATGCGCTGCTGCCTTTGGTTGCGGCCCAGGTCGCTATCCAGGTGGCGCGAACGAGCGTACTTGAGGGCAGTAGTACCATCCATGTGCTGCACGCCAGCGGGGATCATGATCCGCTCCTCGCCGTAACATTCGGTCGGGTACTGGTCGTCCACCTGCGGGTAGGGTACATCCACATCCACGCCACCAACGGCATCTACCAGCTTCTGGAAGCCCTGGAAGTTGATCTCGGCGTAGTAGTTGACCTTGACCCCGAAGTTCTGCTCGATAGTGACAGTCTCCAACCCTGGCCCACCGCCCGGTAGGTTCTGGGACACGCCGAACTCGTAGCCAGCATTGATTTTGTGTTCCCCGTCCTGGCCTGGTATCTTCACCCAAAGGTCGCGGGGAATACTGAGCATATTGACCTTGTGGTTCACCGGGTCAACCCTGACCAGGATCAGCACGTCGCTGCGGGGATAAACCTTTGGCGTGTCCGGGCTGGGTGTCTTCTTCTTGCAGACTTCGGGCGACTTCTGGCGGGTGTCTACCCCCATCAACAGGACGGTGAAGGGGTGGCTGGTCCAGTCGGGTAGGGGAGGAGGGGGAGTGAAGGTTGGTTCCCCTGGCATCGGCGTGGGGATCAGATTACCAACCGGGTCAACGTGCGGCCTTTCGGGCGGGCTAACCACGATCACCTCGCTGACGTGGTTGACGCGGGCTTGCACCCACCAGTAGCCCGCCCCAGCGGTGACCAGGAGCAGGATTGCCAGCACTGCAATCAGCCGCTTCCAGGTGAAGCGGCGGTGGGGCGGCACTGCAGCGAGGGTTGGGCGTGGGCTAGCGGCAGCGGGGGTAGCTCCAGCCTGGCGCAAGTGCGGGGGGATCAGGGCAGCAGAGGCGGCCCGCTGCTGATTGCCAGCCTTTGCGGGGCTGCCATTGCTCACCACAGGGCGCGGGCCGACAGTGCCAGCATCGCGGCGGGGGCTGCCACTGGGCGGGGTATTGCGGCGGGGGTGCGCGCCGCTGGTGCGGCGGGCAGGGCCACTGCTGCTGGCGGCTGCACCGTCGCTGGGCAGCGGGCGGGTGGCTGCATCGTCGCCGCTCATCTCCCCTGGCTTAAGTTTGCGTCGCTCGTCAGGCGCATTGTCGCTCATAAAGGCTGCGCTTTTCCTCCCCATCATCACTAAGTAATGATATTATACCATAGAGCGGCTGATCTGGTTGGCAGCCCGCTGCCGCTTTCGGCTATAATTGAGCTAGAAACAGCGATCTTTGCCGGGGTGCAGCAATCCCACCCACCCACAGATGAGGTAGAACGATGACCGCGACCGTAGAACGTGCGACCGAACGCGATTACAGTGACCTGGAAGTGACTATCGGCCTGGAAGTCCACTCGCAAGTGCTGACTGCCAGCAAGATGTTCTGCGCCTGTAGCTCCAGCTATGCGGGAGCCTCCCCAAACACCCACGTCTGCCCTATCTGCCTGGGGATGCCAGGGGTGCTACCAGTCGTCAATCAGCAGGCGGTGGTGGCGGTGATCAAGACGGGCCTCGCGCTCAACTGCCAGATCGCCACCTGGAGCAAGTTCGACCGCAAGAACTATCCCTACCCTGACCTGATGAAGGGCTACCAGATTTCGCAGTACGACCTGCCGATTTGCTACCAGGGCTGGTTGGAGATCGACCTGTCCGACGGCGGGACGAAGCGGCTGGGGATTACCCGCGTGCATATGGAGGAGGATACCGCCAAGCTGACCCATGTGGGCCGCGAGCGTGGTGGTGAGCAGTACACGATCATGGACGTGAACCGAGCGGGCGTGCCGCTGATGGAGATCGTTGGTGAGCCAGACATTAGCAGCCCAGAGGAGGCCCGCCAATATCTGATGCGGGTGCGCCAGATCGTGCGCTATCTAGGGGTCAGCACCGGCAATATGGAGGAGGGCAGCTTCCGCTGCGACGCGAACATCTCCCTGCGTCCTCGTGGGCAGCAGGAGTACGGCACCCGCGCTGAGGTAAAGAACATGAACAGCTTCAGCGCAGTGTTCCACGCATTGGAGTACGAGATTAAGCGGCAGGGCGACCTCCTCCGCAGCGGCCAGCGGGTGGTGCAGGAGACGCGGGGCTGGATTGAGACACTAGGCATTACCCGTTCGCAGCGCAGCAAGGAGGAGGCGAACGACTATCGCTACTTCCCCGAACCCGACCTGCCCGCCCTGACCGTGACAGACGGCTACGTGGCCGAGTTGCGCGCTACGCTGCCAGAGTTGCCGACCGCCCGCCGCAATCGCTTGGTCAGCGAGTACGGCCTTGAGCGCGAGCGTGCCAGCCAGCTAACCGAGAGCCGGGCCACCGCCGACTACTTCGAGGCGGTGGTCAGCGGTCTGGGCGGCGACCCAACACAGCGCAGTGAGTATGGGCGGCAGGCCTTCAACTGGATCACCAACGATCTCGCCCGCCTCTTGCATGACGACAACCTGGCGGGGATCGAGGAGAGCAAGGTGAGCGACCGCCAGCTAGCCGGGCTGATCCGCCTGCTGCTGGACAGGAAGCTGAACAAGGGAGGGGCGATCACCCTCTTGGAGTTGCTCTACGCCACCGCCGAGCGCACCGCTGACCCGGCAGCCCTGGCCGAGCGGGAGGGCTTGTTGCTCAGTAGTGACAGCAACGCACTGGCGGCGATGGCCCAGCAGGTGATCGTCGAGAACCCCGACCTGGCCGCCAAGTATCGGGCTGGCAAGCTGACGGTAGTCGGTGCGCTGGTAGGGCAGATGAAGCGGCTGGACAAGAATGTAGACTCTGCCGCCGCAAAGGCTGCGCTGGAGACGCTGCTGGCTACGCCCACCCCGTGACCAATGGGGAGAAAGGAGCAGCCCGCCAGCGCATCCTCGACTACCTGCTGGCGCACATAGGCGAGGTAGTAAGCAAGGCAGAGTGGAAGCAAGTGGCGGCGATCAGCGAATGGGCGCGCCGCCTACGTGAGTTGCGCCCGCTTGCTTGTTGCTGTATACTGGGCGCAAGACCGCCCAACGTAGCGCGGTCATAACCACTAGCTCTCAAAGAGGAGGCTTTGCATACATGGAGACCCGGAGCAGCGAAGGCGGCCAGCCCACTGTTGGCATGGCTGGCAAGCGCAACCCCTACGAAACCGCCGTTGCTCAACTGCGGACGGCAGCCGACATCCTCGACCTCGACGGCGGGATGTTTGAGGTATTGAGTAAGCCCAAACGCGAACTGAGCGTCAACTTCCCCGTCCGTATGAGCGACGGCTCGGTACGCGTCTTTACTGGCTACCGCGTGCAGCACAATATTGCGCGTGGCCCCGCTAAGGGCGGCATCCGCTACCACCCAGAGGTCAGCCTCGATGAGGTGCGCGCGCTCTCGATGTGGATGACCTGGAAGTGCGCGACCGTCAACATCCCCTACGGTGGCGGCAAGGGCGGCGTGATCTGCGACCCCAAGCAGATGAACCAGCACGAGCTTGAGGGCTTGACCCGCCGCTTCACGACTGAAATCTCGATCATCATCGGCCCCCAAGAGGACATCCCCGCCCCCGACGTGAACACCAACGCCCAGACTATGGCCTGGCTGATGGATACCTACTCGATGCACAAGGGCCACAGCATCCCAGCGGTGGTTACGGGCAAACCGCTCTCTATCGGTGGCTCGGCGGGGCGCAACGAAGCGACGGCGCGTGGGCTGCAATACGTGATCCGCGAGGCTAGCAAGGCGCGTGATATCACGTTGCAAGATGCGCGGGTAGTAATCCAGGGCTTTGGCAACGCTGGTGCAATCGCCGCCCGCCTCCTGACCGAGGACGGCAGCCGCGTGGTAGCCGTTAGCGATAGTCAGGGCGGCCTCTACAACAAGGCTGGCCTCGATCTCAACGCCGTTACCCGCCACAAGCAGGAGCATGGCACCATGGCTGGCTATGGCAACGCCGAGGCTGTGACCAACGCAGAGTTGCTCGAACTCGAATGCGACATCCTTGTTCCTGCTGCCCTGGAGAACCAGATCACCAGCACCAACGCTGACCGCATCAAGGCCAAAATCATTGGCGAAGCGGCGAATGGCCCAACCACGCCGGAGGCCGACCGCATCTTGTTCGACAAGGGTGTGTTCCTGCTGCCCGACATCCTCGCTAATGCGGGCGGCGTGACCGTCAGCTACTTTGAGTGGGTGCAGGACATCCAATCCTTCTTCTGGGAGGAGAACGATATCAACGACAAGTTGCAGAAGATCATGTCGCGCAGCTTCAACGACGTGTACCGGATCGCCAGTGAGCGGCGCGTTGATATGCGAACTGCTGCCTACGTCCTCGCAGTCGGGCGCGTCGCCGAGGCAACCCGCGTGCGTGGCTTCTATCCGTAATCGCAGTCAGCTAGCACCAGGCAGCAAGCTGGGGTACTCCACAGCGGAGTACCCCATTGCTTTAGCCACAACTACTGGCGGTGGAACACGCTGTTCCAGTAGTCGCCGTAGCCAGCCCAGAGGTGGCCCTTCCCTGCTGCATCGAGGATCGTCATACGGCTATAGCTGCCACTGGAACCAGTAAACATAATCGGGTTGGGGTAGCCGTTACTGATCGAGGCGTTGCCCGACCACATCAGGCCGCCCGTGCTGTTGTACGTCTGTATGTTGAGATAGCAGACGGTGGGTACACCACGACAGGGCTGGGTGATCACCAGCTTGGTCGGTGCACCCGTACCGTCGTTGACCCACGTGCCAACAATGTCATTTATGTTGAAGCGGTGGAAGACGTAGTAGCCGCTGATTGGCGAGTCGGTCGTTGCATCCAGCTTGCTGCCCGCCGTATCGTGGAGTCTGATCCACACCGAAACTCCACTCACACTCGTGACGTAGTATATCGTATCGCTGGCGGGCAGCGTCCTGGGGAAGGCCGCACACTCCTGGTGGTCGCACCCCGCGTCTCCAAAAACCATGCCGTTGATGAAGGCTCGGATCGTCACTGTGCCGTTGCCGTTGTTGGTGATCAGCAGCCGGGTTAGGCCGTCGTTGTTGTTCTCAACTATCCAGTTCCCAGCGAACTTAGCGGCGAGGTCGGTTGGGCTGTTGGTGGGGGCGGCTTGGACGAGGGGGGGGCTGCTAACCAGCAGCAGGGCGAGGAGGGCGATGGCCGCTATCAGGCGGCTAGACTTGGGGTTCAACATTGCTCATGTCTCCTTGTAAATGAAGTGGATGGTCGCTCAGTGGCTGGTGCTGGTTGTCTGCACTGCCTGCCCCTATCTTACTTGCTGCTAGGCAGGGGGTAAACAACTTAGGCGGTGTGTGGATAGTTACGGAACACGTGGCCGTCATTCGGGCTGATCAGAGTGGGTGGTGAGGCAGTCTTGGCTGCGACTGGTGTGGTGCTGTTGACACCGGAGGCCGACGAGGATCAGGACGGCGAGAACAAACAGATGAGTGTAACGGTGAGGCTAAGTCTTCACAATAGGTCTCCTTCTTGAGTAGATGATGGTACGTTCTGCTTGACACACTTATTATAGGCAGGCGGCGGTTGGTTGCTGCGACCCAATAGGTACTTTGGGCCGCTTTTTCAGCGGGGTTGGCTGCGGCTGCAAGGCTCCCTCGTGGCCCTAAGCATCGATCAGGTGCAAAGTTGCCCTCATGTGCTATACTATGTCAAGAACAGTGCAGGTGCTGGCTTAATCACAGGGTAAGGGGGGCAGAGAATGTGGCCCTTGAAGGCAACCTCGAAGAACTAAACATCGTTGCCCTGCTGCAAACCATTGCTTCAGCAGCAATGAGCGGCAATCTGTTGGTCTATGACAACACCAATAAGGGGACGATATACTTCTTTACTGGTAAGATCATCCATGCCGAGTCCACGATGGGCGGCGACCGCGTGGGCGAAATCCTCGTCCGTACCCACCGTATTAGCCGCCAGCAGTTGGAGAAGGCTAACTACTTGCAACGCCACCAGCAACCGGGCCAGCGGCTTGGCGCGATCCTGCTGGAGATGAAGCTGATCAGCGATCAAGACCTGGCAATGGCGATCCAGGTACAGATCATGGAGATCATGTCCCGCCTACTGGTGTGGACGCGGGGGCAGTTCAAGTTTACCTTTGAGCGACCACTTGGCAGCGAGATGCCCAGCACTGCCCTCGACCTCGACGAAATCCTTAGCGGCCAGATCAGCCTGTTGGAGATGAGCGACCCTACCCTCGACAGCGATGCCATGCTGGGCGAAGTGCTGATCCTCGTCCCTGGCAACCAGGATGATGCCCGCGTGACGCTGCAAGGCCTGGACTGGACGGTACTCAGTGCGGTAGATGGCCGCCTGACGGTGGCCGAGATCGCCGACCGGGTGGGGCTGGATGCGCGCCAAATCCGCCAGGTGGTGGCCGACCTGATCTCCATTGGCCTGGTGCGAAAGAAGGCGCAGACGGAGCTACCGACTGAGCAGGAGGCGCGGGGCGACCCCACTCTGGCGAACATTTACCGCGAGGTGGAGCGGCAGGAGCAGCAACCCCAGACGATCAACCCCTCGACTATGGTTCTCAATCCCGCCGACCTGACCAACATTGAGGAGGTGCTAGATGTGTTGCTCACCCGCTCGGAGGCAAGCGAGGTCTGCCTGATTAGCGCGGACGGCAACATCATCAGCCAGCGTGGGCAGGCCTTGCATCAGAACTACCCCAGCCTCTTTGCCCTGGTCGCTGGTATCTTCAGCAGTTGGCAGGAGCTTGGCCGCTACCTGGGCGAGAGTCGCCCCAGCACGATGGTCTATCATGGCAAGCAGGTCAACACCTGCCTCTCACCAGTCACCAACGTGGCGATCCTGATGACTCTCTACCATCAGCATTCGACGACTGGGCTGGTCAGCTTCTGGAGCAAGGAGGCGGCCAACCTGATTGCCCGCCTGATCAGCCAGTCGGCTAACCCGCAGCAGGGAGCCGACGGCCTGCGCCGCAGCAATGTAGTGACGCTGGACTTCCGCGCCCAGGCTGCTCAGCGGCTGGACAACGTGCTGGGCAGCAATGGCCCTGGCGACCCCACCCTCAATACGAGCAAGCTGGCAGGCTGATGCAGCAGTTTACCGCCACCGTCAGCGGCCACCGCGAGGTTGCCCCCAATCTTGTGCGCGTCAACCTGACTGCGCCGCCGCGGATGCTGCGTGGGGCCGCCGCTGGTCAGTTCGTCTTTGTGCGCGCCAGCAATGCAGACAGCCACGAACCTTACCTGCGCCGACCCTACAGCCTGGCTGCCTTCGACGAGGAGGCGGGAACGCTGGCCCTGCTAGTGCGGGTGGTGGGGAGGGGGTCGCGCTGGATCGCCGAGCGGGTAGAGGGAGAGGAGTTGGATGTGCTTGGGCCACTGGGCAGCGGCTTCAAGCTGGACGAGCGCACCCGCCACTTGTTGGTGGTGATTGGTGGCGAGCGACAGTCGCACCTGGCAACGGTGCTGCCGCTGCTTGCGCCCGCCGCCGCCCGCGAAGTGACGATCACCATACTGATCGAGGCCGACACCGCCGCCAACCTCCCGCCCCCTTCGCTCTTGCCGCCAGAGGTGGAGTACCAGACTGCCACCCGCGACGGTTCGGCGGGGCATCGGGGCAGCGCACTAGACTTCGCCAAAAATCTGCTGCCCTGGGCTGACCAGGTGTTGGCAGCAGGCGACGACCCATTCCTGCTCCGCCTCAAGCAGATTTGTGCCAAGCTGTACCCCTTGCCGAAGGTGCAGGCTGCGGTCGAGCGAAGTATGGCTTGTGCGGTGGGAGTCTGCCTCGGCTGTGCGGTGGAGACCCAGGGGACGGGCTACGCGCGCGCCTGCGTTGAGGGGCCGGTCTTCGACCTTGACCGCCTCGCTCTCTTAAGCTGATCGGTAGCCAACACTGGGTGGAGAAGTGGTAGTTCCAGAGGACGGTTTGTAAAGGGGGTAAGCGATGGTGGTGCAGGAGCAGCTAAAGGAGACAGGGTTGGAGCAGCCACCTGTACCAACCGGTGGGCAACCCGGCCTGTTCGCAGCAACCAAGTCAGCGGAAGGGACGAGTCGGCTGGAGGCCTTCAGCGACGGGGTGTTCTTTATCGCGATCACTCTGCTGGTGCCGCTCTCCTACACCATCCCCAACAAGGCCGACCCGCTTCGCCTGCGCAACCAGGCTGAACCAGAGGGGAGAGTGAGGGTGACTAATGAACAACCGTAAGCTGACAGGCAGTGCAGATGAGGCAGTCTAGCATAGCAGCTCGTAGCTGGTAAGTTGAGGTGGAACCTTATGGTAAAGCAGGGCAAGGTAGTAGAGACGGTTAATCTCAGCGTAGAACTTGCCCCGCGCAACCCGCACGGTCTGCGCCTACGCAACCCGGTGATGGTTGCTAGCGGCACCTTCGGCTATGGCAGCGAGTACGCAAAGCTGGTGGATGTGCATCGGCTGGGGGCGATCATCTGCAAGGGGACGACGCTGGAGCGGCGCGACGGCAATATTGGCCCACGCACGGCAGAGACGGCGGCGGGGATGCTCAACGCGATTGGCCTCCAGAACAGGGGGGTGGACTGGCTGCTGCGCGAACACGCCCCACGCTGGGCGAAGTGGAAGACCCCAGTGATCGTCAACATCGCGGCGGAGTCGGTAGCCGAGTACGCCGACCTCGCTTACCAGCTTGATGGGCGGGAGGGGGTAGCGGGCATCGAGGTGAACATCTCCTGCCCCAATGTGGCTGGTGGCAATGTACCCTTTGGCAGCAGCCCGACGGCGGCAGCCGAGGTGACGGCGGCGGTGCGGCGAGCCAGCAGCCTGCCGTTGATCATCAAGCTCTCACCCAACGTGGCCGACATCGCCAGCATTGCGGCTGCGGTTGAGGCGGCTGGGGCCGACGCAGTCTCGCTGATCAACACCGTGCTGGGCATGGCGATTGACGTGCAGCGGCGGCGGCCCATGCTTGGCAACACCTTTGGCGGCCTGAGCGGGCCAGCGATCAAGCCGATTGCCCTACGGCTGGTCTACCAGGTGGCGCAGGCAGTCAGCATCCCGATCATCGGCATCGGTGGCATCGCCAGTACGAGCGACGCGCTGGAGTTCCTGATGGCGGGGGCGACGGCGGTGCAGGTCGGCTCGGCCAGCTTCACCAACCCCCACGCCGCCCTCAACCTGCTAGACGGCCTCGAACGCTGGCTGCTGGTAGCAGGGGTGGCCGAAGTGCGCGAGATCGTGGGGGCGGCTCTGCCAAAGTAGCTGTGGTATACTAACCACAGGAGGTAGCGCAATGGCTACTGAGCAACAAACTGCAAGCTCACGCCGCTATTACGGCATTGACGACTTGGTGCCGCCTGAAGTTATAGAAGCAACGGTCAGCGCAATAGCCGCCAAGTTCCAGCCGCAGCGGATCATCCTGTTCGGCTCCTACGCATATGGTACGCTACGGCAGCGATGTTGACCTGCTAGTGGTGCTGGACACACAGTTGAGTGGTCGCGCCCAAGCTGTGGAGATCGATCTATCCGTCGACCGTCCCTTTCCACCTATCGGCAAGTCGATCAACCCCCTCTTTGATGCATCGAGTGGAGATCGATCTATCCGTCAACCGTCCCTTTCCACTCGACCTGCTGGTGCGAATGGAAGCTGAAGTGCGTGAACGTGTTGAGATGGGCGACTCGTTATTCGAGGAGCTTGTGGGCAAGGGTTGGCTGCTGTACGAACGCCCCGACTACGTCGGTGACTGGACGCAGCTTCAGCAGCAAGCGGCGGCGGCAAACGCCGCAGCCGAGGCACACGGACGTGCATTGGCCGCCAAGTCCGGCCTAGTTGGCCTCTACGATCTGGTGTCAGAGGAAATGATCCTTACGACTGCCTCCGAGATTGCAGAGGAGTTCAAGCCAGTGCGGATAATTCTGTATGGTTCCTATGCTTACGGTAAGCCGCGTCCCGGTAGTGACGTTGATCTAGCAGTGATCATGAATACTACTTTGCGGGAGGTCAGTCAGGAGATTGACATAGTTCAATTCTTGCGCCCGCCCTTCAGCCTTGATCTGCGCGTGTTTACACCAGCCGGGTTGGACGAACTCCTCGCAGTGAATGAGCCAATTGCCTGCGCGGTTGTGGAGAAGGGTAGAGTGCTGTATGAGTCCTGACGCTGCAAAGTGGGTGTCAGATGCAGAGGGAAACTGTGTGATGGTGCAATTGACTATCGCAGTCAATGATCCAGACACCTACAGCCCGATCTGTTCAACCGCAGAGCAGATAGCTGAGAAGTATCCCAAAGCCTTCCTTGTCGAACATCAGGTCAGGTTTCCACCAATACACACAATGACCATTCTACTAGGTCTCTGCACGCCGCTTGATCCTGGCTTCGCGGGCTTCTACAACTCGTTGGCTACATTGGATCAGTTCTACAAGCGGTTCCCCTATCCTACAGGCCTATCAGCCACTTACGGAGAAGCACAGCTCGCCTTCCAGCTTGCAAATGACATCCGGGCCTTTGTTCGCAGTCTGTTGGGCATCTGAGCGGCGCAACCTAGTTGAGGCTGTGGTATAATGTGAGCAGGAGGTCTAGTGAAGTACCCCGTGCGTAAACGCAGGGGCTTCTACGCAGCATTACTGCTACGTTGGCTGCTTCCCAGCCGGAGGATGTTGATTGCAGCGTTCACGTCGCGGTCAAGCTCTACCCCGCAGGGGCAGGAGTGCCACCGCTC
>JBBROH010000064.1:0-19706 GCA_038229595.1 Chloroflexia bacterium | reverse complement strand
GGCGACCCCGCCGACTCGCGGGTAGACCTCGTGACCGACAGCAAGCTGATCCTCAACCAACTACGCGACGGCAGCGAACCGAAGACCCCGCGCCTGACCGAACTGCGCGACCAGGCACTCGACAACCTCGGCAACTTCGCCGCCTTCAATATTACGCTCCAGACCCGCGACAACCTGATCAAGGTGCTAGGCAGCGGCACGGAGGAATAGAGAGTGCAAGTGCTATCGCTTACCCAGCAGCAATCGCGGGTGATCCAGTCCAGCGCGACCTGGCAGGCCGAAGGGGTACACGCCCGCAGCCTGCGTAACCTGGCGGGCCTCGACCTGCGCCTGCTGGAGGTCGCCCCCGCTGGCGAGCTAACCAGCCCTGCGATCAGCAGCGACCGTTGCTACTATGTGCTGGCGGGCAGCGGCGTGATCGGCAAGCCGGGCGTGGCTGGCGAGCCGTTCGCCCTCGGCAACGTCGCCGCTTTGACCCAGGGCGAGAGCTTCTTCATCCGTAATGTTGGTGACGGCCCTCTGCAAGTGCTGTTCATTCGTGGCGCAGAGGAGGGGACGATAGCCAAAGAGACGCTGCCGCCCGCCCAGCCCGCCGCGAAGAAGCAGCCCGTAGCGGCGACTGGCGCGATCATCCCCAACGATAGCTTCCGCTGCATGATCTGGTTCGACGGCGGCAGCAGCGGCAATCCTGGGCCGAGCTACGGCAGCTACGCCATCTTCGTCCCCGACGCGGGCGGCAACTGGCCCAGCGAACCGGCCCAGGTGGTCGGGCGGCTGGACTTTGGCCGTGGCACAAACAACGAGGCCGAGTACAAGGCTCTGCTGGCTGGGCTGGAAGATGTAACCCACCGCATCGAAGCAGCGGGCCAACCGGTGGCGAAGTGGCAGATTGAGGTGCGCGGCGACAGCGACCTGGTGATCAAGCAGGTTGGCGGCGAATGGCAGGTGAAGAAGGATACCCTGCGCCCGCTCACCGACCGCGCCCAGACCCTCCTTCGGCGGTTCGGCAAGCGCGACCTCAAGTGGCACAGCCGCACCAATAGCGTGCGCGTGCTGGGGCATTAGCGGCCCAGCCGCAATGATCATCCCCTAGTTGTAGGGTAATTGGTAGCAGTACAAGGCAAGAGGAGGCAACCCATGACATTCAAGCCAGTAGACAACAACCCCAACTTCCCGCTGCTAGAGCATGATGTGCTGCGCTTCTGGCGCGAGAACCGCATCTTCGACCGCCTGCGCGAGCAGAATGCGGGCGGCCCCCGCTACAGCTTCTTCGACGGCCCAATCACCGCCAACAACCCGATGGGCGTACACCACGCCTGGGGCCGCACCTACAAAGACCTCTACCAACGCTACAAGGCGATGCAGGGCTATCAGTTGCGCTACCAGAACGGCTTCGACTGCCAGGGTCTCTGGCTGGAAGTAGAGGTGGAGAAGGCCCTGGGCTTCAATAGCAAGCGCGACATCGAGGCGTTTGGCCTGGACAAGTTCGCCGAGCAGTGCCGCGCCCGCGTCCTTAAGTTCAGCGAGAAGCAGACCCAGCAATCGATCCGCCTCGGCCAGTGGATGGACTGGGAGAACTCGTACTATACGATGAGCGACACCAACATCGAGTACATCTGGCACTTCCTCAAGGTCGTCAACGAGCGCGGTTGGCTGGCGGAGAAGGCCCTGATCATGCCCTGGTGCATCCGCTGCGGCACCTCGCTCGCCCAACACGAACTGACCGACAGCTACCGCACTGTCACTCACCGCTCGGTCTACGTCAAGCTGCCGCTCAACGAGCATCCCGGCGAGTACCTGCTGGCCTGGACTACTACCCCCTGGACGCTATCCAGCAACATGGCCCTGGCCGTCAATCCCAGCCTGGACTACGCCCAGGTTCAGCAGGGCGAAGAAGTCTACTACCTCTCCACCGGCACGCTCAAGCTGCTCAAGGGCGACTTTGTGCAAATCGGCACGCTCAAGGGCAGCGCGCTGATCGAGCGGGCCAGCGGCGGCTACGCTGGCCCCTTCGACGACCTTGCCTTGCAGCAGGGGGTTGTGCATCCGGTCTTGCCCTGGGCCGAGGTCAGCGACGAGGAAGGTACTGGCATCGTGCATATCGCCCCCGGCTGTGGGGCCGAGGACTACAACCTCTACACTGGCATCTTCGGCAAGCAGGCGCGGATCATCGCCCCGATTGACGACAGCGGCCTCTACCTGGCGGGTTTCGGCCAGTATAGTGGGCGGCACGTGCGTGAGGTGACGAACGACATCTTCAGCGACCTGACCGCCAAGAATCGCATCTACAAGATCGAGGACTATACCCACCGCTACCCCGTCTGCTGGCGGTGCGGCGAGGATTTGGTCTACCGCCTGGTAGACGAGTGGTTCATCCTGGCCGACGGCCCTGTGGGTAACAGCGACCCAGAGCAGAGCGTGCGCGTGCAGATGAAGCGCAATGCCGAGCAGGTGCGCTGGCTGCCAGAGGCGAGCGGCAAGCGGATGCAGAACTGGCTGGATAGTATGGGCGACTGGTGCATCAGCCGCAAGCGGTACTGGGGGCTGCCGCTGCCCTTCTATCGCTGCGCCAACAAGCACGTGACTACCGTCGGTAGCCGCGCCGAGTTGCGCCAGCTTGCCACCAACCCGGCAGTGGTGGACAGCCTCAAAGAGCTACACCGCCCCTGGATCGACGAGGTGACGATCACCTGCCCCCAATGTCAGCAGGAGGCTAAGCGGGTGGCCGAGGTCGGCGACTGTTGGTTGGATGCGGGCATCGTCCCCTTCAGCACCCTCAAGTACCTGGAGGATAAGGACTACTGGCAGCAGTGGTTCCCCGCCGAGTTCATCACCGAGATGCGCGAGCAGGTGCGCCTCTGGTTCTACTCGCAACTGTTCATGAGTACCACCCTGATCGGCAAGGCTCCTTACCAGACCGTGCTAACCAACGAGATGGTGCGCGACGAGAAGGGTGAGCGGATCAGCAAGACGAAGGGCAATGGCGTACCCTACGACGAGGCGGTAGAGAAGATGGGCGCAGACGTGCTGCGCTGGCTGTACGCTGGGCAGAACAACGCGGCAGACATCAAGTTCGGCTACGGCCCCGCCCGCGAGGTGACGCGCCACCTGCTGACCCTCTGGAATACCTACAGCTTCTTTGTTACCTATGCCAACCTGGACGGGCTGACGGTGGCGAACCTGCCGCCCAACATCGAGCGTACTGAGCTTGACCGCTGGATACGCGCCCGCCTCCACCTGCTGATCCAGCAAACCCGCGCCGCCCTGGACAACTATGACAGCGTGACGGTGACGAAGCTGGTCACCAACTTCATCGAAGACCTCTCCAACTGGTATGTGCGCCGCAGCCGCCGCCGCTTCTGGAAAAGCGAGAGCGACGAGGACAAGGTGGCCGCTTACGCCACCCTGTACGAGGCGTTGGTTACGTTGGTCAGCCTGCTAGCCCCGATCATGCCCTTCCTCAGCGAGCAAATCTACCAGAACCTGGTGGTGGATCAACTCAAGACCGTCCCCGCCAGCGTCCACCTGATCGAGTACCCTTTCGCGGACGAGTCGTTGATCGACAGAGGGCTGATCGAGGAGATCGACCTGGTGATCAAGGTGGTGAGCATGGGCCGCACGGCTCGTCAACGCCACGAACTGAAGGTGCGCCAGCCGCTTGCCGCAATCACAGTGCGCGTCCGCAACCAGCAGGAGGCGGCTCAGTTGGCCCGCCACAGCCAGCAGATCGAGGAGGAACTGAACGTCAAGGCGGTCAAGATCACGACCGCGGGCGGTGAACTGGTCAGCTACGTGCTTAAGCCGAACCTGCGGTTGCTGGGCAAGAAGTACGGCAAGCAGCTACCGGCGATCACCGCCGCCCTGGCTGCCGCCGATGGTGAGGCGGTGGCCGCTGCCGTCGCCGCTGGTCAGTCAGTCACCATCAGCCTGGCGGGCGAGAGCCTGGCCCTGCAAGCGGATGAGGTGCTGGTGGAGACGAAAGAGCGCGAGGGGTTGGCCGTCTTCCAGGATGAGGGCCTGGTTGTCGCCCTGGACACCGAACTCACGCCCGAATTGCGAGCCGAAGGGCTGGCCCGCGACCTCGTGCGCGTGGTGCAGGATATGCGGAAGGCGGCGGGCTTCAGCATCGCCGACCGCATTGTTACCTACTACGTCGGCAACGGCGCGGCGGGGGCTGTCCTTACTAAATACCGCGAGTACATCGCCAGCGAGACCCTCAGCCGCGACCTAGTGGCCCTGGCTAGCAGCAGCGAACTACCAGCCGCCGCCTACCAGCAGAGCAGCGACTTGAACGGCGAACAACTGCTGTTGGCCGTGCAGCAGACTGGCGAGCGGGCTAGCGGCATCGTCGCCGACGAGGAGGAGTAGCCACCGTTGGCTAGCCACCGCCACGATTGTGAGGCTTGAAGTAGCATGGACAACACAGCAGTCAGCCAGACCAACCTGCCCCTGCCGCTGTTCGGGCGGGGCAAGGTGCGCGACACCTACGACCTCGGCGACCGCCTGTTGATGGTCAGCACCGACCGCCTCAGCGCGTTCGACGTGGTGTTGCCCACGCCATTGCCGGGGCGCGGCATCATCCTCAACCAGATGGCTGCCTACTGGTTCGCCTACACCCGCAACATCGTCGCCAACCACCTGCTCAGCATAGATGTAGCCGACTTCCCGGCGGCAGTGCAGCAGGCACCCTACCGCGCCCAGGTGGCGGGGCGGGCGATGCTGGTTCGCAAAGTGCAGCGGCTCGACCTTGAGTGCGTCGTGCGCGGCTACCTGGCGGGCGGCGGCTGGGCCGACTACCAGCGGACGGGCGCGCTCTGCGCCATCCCGCTGCCAACTGGTCTGCTGGAGAATGCGCGGCTGGACGTGCCGATCTTCACCCCCTCGACCAAAGCGACCACAGGCCACGACCAGAACATCAGCTTTGCCCAGGCGGTGGAGATCGTTGGCGAACAGACCGCAGAGCGGCTGCGCGACCTCAGCCTGCAACTCTACGCCGCCGCCAGCATCCACGCCGAAGCCCGTGGCCTCATCATCGCCGACACCAAGTTTGAGTTTGGGCTGGATCAGGCGGGCGCAATCATCCTGATCGACGAAGCCCTCACCCCCGACAGCTCGCGCTTCTGGCAAGCGGCCAGCTACCGCCCTGGGCAGCCCGCCCACAGCTTCGACAAGCAGTTTGTGCGCGACTGGCTCAAGCAGAGTGGCTGGGACAGGCAAGCCCCCCCCCCCGATCTGCCGCCAGAGATCGTCGCCGCCACCCTTGACCGCTACCAGCAGGCGTTGGCGCGGCTGACCAGCTAGCCCACCATGCAAAAAGGGAGACCCACAATTGCAAGCACCAGAGAACCCACAGCCCGCCCCCACCAGCCAGCAGTTTACCGCCAACGTCTACGTCACGCTCAAGCCAGTGGTCAACGACCCGCAAGGGCTGTCCGTCGCCAGCGGCCTGCAACATCTAGGCTACGGCACGGTGACTAGCGTGCGCGTCGGCAAGTACATTACCCTCAAGCTGGCTGCCAGCGACCACGCCGAAGCCGAGCGGCTGGTCGGCGAGATGTGCGCGAAGCTGCTGGCGAACACGGTGATCGAAGACTACCGCTTCCAGTTGACCGCCGAGTGATGCTCAACCGCCTGCCACCCCTCCACCGCTACACCCTGCTGGCGGGGCTGCTGATCATCCTGGCGGGGCTACTGCCCTTCCTCGCCCCCAGCGACTTCGACCTCTGGTGGCACCTGCGGACGGGCCAGTTGATCGCCGAGCAGGGTGTGCCGCTGGTCAACGACTACTCCTACACCGAGCTAGGCCGCCCCTGGATCGCCTACCACTGGCTGATCGAGTGGCTGATGTACGGCGTGCAGCAACTCTTTGGCTACGCTGGCCTGATCATCCTCTTTGGTCTGGTGCAAGCTGGCAGCAGCCTACTCGTCTACCGCCTGTTGCGGCTGCTGGGGGCTGGGCGGGTGCTTACCCTCTTGCTCCTGCTCCTCTTTGCCATCCTCACCGTCCCCACCTGGGGCGTGCGCCCGCAAATCCTCGCCTCACTGTTCCTGGCCGCCTACTACCTGATCCTGCTCACCTACAAGCACACGCCCAGTCGTCGCTGGCTGCTCTGGTTGCTGCTGCCGCTCTCCGTGCTGTGGACGAATATGCATGGCACTTACATCACCGGCTTGATCCTGATTGCCATCTTCCTGCTGGGCGAAGTCCTCAACAACTTCATCTACCGCCCAGAGCAACCGCTGCCCACCCTGCCGCTGCTGCTTGCGCTACTTGGTAGCACGGCGGCTACCCTGCTCAACCCCTACTTCGTCAACCTCTGGCTCCTACCCCTGGGCTACGTGCCTAACGGCAGCCACAACCCGCTATTCTACGTTGATGAGTGGGTCTCGCCCGACTTCCACAACTACGCCAACCTCCCGCTGGTTATCAGCTTCGTGCTGCTGATGCTAGTTGGCATCACCCGCAGCGTAGCGGCGGCGGAGCGCACCCGCTGGCGGCTGGGCCTCACCCGCTATCTCGACCTGACCGAGCTAGGCATCGTGGTCGCCTTCACCTGGCTGGGCTTGCAGGGTGCCTACACTACGCCCCTCTACGCCGTGATGGTGCTGCCGCTGTTGGGCCGCGGGCTGGCCCAGACCTGGCCGCTGCTCGGTCGGGAGGGCGAAGAAGCAGCCCCGGCTGGCGAAGGGCGGTTCAACTGGCTGCTTGGCACTGTCAGCCTGCTGCTGATTGGTGGCCTGATCTTGACCGCACCGGGGGCGCAGACGCAGAGGGAGGCGCGGTTGGACGGCACCTTCCGCTACCCCGCTGCTGCCGCTAGCTACCTCAGCCAGTTGCCGAGCGACACCCGCCTGTTCAACGACTTCGGCTGGGGGGGCTACCTGATCTACCGCCTCTACCCGCAGCATCGCGTCTTCATTGATGGTCGGGTAGACGTATATCGCGGCGCAGTGTTTGATGACTATATAAGCATCACCAGCCTGTCGCCCAACTGGCCCGCTCTGCTCGACCGCTACAAGGTCAATACTGTAGTGCTACCGCGTAGCAGCGCACTGGCCGCCGCCCTGGGCAAGGAGGCTGGTTGGCGCAAGAGCTACGCCGACGATCTGGCCGTGGTTTTCCAGAAGCAGTAGTGGCTGTGGTATAATTGGCCCAGGCATGGCTGAAGGTGAGGAGGCGACGGTGAAAGTAGGGGTGATCGTTTTCCCCGGCTCGAACGGGGACGCGGACGCGAAGTACGCGGTTGACCACGTGCTGGGCGAACAGGCCGCGTTCATCTGGCACAAGGAGGAGAGCGTGGCTGGCTTTGACGCGCTGGTGCTGCCTGGTGGCTTCAGCTACGGCGACCACCTGCGCTCTGGGGCTATCGCGCGCTTCTCGCCGATCATGGCGGCAGTGCGCCGCTTCGCCGAGGCGGGCGGCCCTGTGCTGGGCATCTGCAATGGCTTCCAGATACTAACCGAGGCGGGGCTGCTGCCCGGTGTGCTGCGCCGTAACGCCAGCCTGCGCTTCCAGTGCGAGTGGGTTCACGTCCGCGTAGACGAGGCGGCGCAGGCGACCCCCTTCACCGTAGGGCTGGAGCGCGGGCGCATCTACCGCCTGCCTATCGCCCACGGTGATGGCAGCTACTACGCTAGCCCAGCGCAACTGGCCGCCCTGGAAGCGAGCGGGCAGGCGGTGCTACGCTACTGCGATGCGGCGGGCGTGGCAGTAGAGGTAAACGGCTCAGTCGGCGGGGTGGCGGGGGTCTGCAACGAGCGCGGCAACGTCTTCGGCCTGATGCCCCACCCAGAGCGGGCAACCGAGACGGTGTTGGGTGGAGCCGACGGCCTGCCCTTTTTCGCCAGCCTGCGGGCGGCTCTGGCAGCCACGTGATTACTCCCGCCCTGCTGGGCAGGCTTGCCCGCGTCGTGCTGATCAGCACCATTGCTGCTTACCTGCTGCTGGGCATTCGGGGGGTGCAAGACAAGGGTGGCTTGAGTGGCTATATTGCCGCTAGCGACTTTCGCCAGACGATCACAGTGGCAGCGGTGATCGCACAGGGGGACGGCAGCCTTACCTATGACCTAGCCACCCAGCAGCGGGTGCAGATGCAGATCGTCAGCCCCTACACCACGCTGATGCCCTTCATCTACCCCCCCTTGCTGGCGATCCTGTTCGCTCCCGCCTACAACCTGCTAGGTGCGACCGGCATGACGGTGGTCTGGCTGCTGGTCAGCCTCAGCCTGCTGATCCTCAGCCTGCTGCTGCTGCGTCGCGCCTTGCCCCAGCCGCCCCAACCCTTCTTTACCTCCTTCCCAGTACTGCTGATCCTCAGTTCTTACCCCGTCTTCGCCATCTTCCTGCTCGGTCAGATTTCGATGGTCGCCCTACTCGGTCTCGCTCTCAGCTACTACTACTTGCGGCGGGGGCGCGAGGGGCTGGCTGGGCTGGCCCTCGCTCTGGTGCTGCTCAAGTTCCAACTGCTGCCCGCCCTCCTGCTGGTGCTGCTGTTCAAGCGGCGTTGGCGGATGCTAGCCAGCTTTGCAGCGGCTAGCGGTGGATTCTACCTCTTTGCCGCCATATTCATCGGCTTCGGCTGGCCGCTAGCCTACCTCAACACCTTGCAGGCGCAGAACGGCTGGCCTAACATCATCCTGGCTAAACCACAGTTGATGCAGTCGTGGTACGGCCTCACCTTCACCCTGTTCGCCAACCAGACGGTAGCGATGGTCGCCTTTGGCTTGCTGGTTCTGCTCACCGTCGGTCTGCTACTCTGGCTCTGGCAGCGGTTGCCCTGGCAGCCAGAGGGGGTGCAGTGGTCACTGGGCTGGGCTGCCACCCTCGTCGCTGCCCTGTTGATTACCCCCTATCTCCACCCTCACGATCTGGTAGTGCTGGCTCTACCCGCCCTGATTGTTGGTGATGGGCGCGTGCGGGCGTTGCTGGAGACCAACATCTGGCGCGGCCTGGTCGCGGTTTTGCTCGGCATCTGGCTGGTCATCCCGCTCGGCTATGGTGGCTTGCCCATCACCGTGCCACTGCTTGCCCTCACCCTGTTGCTGCTGACCAGGGCCGTGCAGCCAGCAGCCCAGCCGCAGCCCCTCCCCGGCTGAAGCACGTAGATATGTTATAATTATCTTGCGCCCGCCCGCCGAGGGCGGTTGCTCGTTTTAGCGAGGGAGAGCAAAGTTTTGACCGCCGATTTGCAGATTGCCGACAGCCAGATTGATGACCGCCTGCTGGCCGAAGTCGCCCTCAGCCGCGCCGAGTATGGGCTGCTGGTCGAGAAGCTGGGCCGCCAACCCACCCTTGTCGAACTGGCGATGACCGGGGCGATGTGGAGCGAACATTGCGGCTACAAGTCGTCCAAACCGCTGCTCAAGCTGTTCCCCACCACTGGCCCGCGCGTAATCCAGGGGCCGGGCGAAAATGCAGGCGTGCTAGACATCGGTGAGGGGCTGGCTCTGGTGATGAAGATCGAGTCGCACAACCACCCCTCGGCGGTCGAACCCTACCAGGGAGCGGCCACCGGCGTGGGCGGCATCATCCGCGACATCTTCACTATGGGCGCACGGCCCATCGCCCTGCTCAATTCGCTGCGCTTCGGCCTGCCCGATGTGGGCCGCACCCCCTACCTGCTCAACGGCGTGGTGGCGGGCATTGGTGGCTACGGCAACTGCATTGGTATCCCCACTGTCGGCGGCGAGGTCTACTTCGCTGCCCCCTACGCCGATAACCCCCTGGTCAATGCCATGTGCGCGGGCGTGGCCCGGCAGGAGGAGATCATCCTGGCGGCAGCTAGCGGGGTCGGCAACAGCCTGATGCTGGTCGGAGCCGACACCGGGCGCGACGGCATCCACGGCGCGACCTTCGCTAGCGACGTGTTGGCGCAGGACAACGAGCAGAAGCGGCCCGCAGTGCAGGTCGGCAACCCCTTTTTGGAGAAGCTGCTGCTCGAAGCCTGCCTCGAACTGGCAAAGACTGATCACATCGTGGGTATGCAAGACCTGGGCGCGGCGGGCCTGACCAGCAGCAGCGTAGAGTGCGCCAGTCGTGGTGGGGCTGGCGTAATCTTGCACACAGACCGGGTCAGCCGCCGCGAGAGTGGCATGACCGCCTACGAGGTGATGTTGAGCGAAAGTCAAGAGCGGATGCTGATCGTGGTCAAGCGCGGGCGCGAGGCCGCAGTCAAGGCGATCTGCGACCGCTGGGACTTGCACTCCGATATTGTCGGTGAGGTGACGGACGATGGGCTGGTACGCATTGTGGACGCGGGCCGCGAGGTAGCAGCCATCCCCGCCCACATCCTGACCGACGAGGTACCGATCTATCAGCGGCCCAGCCGCCGCCCTGCCTACCTTGACGCAGAGGCTGCCTTCGACCTGGCGGCGGCCCTGCCTCGCGATCCTGACTACGGCGCAGCCCTGCTCAGCCTCATTGCCCAGCCCAACCTGCGGAGCAAGGGTAGCATCTACCACCAGTATGACCACACGATCCAGAGCAATACCGTTCTGCCTCCTGGTCAAGGCGATGCTGCCGTAGTGCGGCTCAAGGATTGGGGGTCGCAGGCGGGACTCGCCTTCAGCACCGACTGCAACAGCGTCTACTGCTACCTCGACCCCTACCGTGGCGGCCAACTGGCGGTGGCCGAGGCTGCCCGCAACGTGGTTTGCGTCGGCGCAACCCCGCTTGCCGTCACCGACTGCCTCAACTTTGGCAGCCCAGAGAACCCTGAAGTCTTCTACCAGTTTGAGCAAGCGGTACACGGCCTAGCCGACGCTTGCCGCAGCCTCGGCATCCCGGTGATCAGCGGCAATGTTAGCCTCTACAACGAAACCAGCGGCGTGGCCGTCTACCCCACCCCGGTCGTCGGCATGGCGGGCCTCTTGCCCGACGCTAGCAAGGCAATCAGCTTCAGCCTCAAGCGCGAGGGCCACCAGATCGTCCTGCTCGGCCTGCAACGGCCCAGCGAGGGTGACGGGCTGGGGGGCAGCGAGTATGCCACTATGCTGCTCGGCCAGCCTCACGGTCGGCCAGCCCCCCTCGACGCGGCCCACGAAGCCAACCTCTACAAGTGCTACCTCAAGGCCGCTGCGGCTGGCTATATCCACGCGGGCCACGATTGCAGCGAGGGAGGCGTAGCTGTCGCCCTCAGCGAAATGTGCGTCAGCGGCGGCCTCGGCGCAGAGGTCTGGGCGGGCTACCTGTTCGACGAGTCCGACTATTGCACGGCTAGCTCGGTGCTGTTCGGCGAGTGGGCCGGGCGCATCCTCTGCGAAGTGAGCAACGATGACCTCCGCCCCCTCGTAGACCTGTGCAGCGAGTTCGACATCTCGATCTACAATATCGGCGAAGTAACCGCCGCCTCACGCCTCCAGGTGCGCTCATTCGACGACCCCCAGGGCGACAGCCGCCTGCTCGACCTCTCCCTCGCTGACCTGCAGCAGGCCTACGGCGATATTTGATCGCCCGCCCCCGCGTGTGGTACACTTAATCTGCAAGCCTGGGCATGGGCGTTGGCGTTGGCGTTGGCTTAGCGGTGAGGAGCATCACGAGCGATGAAGAACATGGCTGACCCGCCCGGCGTGGGCCGCAGAGCTAACCAACACTATTACGATCAGCAGACAGTAGCTCTCAGCCACGATCCTGCTTTCATGGCTCTGCTGGTCAGGCGTGGGCTAAAGAGGCGGCGCGGCTAGCGGCCACTGGCAATCGTAGCCCCAGCGTGCAGATTATGAACTACAATCAGTAATCATAGATGATGGAAAGATAAAGGTAGCCCCATGAAATACAGCAAGTTCACCCCCGACCGTCCCTTTACCCCCAAGCCGCGCGAGAAGAAGGCCGCTCCTCCTCCCGCCATGCCCCAGGTCGCCCAGCCGAAACTGGGTTACAGCCGCCAGCAGGACGACGGCCTTGCCCTGAACGACTCTAGCTTCGGGCGGCTGGTGCAGGAGGCCGCCGCCCAGCTAGAAGCCACCGCTGGCGGTCAGGCGGGTTTGCACCGCAGCCAGCACGCGGACGAGCAAGCAGAAAACTAGTTAGCAGCAAAGCAAGCGGGCGCACTCTATGGTGCGCCTGCGCTGATTGAAGCTGGTTATCATGAGAGGTCTGATCCAGTTTGATAGCAACAACCGGGCAACGGGTCTGCAACAATGGCGGTCGTACCGCGACCATGCCACAGGTGGCGATGACGAGGAAGTAACGAACAGCACAACATAGGTGAATTATGAGACGAATAAAGGGAGCAGCCGGTGATTGAGGAGCATGATTGGTTGAGCAGCGACGACAAGCTGCACGAGGAGTGCGGCGTGTTCGGCATCTACGACCCGCAGCGGCAGCTTGATGTGGCCCGCCTGACCTTCTTCGGCCTCTACGCCCTACAACATCGCGGCCAGGAGAGCGCGGGCATCGCCACCACCGACGGCTCGCCCCAGCTTAAGGTTCGTACCCACATGGGTCTGGTCGCCCAGAGCTTCGGCGAGGAGGACTTGCAGCAGCTTAGCGGCCACCTGGCTATCGGCCACACCCGCTACTCGACCACCGGCAGCAGCGTGGTCGCCAACGCCCAACCGCTCGTCGTCCACGACCCGCTGTTGGGCGAGATGGCTATTGCCCACAACGGCAACGTGGTCAACGCCCACTACTTGCGCTCTGAACTGGACGAGCAGGGCTACAAGTTTGATTGCACCACCGACAGCGAGGTGATCGGCAAGCTGATCGTAGACACCCCCGGTGCTAGCTGGCTGGCGAAAATCAAGGCGGCCCTGCCCCGCCTCTCTGGTGCCTACTCGCTGGTCATCCTCACCCCCGCTGCCCTCTATGCCGTGCGCGACCCCCTCGGCGTGCGCCCGCTCTGCTTTGGCAGGCTAGGGGAGGGCTGGGTAGTCGCTAGCGAGTCTTGTGCCTTGCAAACGGTCGGCGCAGAGACCGAGCGCGAGGTTGACCCCGGCGAAATCCTGATCCTCGACGCGGACGGCCTGCACAGCGACTCGCTGCTGCGCGTGGAGCGCAAAGCCCTCTGCTCCTTTGAGTACATCTACTTTGCCCGCCCAGACAGCGTGATCAACGGCAAGTCGGTCTACATGGTGCGCCAGCAGATGGGCCGCATCCTTGCCCAGGAACACCCGGTCGCGGCTGACGTGGTGATCCCCGTGCCAGACAGCGCATGGCCCGCTGCCATCGGCTTCGCCCAGGAGGCGGGTATCCCCTTCGCCGAGGGGCTGGTCAAGAACCGCTATATTGGCCGCACCTTCATCCAGCCCAACCAGCAGCTACGCAGCCAGGGGGTGGCCCTCAAGTTCAACACCCTGCCAGAGGTGCTGCGCGGCAAGCGGGTGGTGGTGGTGGATGATAGCATCGTGCGCGGCACCACCACGCCGCCCATCGTCGCCCTGCTACGTAAAGCGGGTGCGAAAGAGATACACGTGCGTATCCACTCGCCCGCCATGCTCAACCCCTGTTACCTCGGCGTAGATACCGCTACCCGCAAGGAACTGATCGCCGCCAACATGACGGTAGACCAGATTCGCCAGCACATCGGGGCCGACACCCTCGGCTACCTCAGCATCCCTGGGCTGCAACGGGCGGTCGGCCTGCCACGCAATACCCACTGCATGGCCTGCTTTAACGGTGACTACCCAGTGTCAGTCAAGTTCACCACCAGCAAACTGGCCCTTGAGGGCGCACGCGAAGACCCAGAGGAGATCGACGTGGTCGGCCAGCGCGAACAGGAGTTGGCCGAAGCCCTGACCCTGGTCGCTAGCCGCTAGCGTGCTAGACCCCGCCATCCTCGAACCGGCTCGCCAGTTCGTCGCCTGCCTGCTGGCGGGCCAGTTCGCCTGCGCCTGGTTGCTGGTCAGCGACGGCACCCGCCTGCTGCTCGCTGCCACCCTCTACGTCGAACACCATGCAGTGCTGGCGCGGGCGGTCGGCATTGGCGACCACTTCTTTACCCCAGCCACCGTCTTGCAACTGTTGGACAACGACAGCGGCGGCCTGCGGAGCGATTGGCTGACTGCAATGGCTGCCTACGCCCAACAGTGTGGCTGGCGACGGCTGCTCGATCAGCCGCTAGAGCTTACAATGCAAGGCGACAGCATCGCCCTCAGCCTGGCAGCGGCAGGCGACGAAAGCGGCTGGCCGCAGCTAAACGTGCCGCTCATGCTGCTGCGCGCAGGGGACGAGTACCGCATAGACCTTGAGTTGGTGCTGGCTCTGCGGGCGGCGAAGGCAAAGAAGCTGTACATTGCGGGCAAGGTGGCTGCCAATAATGGGCGTAGCGAAGCCGCCCATGCCCTCTACGCCGCCGCCGCCGCCCTGGAGCGCATCTACCCGCTGATGGGCCACGCCCCCTTCAAGCAACACCTCGCCACCATCGGCGCGAAGCAGCAGTTTGCGATTGAGGACTACCCCTACGCGACGAAGGCGGCGAAGCTGCTGGCGGCTGGTTTAGCCCAGCTATCAACCAACCGCCGGCTAAGAGCGGCAGCACCGGCAGGGGATCGCCCTCCTCCTTGAGGAAGGTAGCCTTGCGGCGGCTGCGCTGCACGCTGAACTGCCAACTGTGGGTCTTCGGCCCCGCCGCACTCTGCCAGTCGCTCTGGAAGGTGACGATGGTGGTACCGTCGGTGCTGTTGAGGCTGAGGGTGAGGGTGAGCGGCGGCGTGCAGCCGAGGTTGTCTTCGGCGGCCATCATCGCCCCGCAGATATCGAGGCTGGCAGGCAGCGAACCCGCCTGCCCCGGCCAGTCCTGCGCCCTGCTACTATCGCGCTCGTAGATGCGGGGTGGTGAGGGTAGCTGGTCGGCGGCGGCCTTCGCTAGCCTGATCACCTCCCCCTGGTCAAGCTGTGGGCCTGGGCTAGCAGGCAGCAGGCTGGTTGCGCTGGCGGGTGGTGGGCTGCTGGCGGCTGGGCCAGCGGTGGGGGTGCTGGCTGCTGCCCCATCACAGGCGGCTAGCAGCAGCAAGGGGATGACCAGCAGTAGCCGCCTAATGCACATCCGGGGCGGTGCCATTCAGGGTGCCGATCAGTGCGTCGAGGGTATCGAGGTCGAACGGCTTGGCAAGGTAGCGGTCGGCCTTCGGTTCGCGCTTCATCACGTCGTTGATGAAGGCCGCGCTCATCATCACGAAGATCGTGTTCTTCAGCGCAGGCTCAGCCCGAATGGCGGTCAGCAGGTCGAAGCCATCCAGTAGCGGCATCATCAGGTCGGAGATGATTAGCACTGGCACCTCGCGGCAGGCAACCTCTAGGGCATCACGCCCGTTGTATGCCTTCAGTGCTTGATGACCGTAGTCTTCGACCAATTCACATAGCAGGTCAACTATCGGCTTCTCATCATCAACGACCAGAACTTTAGCCACCTTGTCTGCTCCTACCGTCAGATTAAGGGCTGGCACTACTTCTGCCTGGCAGCCGCTGGGCAAACTGGTACGCTCCATCTAATCTGAACCCCTTCATTCCCTACCGAGGTCACTGGATTGCCAGTTGGCAACTGGTGTGTGCGAACCTCGTACCCATGATCGCCGCTATCTGCGGGTGGGGCTAGGGAGCTAACTGTCGTTCTGCAAAAGCAAGTTCTCTGCCACCACCAGATATTTGCCTTTACTTCATCGCTAAAGGGAAATAGCTGCCTTAAGCTGGCTGGGCCATCACTCTCGTGCTGCTATCTTCTATAATGCTCTGGCTCAACGGCTGCACTGTGATACCCTCGCGGTCAATGATGAAATGACGCACCCCGTTCTCGTAGTCACTGTCGCGCATCTTCAGTACGTTGAGGACACGGTAGAAGCGACCCTCACGTTCGATATAGCGCAGCAAGATCAGGTTTTCGGAGAGCAAGCCCAAGACTGTTGTGCCGAGATCAAGTTCGAGGCCAGTGACGCGGGCCAGGTCCTTGCTGACAGTAAGGCTCACCCCCTTGCTCCGCAGGTAGGCAACCAGGGCCGCTACGTAGTAATAGCCACGCCCCTCGCGTCCGGCGGTCTGCTCTATCGGGTCAAACGAGTCGATCACCATGCGGCGGATGCCGTGTTGCTCAACCTCGCGGCGGATCATGGTGGCTAGCTTGTTTGGCTCAAGATCGACCGGCGGCAGGGCGTGCAGGCGCAGCAGACCACTTGCTACCGCTTGGCGCAGGGGGAGGTTGAAGCGATCTGCCTTCGCCAGCAGTTGTTGCTCGGTCTCATCGAAGTTGAGCAGCAAGCAAGGCTCGTTGTTGGCGATGCCCTGGGCGAGGAAGTGCAGGTTGAGCAGCGTCTTGCCGGTGCCTGGTGCGCCCGCCACCATGGTGATCGAGCCTTTAGGGATGCCCCCCTCCATCAGGCGGTCAATCTCGCCGCCATCCAGCTTGAGACGTATGCTGGGGTCGAAGGGCTGGTCGTTGGCCGGTCTGCTATTAACTATCGTTTCCAGGCGGGGGTAGACTTCCCAGCCGTCCTTGCCGATCTCATAGCTGTGTAGGCCGGTTAGTTGCGCCTGGCCGCGCACCTTGCGAATGTCTATGCGGCGGGTCAGTTGCGAACCGTGTCGTTCAGCACCGACGGCGATCACCACATCGGTAGTGGTCAACATCTCCCCACTCTGGTTCACGTCTATGCTAGCCTCATAGGTGACGAAGCCGGTGCAGCCGAGGATGTTCAGTTGGGAGGAGAGGCGGAAAAGGGCGAGGCTGGCGATCTGGCTGCTGCCCGCGACGGAAAAGAGCGAACGAAAGCCATCAATCACGACCAACCCAGCCCGGCGCACGCGAGCGGTGCTAATGATCGTCTCCACCACCGCATCAATGCTGACCAGCATTGCCTCTTGCAGAGAGAGCATTTCAAGGTCGTCTGGCACAAGGCCATCCTCGTAGAAGCCAAACTGCCGGGTGTGGGCGATCAGTTTATCGTGCGGCTCGGTGACGGTGCTGAAGTAGATCGCCTTGCGCTTGCGCCCCTCGCTGTGGTTACGTTTTGCCCAGTGGAAGCAAACCTGCTGCATCAGCACAGTCTTGCCACTGCCCGGCTCACCAACCACCATCACCAGCGCACCGCGTGGGATGCCGCCACCGAGGATCGTGTCTAGCCCTTCGACCCCAGTCGGGATGATCGGTAGTCGCTCGTTGCTAGTTTGTGTCTGTTCGCTCATGGGCTTGTCCGCCCCTTCCTCTTTGCTGCCTGCTCTGTTCTTCGCCACAGTCTGCTCCTTGCCAACTGCTCCTTAGCATCCGCTATACAGCAAATGGCGCGCTCCTTAACTGTCTCACGGGAGCGTGTGGTTATTATAACACCGAAATGGCTTGTTTTGCAACTACTTTGGCTGCCCAATTTTGGGCTGTGGTGAAAGGGGAAAACTACTCTCTCTAGTAATCCTCGTACTCCTCGTCGCGCTTGTGCTTGCGCCCGCTGTTCTCCTGCGGCTCGTCAAGCTGCGGCTCGCCGAGTAGCGCGTCTTCGATGCACTGGCTGAGGCTGGTCAGGCCGCTGGCAAGGAAGCTCTCGCCGAGGGCGGGCGGCTTGGGCGACATGGGGTAGAAGCCGCGACTGAAGCCCAGCTTGTGTGCTTCGCTCAACCGCCGCTCCACCTGGCTGACCTGACGCAGTTCGCCGCTGAGGCCGATCTCGCCGATCAAGACCGCTTCGGGGTTAACCATCTGGTTGCGGAAGCTGCTGGCAATCGCCGTCGCCACCGCGAGGTCTGCCGCCGGTTCGTCCACCTTCATCCCGCCCACCACGTTGATGAAGATATCCTGGTTGTAGAGGGCGAGGCCGACGCGCTTGGTGAGGACGGCGATCAGCATCTGCAGGCGGTTCTGGTCGATACCGTTGGCGGTGCGGCGGGGCATCCCGAAGCTGGTGGTGCTGGTCAGGGCCTGCACCTCGATCAGCAGCGGGCGCGTCCCCTCCATCGTCACCGCCACCGCCGAACCAGGGATACCCATGCTGCGTTCGGCAAGGAAGGCCGCCGACGGGTTCGGCACCTCGATCATGCCGTCGCCGCCCATCTCGAACACGCCCACCTCGTTGGTGCTGCCGAAGCGGTTCTTCACCCCCCGCAGCAAGCGATACTGGTGGAAGCGGTCGCCTTCCAGGTAGAGGACGGTGTCTACCATATGTTCTAGCACCCGTGGCCCCGCCAGCGCGCCGTCCTTCGTCACGTGGCCGACCAGGAAGATGGGGATGTTGCTGCCCTTGCCGGTTCGCATCAGGCGGGAGGTACACTCGCGCACCTGGCTGACGCTGCCCGCTGCACTCGGCACATCTGGCACGTAGACGGTCTGGATCGAGTCGATGACCACCAGGGCGGGCTGCATCGCCTCCACATACTGGATAATCTGGTCAATATTGGTCTCCGCCAACAGGTAGAGGTCGGGTGGAGCGATGCCCAGGCGGTCAGCCCGCAGCTTGATCTGGTGGGGCGACTCCTCGGCACTGACGTAGAGTACCTTGCCCAGCCCGGCGATCAGGCCGCTGACTTGCAGCAGCAGGGTAGACTTGCCGATACCGGGGTCGCCGCCGATCAGGGTGAGCGAGCCAGGTACGATGCCGCCGCCCAGCACGCGGTTGAACTCGGCAATCGGCACAATAGTACGCTGGAAGTTGCCGTTGCTGATTGCCGTGATCGGCTCTGGCTTGTTGACGCTCGCGCCCGTCCCCGCTTTGGTCAACCAGGTGCCGCTAGGGGCAATCGCCTCGCTGAAGGTATTCCACTCGCTGCAATCGGGGCAACGCCCCTGCCACTTGGGTGACTCGCTGCCACAGTTGCTACAGACGAAGATCGTCTTGCCGCTGCTCTTACCATTGTACGCGCTCTTTGCCACGCTTCTTCTCCCGCTGCTTGCTCATCGGACAGATGTTCTAATCACCTCCAATTATAGCAGATAACGCCTGCGAAAGCAACCGTTAGCTGGTCTGGTGGGCTGTTGGGTACAAGGTTGCGGGGCAGCGGCAAGTAGCTGCATGGCTAGCCGCCAACCCTGCACCGCAGCCCCCAGCGGGTGCTGCGTTCACGACTTACCCCAGGTTAGCACCAGCGCAATCGCTGCTGCGAACATAACCAGCGTAGCCACCCCGCACAGCAGGTTGACCAACCAGCCGTTCACCCATTTGCCCATCACTGCACGGTTGTTGGCGACCAGCAGTATCACGACCAGCAGCGGCGGAGCGAGGAAGCCGTTGATTACTGCTGTCCAGAACAGCGCGGCAATCTGCCCAATGCCTGTGAAGTTGATCAACATCCCGATCAGGGTGGAGGCGGCAATGATCGCGTAGAACTGCTTGGCCCTAGCCACCTTCTGGTCGAAGCCGAACCGCCAGCCCAGAGCTTCGGAGACGGCGTAGGCAGCACTGCCAGTCAGGATTGGCACCGCGAGGAAGCCCGCTCCGATCAGACCTACCGCCAGCAGCAACCCGGCTGCGTCACCAGCTAGCGGGCGTAGTGCCTGGGCCGCGTCGGTCGCCGTCTGCACATCGGTCTTACCCGCCTTGAACAGCGTGGTAGCAGTTGCCAGGATGATGAAGTACATCACTGCATTGGAGAGCAGCATCCCAATATTCACATCCCAGGCTGCATACTTCAACTCATTGTTGGTCGCGCCTTCACGCTGCCAGAGTTGCTTGCGGCCCACGCTGATCTCCTCCTCCACCTCCTGACTGGCCTGCCAGAAGAACAGGTAGGGGGAGATGGTCGTACCAAGAATGGCGACCACAATGGCAAGGAAGCTGGCATCGAAGCGGAAAGT
>JBBROH010000063.1:0-19853 GCA_038229595.1 Chloroflexia bacterium | reverse complement strand
CAGTGGCAGGCGATGCTGCCTGCTGAACACAGCCACCTCGACCTACACGCGCCGCTGCCGTTGTTAGCCGCTAGTGTGCAAAGCCCCTCCCCCAGCCTGTGGGGAGGGGCTTTTTGTGTCGTAACCGTACTGCCAGGCTGGGTCACAGGTTGCCAAGCCCGGCCCTTTGTGCTAAGATCACCTTGTCAGTTTGTCCACCCTGCGCCTAAAGGAGCAACCATTGACAGTGCCAGCCAAGAAAAGTGAAGGCAAGGCGGCCAGCCCGCTCAAGGTTTTGATCGTCGCCGCCGAGGTAGTACCGTTCGCCAAAGTTGGCGGTCTCGCCGATGTAGCTGGGGCGTTGCCGCTGGCCTTGCAGAAGCTGGGGGTAGATGTGCGGGTGGTTATGCCCAAGTATGGCCGCATCGATAACGCCAAGTTCAACCTCCAGCCTGCCGTCCCCCCCTTCAGTGTGCCGATGAACGAGCAGATGGAGACAGTAGACATCGTACAGGGAACGATTGGCGACCACATCCCCGTCTATCTTGTGCATAGCGAACGTTATTTCGACCGTGAGGGTATCTACAGCTACCAGGATGATGACGAACGCTTCATCCTCTTTTGCCGCGCCGCCGTGGAGATGCTCAAGAAGCTGGATTGGTCACCCGACGTAATCCACTGCAACGACTGGCAGACCGCGATCATCCCCAACTGGATGAAGACCCTCTACCGCGACGACCCCTTCTTTGCAGGCACCGCCACCGTCTACACCATCCACAATCTGGCCTACCAGGGCATTTTCGGCCAACGCGTGCTAGAGATCGCGGGCATCGCCGAGAAGGGCTTTGTCTACCCCCAAATCCCCGACCTCGCTGGGGTGGTAGACCTGATGGGCCGGGGCATCCTCTACGCCGATGTAGTTAGCACAGTCAGCGAGACCTACGCGAAGGAGATACTGACCCCTGAGTATGGCGAGAAGCTCGACCCGCTGCTGCGCGAACGGCAGGATCGCCTCTTTGGCATCCTCAACGGCATTGACACCGAACTGATGGACCCCGAGACCGACAGCTACATTGCCGCCAACTTTGATGCGTTGCACCAGACCGACCGAGCCGCCAACAAGCTCGACCTGCAACGCGACGGCAACCTCACTCCCGACCCTGATGTGCCGGTGATCGGCCTGATTTCGCGGCTGGCAAACCAGAAGGGCTTCGACATCCTAGCCCCGGTGGTTGACCCGCTGATGAACCTGCTCAACGTGCAACTGGTGCTGCTCGGCACGGGCGACCAGTATTATCACGAGATGTTCGGCAAGATCGCCGCCCGCTACCCTGGCAAGGCCGCCGTCTTCCTTACCTTCAACGCCAGCCTCGCCCAGAAGATATACGCGGGCAGCGACATCTTCCTCATGCCCTCGCGCTTTGAACCGTGCGGCCTGGGCCAACTGATCGCCATGCGCTACGGCTCGATCCCAGTCGTGCGCCAGACTGGTGGCCTCGCTGACACCGTGACCGACTTCGACCCGACCAGCGGCGAAGGCAATGGCTTTTCCTTCCAGCCCTATGAGCCAATGGCCCTCTACGCCACTATCGTGCGCGCCCTCGAAAACTACCGCTACAAGGACACCTGGCGCAAGCTGATGACCCGCGATATGCAGGCCGATTACTCTTGGGCCGCCAGCGCACGCAAGTACATAGACCTCTACACCAAAGCGGTGGCCTTCAAGAAGGCAAGCTGAAGCAGACAGCTTTGGCCGTCAGGTGCCAGGGACAGGAGGGTGTATGGAGGATAATATCGTCAACCTGGAGGTGCTAGTTGCTGCCTTGCCCCGTGAGACGCGGGCGATAGTACGGCGCATCTACCAGATTAGCACGACAGTGGGCCATGCTGTGCCGCCGCCAGAGATGTACGCCTGGATTGAGCGGCAGTTTGGCAGCCTGGGCCGGGTGGAGGAGCAGCGCATCGTCAAAGTAACAAACGTCGTCACCTTCGAGGGTGCGCTGTTCAACGAGTTGCGGGCCAGCCGCCCAATGGAGGCGCGGACGAGCAGCGATCTGGAGGCCCGGATCGTGGCGGGCCGGGCGGAAGATACCTTCGCCGACCCCCTGACCGGCACCCCTGCCGACGTGTTTGGTCGCCTCAAGGGCCAGCACAGCATCACCGCCAGTAACGTCGCCAAGTACGACGGCTTCCACGGCGTGCTGATCTTCGACGAGTACAACCCCCTCGCTTTCACCAGCGAGAGCATTGCAGACGCACTGGCGACCGCCCAACGCTGGGGGGCAATGGCAATGGCTGCCGACGCTCGCGCCCGCTACTTCTTCTTCATGTGGAACTGTCTCTGGAAGAGCGGGGCCAGCATCCTGCACGGTCACACCCAGATGACCGTGACCAGCGACTTTCCTTACGCGAAGGTAGAGCAACTGCGCCGCGCCGCCCACCAGTACCGCCAACAGCATGGGCAGAGTTACTTTGCCGACCTCGTAAGCATCCACACTGCCCTGGGGCTGGCTAAGGCTTTGGCAGGGGGGATCACAGCCTTCGTTTCGCTCACCCCAGTCAAGGAGAAGGAGGTCTGGCTGCTCGGTGCTGCCCTGGACGAGAACATGGCCGCTGCCATCTACCGCGTCCTCAGCGTCTACCGCAGCCTGGGGGTCAGCAGTTTCAACGTAGCAGCCTATCTGCCGCCCAACCAACTGGTGGACGGCGACACCTGGACAGACTTTCCCGCCATCGTCCGCCTGGTAGACCGGGGCGATCCGCTCAACCAGACCGCCGACATCGGGGCAATGGAACTGTTCGCCCAGAGTGTAGTCTCCTCTGACCCCTTCAAGCTGGCCGCGCGGCTTTGAAGCGAGCAGCGAAAGAGCAGCCCACTTTGCGCCATGCTCTGTTGACATAATGAAGCAACCTGCGCTATAATGGTCACAATCGTGGAAAGATACTGGCTGGCTAGAACAGCCAGGGTTGCTTAGAGGGGGTTGAGGTTATGGACAATCTGCCAGGCTGCCTGGTTGTTTTGCTGATCGCTGTCGTCCTACTCGCTGTCGTCTACTCGGTGCTAAAGAGCATCGTGATCGTCAAGGAAGGCACGGTAGTGCTGACCGAACTGGACGGACGCTTCTTCCGGATGCTCAAGCCGGGCCGCCATTATATGTTGCCGATGATGGAGACAGTGCGCGGTGAAGCGATCAAGCTGCACCAGGTTCACTTTGATATCCCCGAAGTGGTACTCAACACGCGCAACTTCGCGCCCGTCACTTTCGGCATGAGTGTCCACTTCCAAATCATGCGCGACCCCAGCAGCCCCTACCTGATCCCCTCCAAAGAGGCTGTCTATCGGGCTATCTACACGGTAGAGGATTGGCAGAAGATAACCCACGAGGAGGCTTTGGCGGCTGTCACCGAGATCGTAGCCGGTCTGGACTTCAAGGCTAGCATCATCGACTCGGACAACTGGATACACGAGCTGTCGGAGCGGGTGCGTAGCGAACTGAACGACCGGGCCAACCACTGGGGGGTCTATGTGGACGACGTGAACCTGATCAACGTCAAGTTCAGCGATGCCACCCGCGAAATCTCCAGCTTCGAGGGCAAGGCTAAGCGGCAAGCCCGCCTGCGCGAGATCGAGGCAGAGAGTGAGCGGCAGAACGCCCAAATCCTCGGCCTCAACACCCCGGAGCAACTGATCCAGTGGCACTACATCGAGACGATGAAGGAAGTGGTGAAGAACAACCCGCAGGCGCGCATCATCTTTGCCAGCCCAGAGATGATGACTAGCCAGGTACACAACGAGGATATGCGGCTACTGGGCGATGGGCAGAGCGGGCAGACGCAGATGTTGCCCGCAGGCGAGAGCTTCCGTGCCGCTAACCCGCCGCGCCCTACCCCCGTGCAGGTGGTGGCTGATGATCGCCCCGCTCCTGCCCGCACTGCCCGCAGTCGCGAAGTTGAGGAGTTAGCCCTTGCCCTTGGTAGGTTTCTGGGAGGCAGTGCGTGGGCTGGTGCGGCAGGTACCGCTGGGCAAAGTCGCTAGCTACGGCCAGATTGCCGCCTACCTCGGCTACCCTCGCCACGCCCGCATGGTTGGTTGGGTGCTGCACGACCTGCCCGCTGGCACGGATGTACCCTGGCAGCGGATCATCAACGCAGCGGGCCGCATCTCTACCTCCTGCCAAACGCACTCTGCCGATTTGCAACGGCTGCTGCTTGAAGAAGAAGGCGTAGAGTTTGGTGAGCGTGGCTATATAGACCTGGGCCGCTTCCGCTGGGAAGGGCCGCCCGTCTTCCCACCCGTCGCAGCCTCTAGTAGCGAGCCAACAAAAACCTCCTGAGCCATAAGGTTCAGGAGGTTTCGTTTCAGGCTCGTTGGTGACTAGCTGGACGCACCACTGGAGGCGGCCAGGGTGGGGGTTACATCCAGCGGGATGCCCGGCCCCATCGTGCTGGCAACGGTGATGCTCCGCACGTAGGCACCCTTTGCGCCGCTTGGCTTTGCCTTGTTGACCGCATCGACGATAGCAAGGATGTTTTCGGTAATCTGGCTGTTGTCAAAGCTGATCTTGCCTACGCCAACGTGGATCAAACCAGTCTTGTCGTTGCGGAACTCGATCTTACCGCGCCGCACTTCGCCGATCACCCGTGGCAAGTCGCCAGGGGTCTGCACGATAGTGCCGCTCTTGGGCGAGGGCATTAGGCCGCGCCGACCGAGAATCTTGCCCAGCTTACCGACCTTGCCCATCATGTCGGCTGTGGCAATGGCAATGTCGAAGTCCAGGAAGTCTTCTTTCTCAATCCTGGTGATCACCTCGTCACCGCCAACTACGTCGGCTCCGGCTTCGCGGGCGATGCGCTCACCTTCGCCCTGGGTGAAGACCAGGATACGAACCTTCTTGCCGGTGCCATGTGGCAGTACCGCTGTGCCACGCACAAGCTGGTCAGCATGGCGCGGGTCAATACCGAGGCGCATATGTACTTCGATGGTACCATCGAACTTGGTGAACGAGGTCTTCTTCAGCAGTTCAGCCGCTTCCTGAATGGTATAGAGCTTGTCTTCTTCAAGCATCAGGGCGGCAGCGTTATACTTCTTGCCGTGCTTTGCCATGGTCTTCTCCTTGTGTGGTTATGGTAGCGGGCTGGTTGTCAGCCCTCCCACTGCTGGCGCATACTCTGCGCCTCTAATGCTAACTTGCTTCGCTGGGAGCAGGGAGGCTAGTTAGCGGGTAACATCAATACCCATGCTGCGGGCGGTGCCTTCGATGATGCGCTCGGCAGCGTCTACGTCGTAGGCGTTGAGGTCCTTCATCTTGGTTTCGGCGATCTCCCGCAACTGCTTGCGGCTGATGCGGCCTACCTTCTCCAGGTTAGGCTTACCCGAACCATGTTCTACTTTGGCAGCCTTACGCAGCAGGTCGGCTACTGGCGGCATCTTGGTGATGAAGCTGTAGGAGCGATCCTCGTAGATCGTGATTTCGACCGGGATGATCGAACCGATGTTGGCGGCAGTGCGCTCGTTGTACTCCTTGACGAAGTTGACGAGGGCAATACCGTAACCACCGAGGGTGGAGCCGACCGGGGGGCCGGGGTTGCCTTGCCAGCGTTCAGTTGCAGCTTGACGACAGCTCTTACTTTCTTAGACACGTGATCTTGACTCCTTTGGCGCATAGGGTGACGCGCCACACGCTTGAGATTTAACATGACGTGTGCGGCCCGGCGGACCGCACACTCCCCTTTGTTAGAACGGTTGAGAACTGCTTACTTGCCCCCGCGCACGGTGTGGGCAGAGCCGCCCTCGTCACCACTGTAGGGATCGTTGCGCTTAACTTGCAGGAAGTCGAGCGTGGTGGGGGTCTCGCGTCCGAAGATGGAGATCAGCACGCGCACCTGCTGCTTGTCGGTCATCACTGCGTCAATCGTGCCTTCCATGTCGGCAAACGGCCCGTCGATGACCTTGACCGACATACCTGGGGCGAAGGCAGTCTTCACCTTCGGCGCAGCCTCGGCCTTGATCGAGTTGAGGATTTTGTCCACCTCTGGTTGCTCCAGCGGCACTGGCTTGTTGCCCATGCCGACGAAGCTGGTCACACCGGGGGTGTTACGCACCACATACCACGACTCATCGCTCATCACCATCTCAACCATCACATAGCCGGGGTAGACTTTGCGCTGCACACTGCGGCGTTGCCCGTCCTTGATCTCCACCTCGTTTTCGGTCGGCACTACTACCTGAAAGATACGGTCGGTCATGTCGAGAGCCTGGATGCGGTGTTCAAGGTTCTTCTTGACCTTGTTTTCGTAGCCAGAATAGGTGTGGATCACAAACCAGTGCCGCCCAGATTCGGGCCGGTCGTCGCCCCTGGGGGGCTGGAAGGTAGATTTGTAAGATTGGGAGTCCATAGCGGGGGCTTCTTTCGGCGAGGGGTTACTTACCGAACTGGCTGATGATCAGGGTGAGACCGCCATCGATCAATGAAAGCACGATGCCGACAGCGGCAGAGATGCCCATCACCACGATGGTCAGGTTGCGGGTTTCCTGTGGGCTGGGCCAGGTGATCTTCTGAATCTCAGATAGCACATCACGCCAACGGTCGCCGATGCGCGACCAGACGCTCTTGACTTTCTGCTCCGGCTGCTTGGGCTGCTCTGGCTGCCGCTGCTGGCGCACGCTGTTGACCGGTTTTGGTGTGTCCACTGTAGCCATCCTCGGTTTATACTCCTTGCTTGAGGTGAAAACGTAGGGGGCAGCAAGGTGCGCCCCCTACAATAACAGATATAGTGCCTGGCACGCCTGGAGGGACTCGAACCCCCAACCTACGGTTTTGGAGACCGCCACTCTGCCAATTGAGCTACAGGCGTATGTCGGTTTTTGGATTGCGCTGGACGACCTCATATAAACTTGCGTCGGCAACGGATGTATTATAGCATAGGGCTAATTCTTTGTCAAATGCGCCCAGGCCGAAAACCAGCGGCAAAGTTGGCGATCAGGGCGGCACATTCGCGCTTGCGCCCATAGTTGAAGTGGATCAGGAAGTCGGCTAGCGAGCAAGCCGGGTCGTACCAGGGCAGCAAGCCGGGGGTATTCAGCCGCTGGGTATCTAGCAGCGCGACCAGGCTGATCGCCCGCTGGCAGGCGGCGGCGTAGTCGCTCTGCACCTCGGCCAGGTCGCTGTTGTGGTAGCAATTCACTAGCTCATGCTCCAGGTCAGCACCCGCTGCCGCCATCTCGGCGATCATCCCTGCCAACCGCTCGGTGGTCGCCTCTGCTTGCACGCTAAGGATCGCTTCTATAGTAACTTCCTCATTGCGGGCCAGGATGATGTAGTAGTCCTTGACTGTCCAGTAGAGTGGGACTTCATCCACCCTGCTGCGATAGCCAGCGACCACCGCTGTCTCCCAGTCCACCGCCGACAGAGCGGCCACCGCTGCCGCCAGCAAGTTACGCCCGCTGGTTAGTAGCAATATCGCATCCACTTGTTCACCCTCCTTGCCCACTGCCGCCTGCCACTAACTAATATAGCACGGCTGTCAACCGACAGGGCTGCTATCTAGCTGGCTGCCCTGGCTTGAGCAACGCGCACGCTGTCGCTGCTAGGCCAGTTGTGCTAGTTAGTATCAATAAGTTAGCGTTGTTGATACGCTAGTTGACAGCGGGCTGGCTAGTTGCTATACTGCCCTTAGTCGGCAGGCCAGGCCCGTGCTGATTTTCTCTTGGCCCCGATAAGATACCCTGTATCAATAACAGGGTCGCAACCCAAACTGGCTTAGACAGGCGAACTACTTATGCTGCAAGATGCTGAACAAGCGAAATCACCTCTCCCTGCGGACTGCGCCCTCTATGTGCGCGGCCTCAACGTGCGCTACGGCGAAAACGTCGCCCTGCATGATGTCGATCTAGCTGTTGGCTGGGGCAATCTGGTCGGGGTGATCGGGCCGAATGGCGCGGGCAAGTCCACCTTGCTCAAGGCGATCCTCGGTGTGGTGCCGCACCAGGCCCAGGAGATCAGCATTGCTGGTCGGCGGCAAGCACAGGGGCGCAAGCTGCTGGCCTACGTGCCGCAGCGGGAGGAGGTGCGCTGGGACTTCCCGGTGACAGTTGAGGATGTGACCTTGATGGGCAGCTACGGCAGGTTGGGGCTGCTGGCCCGACCCTCTGGGCAGGACAGGAAGCTAACCGCTTTTGCCCTAGAGCAGGTGGGGATGTACGACCTCCGCCACAGCCAGATCAGCCAGTTGTCGGGCGGCCAACAGCAGCGCGTCTTCCTGGCCCGCGCTCTGGTGCAGCAAGGGCGCATCCTGGTGTTGGATGAGCCACTCAATGGGGTGGACAGCAGCACCCAGGAGACGATCCTCAACCTGTTGACCGACTTTCGCCAGAGTGGCGGGACGGTATTGATGGCGACCCATGACCTGGAGACTGCCGCCCGCCTCTGCGACGAGTTGTGTTGCATCAACCGCACGGTGATCGCTTACGGCCCGGCTGCGGCGGTGTTTACCCCAGAGACGCTGGCCCGCACCTACGGCGGCACCCTATTGCACGCTGGGCATCAGGACATAATCATCGGCGCGAATGGCCCCTTGACCCTGCCAACGAAGCCAGAGGGAGAACCGCGTGTTTGACGCTTTTCAGCAGTGCATGAGCGCAGGCGGGGTGGGCAACTGCCTGGGCAACCCGCTAAACTACGCTTTCATGCGGAACGGGCTGATCGAAGTCGCCCTGGTCGGCCTGATCTGTGGGGTAGTAGGCTGCTACGTCGTGCTGCGCGGCCTCTCCTTCCTCGGTGACGCTTTCTCGCATGGCATCCTGCCTGGCGTGGTGATCGCCTACCTGCTGGGCCAGTCGGTCTTCCTCGGTGGGCTGCTGGCGGCAGTGGTGATCGGGCTGATCATCAGCCTGCTGACCCAGAGCCAGCGCATCAGCGAGGATACCTCCATTGGCATCTTGTTTGCGGGATCGTTCGCCCTAGGCATCGTGCTACTCAGTAGCCAGCGCAACTACACTTCGAGCCTGACCACGATCCTGATCGGCAACGTGCTGGGGGTCAGCGAAAGCGACATCTACACCACGTTGATTGCAGGGGCGGTGGTGTTGGGCATCGTCTTCCTATTCTACAAGCAATTCCTGATCACCAGCTTCGACCGGGGCATGGCGGCAGCAATGGGCTTCAGGCTAGGACTGATCGACCTGGGGCTGATCGTGCTGATCGCCCTGGCGGTAGTCACGAGCCTGCAAGCTCTGGGCAACATCCTGGTGCTGGCGATGCTGATCACGCCCGCAGCAACGGCGCGGTTGCTGACTGACCGCCTGCCAGTGATGATGGGCCTGGCTGGGGTAATCGGGGCGGTAGAGGGGCTGGTCGGCCTCTACTTCAGCTTCTACGTCAAGATCGCGGCGGGTGGGGCGATAGTCTTGCTAGCAACCCTGGTCTTCTTCATCGTAATCACCCTCTCGCCAAAGCACGGTGTAATCGCCTGGCTGCGTCAGCGGCAACGACGGGCGAAGTAGCCAGCGTACCTCGCTAGCTGTGAACTAGAACTGCTAGCTTGCGCCGGTGATCAGTATTGCTGGGCGCAGCCAGCCGCCTGACTCAACCGCTAGGCTGTGGAGCTATAAGCATCCAATCTGCTGAACTCAAACCCAACTGCGCTGACCAACTGCCACTTGCTTGTGCGCTGGACACAGGCCGCTGCTTGCTGCAAAACGATGAGTAGCACCTACTAATGGACGCTTTCGCTAGAGTGTGGTATAATAAGGCCAGACCTGCTGAAAGCGGTCTACCTGGCAGGCTGGCACTTAGGACAAGAACGATGAGCGACCCAACAATTAAGGCAGATGCCTACCAGCATCCGGGTGAAGTTGACTACCCACTGCTCCCCCTCAAAAACGTGGTGATCTTCCCTCGCACCTCCGTTAGCCTGGTAGTTGGGCGGCTACGCTCGGTCAAGGCACTAGAACAGGCTTTGGCGGGTAATGCGCGGCTGCTGGTGCTGACCCAGCGCGACCTCACCCGCGAGGAGCCACGGGCAGAAGACCTCTACCAGACTGGGATCATCGCCGAAGTTGTCCAGCACAGTCGCCAGCCCGACGGTCATTATCAGGTGACCATCGAAGGGCTTCGCCGCGTGCAAGCAGTCCACTTCACCACCACCGACTACCTCTACAGCGTCACAGTGCGCGAAGTGGCCGAGCGTGGTAGCCAGGGTTCTGTTACCGAGGCGTTGAGCCGTCACGTTCTAGACCTCTTTAGTGACTATCTCCACCTCAACCAGCGTATCCCAGCGGACGTGCTGGGCGTGGCACAAGGCATCCACAACCCCGGCCATCTGGCCGACCTGATCGCCGCCCACGTAATAAGTCAGGTGGACAAGCGGCAGCAGTTGTTGGAGATCGCCGACAGTTATGAGCGGCTGGAAGCGGTCGGCGTGTTCCTGGTCAGCGAACTGGAAGTTTTGCAGATCGACGAGCGTATCCGTAGCAAAGTGCGCCAGCAGATCGACAAGAACCAGCGCGAGTTCTACCTGCGCGAGCAGTTGAAGGTGATCCACGACGAACTGGCGGGCGAAGGGGGTAATGAGATCGCCGACCTGCGCCAGAAAGTGGTCGCCCTCGGCTTGCCAGAGGAGGTGGCGGCCAAGATGCTCAAGGAGTTGGGCCGCCTGGAGCGGGTCACTGCTGCCAGTCCCGAAGCGGCGGTGATCCGCAACTACGTGGATTGGGTGCTGGCTCTCCCCTGGCAGCAGCACACGACCGATAAGCTGAACATGGCCTTTGCCAAACAGGTGCTGGATGAGGATCATTACGGGTTGGACAAGGTGAAGGAGCGTATCCTCGAATACCTGGCCGTGCGCCAACTGGTCGCCCTCGGCAACCACAAGGGCAGCGCGCAGATACTTTGCTTCGCTGGCCCGCCGGGGGTAGGTAAGACCAGCCTGGGCCAGAGCATCGCCCGTAGTCTAGACCGCAAGTTTGTGCGGATCAGCCTCGGTGGGGTGCGCGACGAGGCAGAGGTGCGCGGCCACCGCCGTACCTACATTGGGGCAATGCCTGGGCGGATCATCCAGGGCATCAAGACAGCAGGTACGCTCAATCCAGTCGTGCTGCTTGATGAGATCGATAAGATGAGCAGCGACTACAAGGGCGACCCAACCGCTGCTATGCTAGAAGTGCTTGATCCTGCCCAGAACAACACTTTTGTTGACCACTACCTTGACATCCCCTTCGACCTGTCGCAGGTGCTGTTCATCTGTACTGCCAACGTGCTGGCCGACATCCCCCGCCCCCTGCGCGACCGGATGGAGATCATCGAGTTGAGCGGCTACAGTGAGGAGGAGAAGTTGCAGATTGCCCGCCGCTACCTGATGAGCCGCGAACTTGAAGCGCATGGCTTGAAGGCGGGCTACATCGAAATACCGGAGAAGGTTTACCGGGCGATCATTCGACATTACACCCATGAGGCCGGTGTGCGCGACCTCGCCCGCAAGCTGGCGGCGATCTGCCGCAAAGCAGCCCGGCGCATGGTTGAGGGGCGCACCACCCGCGTGCGGATCACCCTCACCAACCTGGAGGAGTACCTCGGCCTGGCCCGCTACGCCGAGGACAAGGTGATGACCCAGATGAACCAGATCGGGGTTGTCAGCGGGCTGGCCTACACCGAAGCGGGCGGCGCAGTGCTGCCGGTTGAGGTGGCGACCATGCCTGGTCATGGTAGCTTGCTGATCACTGGGCGGCTGGGCGATGTGATGCAGGAGTCGGCACGGGCCGCCCTCAGCTACGTGCGCTCCCGCGCTGCCCAACTGAAGATCGAGCCAAACTTTCAGGAGAAGCTAGACCTGCACATCCACTTCCCCGAAGGGGCGGTGCCAAAGGATGGCCCCTCCGCCGGGATCGCTATTGCTACCGCCCTCATCTCCGCCCTCACCCGCCAACCTGTGCGTGGTGACACGGGTATGACCGGCGAGATTACCCTGCGCGGGCGGGTGCTGCCGATTGGCGGCCTGCGCGAGAAGGCAACCGCCGCTCATCGGGCTGGGATCAAGCGGGTGATCGCCCCCCACCAGAACGAGCGCGACCTGCCAGAGATACCGCGCATCGTGCGCCAGGAGCTAGAGTTTATCTGGGTTGAAAGTATGGACGAGGTGATCGCCGCTGCCTTCCAGTTCCCCCTTGAACTGTTGAGCCAGGGCGAAGGTGGCAGCCTGCCACATATCCTTGAAGTGCCTGCCAGCGAGTCGCTGATTGCCAGCCCAACCAATATTGACCAAACCGACGTGCTGGAAGCTCAGAGCAACTGAAGCCGCACCAGCCACATAGCAGCCCACAAAACCCACCACCTGTTGCACAGCGGCCCTTTGCCCGTGCAGCAGCGGCGGGGGGGCGCAGATAAGAGAGCTACAGTTAAGATGCCAAACAACAATCAGTCCCAGAACGGCAGCCGTGGGAATCAACCCACTGGCCGCCGCCTCGACCTACCCCCAGAGAAGTTGAGCCGCCGCAGTGCCGACCCCCAACCCGATCAGCGGGCTAGCCTACCACCCGAACGCAGCAGCTACGCCGAGCGCAGCAGCCGCCCCCAACACCAACGCAGCAACCTGGTCACCACCCGCCGCAACCCCTTGCAGGATCGCTTGCGCCGCCGCCCCGAAATGGATGAGGTCAGCGTAAGCAGCAGCTATACGGTCCAGCAGATGCGCGACGAGCAGGCCGCCCGCGCCCGCGAGGAGGAGTTGCACCCCGGCTACCACTGGTACCGCATGGATTTGCACTGCCACACCCCCCGCTCTACCGTCTGCTACCAGCAGCCCGAAACCAGCTATCTGCAAATCTTGCAGAAGGCTGAGGAGCGCGGCGTGGACATCCTGGCAATCACCGACCACAATACTATCGCTGCCTACGCCGACATCCAGCGCGAACGCGAAGACCTGGAGCGGCTAGAGCGCGATGGGCGCAGCACCCCGGATGAGAAGCACCGCCTCGGCGAGTACCGCCGCATCTTCGCCAAGATACTCGTGCTGCCTGGCTTCGAGTTCAGCGCAACCTTTGGCTTCCATATCCTCTGCATCTTCCCCCCCAGTATGTCGATCCGCCGCATCGAATACGTCCTCATGTCTATGGGCATTAGCGAGGAAAAGATGTTGCTCGGCAGCCCCGAAGTGGGGGCGACCACCGACGTGCTGACCGTCTACCGCACGGTGGCCGAAGCGGGTGGCATCTGCATCGGGGCGCACGCTAACTCCTCCAACGGGGTGATGATGCGCGGCCTCAACTTTGGTGGGCAGACCAAGATTTCGTTTACCCAAGACCCCAACCTTGCCGCCCTTGAAGTGACCGACCTGGACAGTGCCGACCGCCGCAACTCGGCCAACTTCTTCAATGGCAGCAAGCCAGAGTACCCGCGCCGGATGTTCTGCATCCAGAGTTCCGACTCGCACCGCGCCTACCGCGACCCAGACGAGAAGGCACACTCGCTCGGTACTGGCGACCGCACGACGGAGGTGTTGCTGCCAGAGCAGAGCTTCCGCGCCCTCAAGGAGATGTTCGCCAGCAACGAGTTCACCCGCTGCCGCCCCAGCCGCCCCTTCACCGAACCTCAGATCGACGTGGTGCGCCAGGCCCGCGTGCTGGGCAACAATCTAGTGCAGTCGTTCCACGAGCGGCTACCCCTGCGCCGCCAGAGCGCGCACCACATCCTGCGCGACCTGGCCGCCTTCGCCAACACCAACGGTGGCACCGTCTTCCTCGGCGTAGCCCCTGATAGCAATACACCCGCTTATGGGGTAGAGAGTCCGGTCGAGGTGATCGAGACGATGCGCTCTGAAATCCAGCGCAACATCTACCCGCTGCTCAAGGTGACGCTAGACGTGCGGACTAGTGAGGGTAAGAGCATCGTCCTCGTCAACGTGCCGAAGGGCGCAGAGCGGCCCTATGCCATTGACAACAGCCAAATCTACATTCGGCAGGAGGGCGAGACCAGCCTGGCCGCTCGTGACGAGATCGTGCAGCTTGTGCGCGATGCCCTGACTGAAGCGGGCGCAACCCTGCCTGCCCTGACCACCAGCAGCCAGCCACCGCCCCGTCCGACCACACAGCCGCCGACCACGCAGCCGCCGACCATGCAGCCCGTTGCTGCCCAGCAGAACGAGCCACTAGCACAGCCCCTTGCCCCGCGCCTCACCTTCCAGGAGCGGCGCGAGCTTCGGGAGCGTGAACGGCTGACGCGCCCAGAGCCAACCGTTAGCAGCCAGCCGGTTGCCCCAACTGCTCCTACCAGCCCCACGGTTGGGCAGCCTCTCACTAGCCAACCCACCGCTAGCCCGCCCATCAGCACCCAGCGGCCAGCCTTCAATCAGCGGCCTGCCAGCGGTCAGCGAGCGGCCCAGCCCGCCAGCGGCCAGCCTGCCAGTAGCCAGCCTGTCAGCCAGCGACCGGCACCACAGCAACCCGCTGTCTCCACCGCCAGCCCAGCCCAACCGTTGGTCGAGGGCGAAAGTACTGCTCTGCGGAACGCCCGTCTTGACCGCGAGGAGCGGCGGGCGGCCCGCGCCATGTACGGGGCCGCCTACATCCCGCCTGGCTCTAGCTTTACCCGCCCAGAAGCGGTCGCCCCGGTGGTGCCAGTCAAACAGCCGCCGATTGAGCTAGCACTGGCCGAGGCAATGATCAGCGTCAACGAGGGTGATCCGCAGGTGGCCCCCGCCGAGGCGCGGGAGGAGCAAGCGACCACGGGTGATGCCCGCAACCGTAACCGCCGTAGCCGTAGCCGTCGCAGCAATGCCCCCGCGCTAACGAGCGAGCTGATCGGTGATGGTGAGGCCGCTGTGGATAGCGCGGGCCTGGCGATGCCCTCTGAGGTTGCTTCGCTAGCCGCTGACTTGAGCGGAACCATGCCTGCCGCTGAAGCGACCACCCTGGCCGCAGCCGAGCAGAACCCGGCTGCCGCCTCTGCCGAACTGCCGCTGGACATGAGCGTGGAGGCTGATGGCCGCATCGCTCCGCCCCGCACCGGCGTGGAGATCGTCGAGACGGTCGAGCGTGATGGTGGCAACACGCACCACACGATGAAAGACCTCCGCAATGGCAATCTTGTTCATAATGTCAGCCGCCACTCGGCCCGCCGTCTCTGGCGGTACGCGATCACCCAGCGCGAACACGATGAGCCGAAGCTAGAGCAGATCGAGTGGCGCGAGCCGTTCGGGGAGAGTGGTGGGCAGATCGGCATCTGGCGCAGTACCAGCCGCAACGGAGCGCGCCGCTACGATCTCGCCCAGCGCGACCCCGACAGCACCATGCACATCTACTACGGCGTGACCGACGAGGGGTTGCATGGCCCCTGGCTTGAGTTCATGAACGTGGCGGCCCAGGTGGAGGTTGCTGAGGCGGATGAGCCAACCCTGCGCCCAACCCTTGAAGGCCAGCTAGCCCCCATGGAAGATGAAACTCCCGGCCTACCAGAGCCGTTCGGCATGGTAGCCGACCAGTTCGCCAGCCCCACTAATGAGCAGATCACCGCTCTGTTCAGTCACCCCTTTGCCGACGAAATCGAGGCCGCCTTCAACCAGGATGATGCGCTGAAGATCACAGCAGAGGAGGAGGGCAGTACGGTAGTCGCCTCCTCGGCGGACTGGGTGGAGATGGGTGCGCTGGCCGACGCTTTCGAGCGGGCCGACGCATCGCTGGCTGAGTTGCGCGAGGTGGCGGCTGTTCAGCCTACCCGCTTCGCCACCGCCGACGACCAACCGCAACCGGTTGTAGAGCCTGAAGCCACCGCCAGCGCAGCAGCTATGGATGAAGAAGCTGAAGCCAACCTCCGCAACCGTCGGCCACGCAGCGGGCGTGGGAAGCAAGCCACAGCACAAGAGACCACTAGCAGCGAGACGATCCAGTACCCTGCCTACCTGGCAACGCTGGAGCGCGAACAGATCGCCGAACCCTCCTTTGACCAGCCCAGCCCCGCAGTTGAGGGCGGTCGGAAGCGCGTGATCCAGCCAGTGGAGTTGCGCCTGACTCCGCCCAGCGAGGAGCAACCCGCCGCGGAGCAGCCCAGCGAGGCTGGCAAGCGGCGGCGTGGCACTCGCGGGCGCGGTGGGCGCGACAAAGTTAGCGAGCAGGATGGGGAGGTTGCAGCCCAAGCCGAAGCTGCCCCCACCCAAGCCACCGAGCAGCCCGCCGAGGAGCAGCCAAAGCGTAGCCGCAGCCGCAGCCGCAAGCCTGCGGTCAAGACCAGCGAGGAGACCGACGAGCAGGAGGTGTTGGCCGCCAACGACGAGGTTGGCCGCAACGCCATGAGCGTGATCCGCAACGATTTGCGCCGAGGCCGCGACGAGAACCCAGTCAATCCCGACAACCAGCCGATCCTCGGTTACGAGGATTACTAGATGTATGTTGACGCACAGGGGGCGGTAGAGTTGGCCGTCCCCACCCCGGTCGAAGTGATCCGTAGTAGTCGGCGCAAGAGCAGTTCCAGTGCAGAGCGGGTGGGCGGCAAAATCGTTGTGCGCCTGCCCATTGGTCTCACCGCCCAGCAGGAGGAGGAGACGATCAGCCGCCTGCTCACCGCCCTGGAGCGGCAGCAGCGTAAGCGGCAGCTAAACGCCGTTCAGGATTTGGTTGCCCGTGCTAGCGAACTCAACACCAACTACTTTGGCGGCAGGTTGCGCCTCGGCAGCATCGAGTTCGTCAGCAATCAGCAACGCCGCTTTGGTAGCTGCACCCCTGCCACCGCCAGCATCCGCCTCTCCGACCGCCTGGCGAAGATGCCCCTCTGGGTGCTGGACTACGTAATCGTCCACGAACTGGCCCACCTGCTGGAAGCCAACCACTCGCCTGCCTTCTGGAAGCTGGTCAACCGCTACAAGCTGGCCGAGCGCGCCCGCGGCTACCTGATCGCGGTGGGCATGGAGGAGACGGAGCAGGATTAGTGACCAGGCGCGGGCAGCTTACGTCCACCATACAGCATAGCAGCAGATCGTGGGGGTTGGTGCAAGCCGCCCTCACTTGTTTGGGCCAGAAAACTACGCTCAGAACGTTGAGGTGGAAAATCGCCTGATTTGGTAAGGTTTTGGTAAGGTTGTGCTGGCTATTTAGGTGGTATAATAGTGATGGCTTATTGTAACGTCATCAACCCTTACGTGCCTTATCAGGAGGTGGATAGAGAGATGTATAGTCGAAACCGTCGTACCCTCAACCTGGCCTTGAGCCTCGTGCTGCTGTTGAGCGCAGTGGCCTTCGCCCTCAGTGGGGGCGGACTGGCCGCTGCTAGCCCACCGACCCTCAGCCCGGCGGCAGCAGCCCAGCCCGCCAGCAGAGTCGGCCCCAACCTGATCTCGTTGACCACTGGCAGCCTTATTGCCAGCGACCCCAGCTACACTCGCACCCTTGCGTTCGCGGCGGGTGGTAGCTGCTCTGTGAGCAGTACCTCCACGCGCTACAAGTTCTATGAGGTGCAGTCGGCTAGCGCACAGACGGTCGTCGCTAGCCTTGCCAGCCTCGGTGGCAGTGCCAATTACGACAGCTACCTAAGTATCTACCAGGCAGCGGGGGGGGCGCAGATCACCAACTTCACCCCGTCTGGCTGCACCAACGCTATTACTGCCAGCGACGATGCCTATTCCACACCTCAGTCGCAGGTAGTAGCTAGCCTTGCTGCTGGATACTTCTATGTGGTCGTTGCCGCGTATAGCAGTGGTGCTACCGGCAACTACACCCTAGCCCTGGCAACCGAGTTCGGCCTACAAACCAACCTGCCTGGCAGTCTGCTGGTTAGTAGCCCCACCTACAGCCGTACTGGCTCATTCGCGCAGGGTGCTGCCTGTACGGTTGATACCAACAGTCCACACTATGTCGCTTACGAGTTCCAGGTGAATAGTCCCCAGGCAGTGGTTGCCAGCCTGACTAGTCTTGGCGGGGCGGCCAGCTTCGATAGCTTCCTGACCGTCTACCAGGCGGCTGGCGGGGCGCGCATCAACAGCTTTGTCCCGGCTGGCTGCACCAACGCCCTCTCCGCTAGCGACACCAGCTATGGCCTACCCCAGTCAGAGGTAGCCGCTAGGGTTGTTGCTGGCTACTTCTATGCGGTGGTTGCAGGCTCCACTGCTGCTGACATTGGCACCTATACCCTGGCAGTCACGGCGGCTTCGTCCGTCTCGATCACCTCCACGCCAACCAACACGCCAACGGTGACCAACACCCCGACCATCACCCCCACGCCCACCAACACCCCAACCGCAACCGATACCGCACCCGCAACCAACACTGGCACCGCGACTAGTACCAGCACTGCGACTGGCACCAGCACCGCGACTGGCACCAGCACTGCGACTGGCACTAGCACCCCAACTGCTACCAGCACTGGCACCGCCACACGGACGGCCACCGCCACTGCCACCAGCGTCGTCAGCAACACGGCGACGGTGACTGGCACCCCGCCGACTAGCACCCCGACCGTGACCGGTACGCCACCGACCAGCACCGCCACCGCCAGTGCCACCAGCATCGTCAGCAACACGGCGACCGCCACTGTGACCGCCAGTGCCACCAGCATTGTCAGCAACACGGCGACCGTGACTGGCACACCAGCGACCAGCACCGCAACCGTGACCGGTACGCCGCCGACTAGCACCGCCACCGCCAGTGCCACCAGCGTCGTCAGCAACACGGCGACCGTGACTGGTACGCCACCGACCAGCACCCCAACTGTGACTGGCACCCCGCCGACCAGCACCGCCACCGCCAGTGCCACTGGCATTGTCAGTAACACGGCGACAGCAACTGGCGCAGCCGCCACTGCCACCCGTACTGCTACCAGTGCAGTTGCCACTGGCACAGCCACCAGTGTAGCCGCTACTGCTACTCCTGCGCCGCCTACCCTCACCAGCGTGTCTGCGACTGAGACCCCCTGTGGCATCAGCTTCACTGACGTGCCGCCTGGCTATCTGTTCTACAGTGACATCGAGTTCCTTGCCTGCCGGGGCATCGTCAACGGCGTGGGCAACGGCCTCTACCTGCCTGGTAACTTCACCACTCGCGGCCAGTTTGCCAAGATCGTCACCATTGCCTTCAGCGTTCCCTCTTTCACACCGAGCAGCGGCCAAACCTTCAGCGATGTGCCGCCGAGTAACTTCTTCTACCCTTACGTCGAGGCTGCGGCCCACTCTGGCTACCTGCTCGGCTACGCCAACGGCAGCTTCCGCCCCGACCTGCGGATTAACCGCGTGGAGACGGCGGTAGTGATCCAGCGTATCCGCAACTACCCTGTCTTCATCCCCGCCACACCGAGCTTCCTGGACATTCAGCCCAGCGACTTCGGCTACGCTGCTGTAGAAACCCTGGTTCACGAGGGGATCATCACTGGTGGGCGTTGTGCCAACGGTAACGGCCTCTGCTTCCGCCGCAACGACTTCATCCGCCGCGACGAGATGGCGAGGGTCATCCGCCGCTCCATCGAAATCCTGCCCTGAGCCTATCGCCCCGCACGCAAAAGGGGTCAGCCGCAAGGTTGACCCCCTCTGCTTGCCCCACCACTGTCAAGCCCGCCGCTATACTCTCATAGTCAGCCATCAGCAAGCGCAGCTACTCACCAGCTAGCCACCAATGCACCCTACCCACGGTGCTAAGCCGCTGCCAAATGCCTACAACTCTGAACCCTTACCTGGGCGAGATTGCGCTAGCGGTTGGACTGCATCTGAGCAGCCCCTTCTCTGTGCGTGATGGTCACAACTCACCTGGGCGGCACTGTGATGTCGACTGGCTGGTTGAGGCGGCTGATATCTAGCTGGCGGCGGCTACTCTGCTTGCCACTATGCGTGTCGATCACGATCCGACGGGGGATGTTGTCGGCGGCCAGCCAATATGTGGTGTAGATGCTAGAGTCGCCACTACCCTG
>JBBROH010000062.1:0-19862 GCA_038229595.1 Chloroflexia bacterium | reverse complement strand
CGCTAACGATGCCGCGACAGGTCAGATAGCGGATGTAGCCGAAGAAGAAGTTCTCGGTTGGCACGTCGGGGTAGTAAACTGTGAAGAGGGTAGGGCTGGGCGAAGGTGTACCACCAGCCGCCGTTGCGGTAGCGGTGGCCGCTGTGCCAGTTACGGTAGCGGTAGCGGTGGCCGCTGTGCCAGTTACGGTGGCGGTAGCAGTCACCGCTGTGCCAGTTACGGTAGCCGTCGCGGTTGCAGTTGTGCCAGTCACGGTAGCGGTTGCCGTCGCCGTTGTGCCAGTTACGGTAGCCGTCGCGGTTGCAGTTGTGCCACTCAGGGTTGCGGTGGCCGAGGGCGTAGCGGTACTGCTGGCTGTGCTGCTGGGGGTGCTAGTCAATGTGACGCTCAGGGTCGCGGTGGCCGAGGGCGTAGCGGTGCTGGTCGCTGTGATGGTGGGGGTGGGCAGCTCAGGCTCGAAGTCGTGGATTGTGCGGGCGTTACTGATGCCGATCTCAAAGCCGTCTACGTAGCCGATGAAGTTCGCCCAGATGCCGCCAGAGTTCTGGCCGTCGCTGAGGCTAAGGCCGTAACCGTCGGCGCGGGGGAACCACTGCACCATGGTTGCCGCCGGGCAGGCAGCAGTGAAGCTACTGTAGGTGAAGTAGGTGTTGGGCAGGAAGTTACCACCAGGGCAGGTAACCTGGGTGTTCGGGCTGCTGACTACCACCCGCCACAGACCAGCACGGGCGTTCCAGGTCTGCCAAACCCCTGGCACGATTGGTCCCTGCGACCCAGCCGAGTAAACTGGCTCAAAGACCAGGGTAGCGTCCCGCGTGCCGTTGGTGTCGGTGTCAACCTTCATCTCAATCACCGGGGCGATATTAGGACTGCTAGCCTGCTGCACATAGGTGCGATAGCTCATCGAGGTGATGTTGCTGAGGAGGGTGCCAGTGAAGTTGTTGGTACCAACCCAGTTCTTGCCACCATTTGTACCTCCAGTGCCACTACCCGTCTGCATCTGGAAGCTGCCGACCCCAAAGGGCGCGGGAGCAGGGCCGTTGACGTAAGTGTGGCTGGCGGTGTTCTGGTCGAAGACAGCCCAGCCGAGGCTTGCTTCGGTGGAGGGGCGGATCACAACCGTGGTGATCGTACCGGTCGGCGTGCTACTAGCGGTGGGGCTGGCGGTTGCGGTAGGGCTGGCGGTGCTAGTTGCAGTGCTGGTGGGCAAGCCCTGGATCGTCAGGTTGTTGCAGACACTCTGGTTATCTACCCGCACGCAGACCTGGGCTGGGCCGGGGGCGGCTGGAGCCGTGTAGAGGCTGTAGCCCTGAGCCTGGTTGGTGCCAGTATTGACAGGATTGAGGCTACCGACAGTGGTGGTAAAGAGCATCGGGGTGTTGTCGCGCAGGTAGCCAAGCGGGAAGGTATTCGCCCCAGTTGCATTGAAGCGCAGGGTACCAGTCAGGTTGGCGGTGCTATTCACGGGCAGGACAAGCGGCGCAGTAGCGAGGCCGAGGGTCAGCCAGGTGGTGACAGTAAAGGTGTTATCGCTGGTAACGAAGCTGTCACAGCCGGGCTGGTTCGGGCCAGCGTTGCAGCCCCACCAGTTGTTGGGGTAATCTTCGCCACCGCCAGGGCCACCGTTGGGTTGCGGCACGCGCCTGCTCGTAGCCGGGCGGGGCGCAGCCTTGCCGTCGTCGAACAAGGGCTGGGGGCGAAGCTGGTGACTCTGCTTAGCCTGGGGCAACGTAAGCGGGCCAAACTCGATGCCGCGATTGGTATTGCTGACGATGCGGTTGAAGATGATGGTGTTGCCGCTCGAACTACCCTCATAGAGGAAGATACCGCGGTTGTTCTGGTGGATCAGCGTACCAGTGATCGCTACCACCTGTGGTTCCAGGTGGATACCGTCGTCCATGTGGTAGATGTCGCTGTCGTAGACGCTAGAGCCAATCTGGGTGGAGTCGAAGTACACACCGATGTCTTGGCTCTGCTGCCGACCATAGAGGATGTTGCGGCGGGTGAGAACGCTAGAGAACAGACCGTCGTCGCGGGTACCGAAGATGCCTAGCTGCGCGCCAGTGACCGTGTTGCCATTGACCACCACAGGAGTGTTCTCGTCGGCATTGTAGATGACGATTGAGGTAGCACCCACCGCTGGGAAGCTGGGGCCGTTGTAGGCATAGCCGCTGATCGTATTGCTGAGGACGCGGCCTGTTGCGCCCCGCGAAATCTGCACCCCATTCTGCGCGATCAGCGGGGTGGTACCGGTTCCAGTCAGCACGTTGCCAATGATATCGGCACTGCTGCCAGGGCCGTCAATCGCGAAGGCGTTCTTCTGGATGTCGCTGAAGGTGTTGCCACTGATCGTAGCGTTGGCGGCTTGGCTCAGGGCTGCCGAGCCGACGCGGATGCCAACCCCTTGCTGGCAACCATCCAGGGGGTTGTCGCGCACGCTGGCGATCTGGTTGCCGCTGATCGTGGCCTGGGCGTTGCCGAACAAGGCGATACCCTGGTTAAGGTTGCCGCAGACGGAGATAGCGTTGATCAGGAAGCCAGTGATCGTCACCGTGGTGCCAGTGCCAGTGATCGTCACTGTGCTGTAGAGGTCGGTGCCATTGACATTGTAGGGGATACCAGGGCTGGGTAGGCGCAGGTTGGGTGCGCTACCGCTGGTCGCCCCGGTTGCGCTAACCACGCCGCTGAAGGTCAGTGGTTTGGCGATCAACACCTGCGCGTTGTAAACGCCGCTGTAGATGATGGTGCGGCCACCGCTAGTCACGGTGTTAACAGCAACTTGCGGGCTGATGAAAGCGTCGTAGCCGATGGCGATGGCTGGCCCAGCCCCGTCGGGGTCAACTCCCGCTGCCAGGCCCGCCCAGTCATCGTCAGCATAGGTAATCGCGGGGGGGCCGCCCACCACCGCGTTGTTGCAGGTAGCCTGATTATCCACCTTGACACAGATCGTCACTACCGTACTGACTGGCGCAGCACCGGGGTTGTAGGTAACACTATTGCCGACACTAGGGCTAGCCGCTACTGGGCTGAAGTTAAAGATGATACCACTGAGCATGGTGAGCAGCAGCATAGTGCTGCCCAGGCTATAGATTCGTCGCTGCTTCATCGCTACATCCTCTCGCTAAAGGCCAGTTGGTTCAGTCCGCCCACCACCCCCACACCGACTGGCACAAGTCCAACAAATCTTTCATCTCTATCTTCTGTATCAGGCTGCCACAGCCAAATCCTTTGCGGGCGTATCTATTATACAACAAGTTTGCGCGGTGCGCTAGTAGCCAGCAGCATCAGTTTGCAGAATCGCTCCACCCTTGTACTGCAACAAGGTTGTAGCTACTGCGCACGCCACCCTGCAAGAGTTTAGCGGATGGGCCGTAGACCAACCCCAACCTCATCTGTTGCACAGGAAGTGGGGTGGCTGCTGCTTGGGGCGATGCTGATCCGGGTAGTGGAGCGGGGAGATCAAGGTAGGTTGCTGCTTTCTTGCCGCCTCAACACCAGCAGCGTGTTGTCGCGGAAGCCAGAGAGTGGGCTAAAGTAGGGGTGGCGGGCAACTACTGTATAGCGGCCTGTGTAGCCAGTCTTCTCTTGGGGGGCAACTACATAACTTGGGTCGAGCAACATGGCAGGAGGCCAGTACCCGACACGAGCATAGTCAATGAAGCCAAACTTCTGCCGTGCTTCCTGGTAGAGATAGAATCCGCTCCAGGCAAAGCCGTTGTCTAGTTGCTGGGCTGGTACCCCTTGCGTCAGCAACTGTTGCCCGACTTGCCAGCGGGTGTTGTTGTAGTTGTAATCGTCCACATGGATGAGCAACGCGAGGGTAGCAACCAGGGTGACCACCAGCCAGAGCGTGATAACTGCTGGCCGGGTCGTGGTTCTGCCTACCGCAGGGCTAGCGAAGGGGCGCAACCCAACCACGATCAGTACAGGGATCAAGGGTAGCAAGTAGCGGGGGAGGGTGACGGTACTTGCCAGCCAGGTGCCAATTAGCATCACCAGGCCGAACAGGTACACAAAGTCGCGAGCCGCGGGGTGTTGGCGCAGAGAACGCAGCCAGCCTATCAGTCCGACGCTATAGCCAGTTAGCAGCCAGGCCGCTAGTGGCACCCCTAGCCAGCGCATGATATTGGTAACGCTAGAAGAAGGACGGGCGTTGACCAGCACAAAGCTGTTTTCGTGCGCATCGGTGGTCAGCAGAGTATAGCTTGCGAGGCCAGTTAGCAGCAGCCAGCAGCCAAAGAGCAGTAGCTGACGGGGGGGTAGTGGCCTGAACAGCGGCAGTACCAGAGCGACCACCGGCAGGTATGCTAGCCAGGTGACATTGCGTAGGAAGAAGCTACCAAGAGGGTCATGCAGCAAAGAGCTTACCCCTGCTGCCTGATACTGGCTGATCACAGTCCTACCGAAGCCACTCTGCCACCAGAAGTAGCCTAGCCCTGCTATCACTGGGAGCAGCCCCGTTGCCAGTAGTCGTCGGAGGGTCAGCCGTCGCGCCCAGAGTAGCCATAGTACGGCGGCTACTGGTACTGCCAGCCCAAACTGGCGGGTGAGGAAAGCGAGGCTGGCAAACAGGCTGCCTAGCAACAGGTTGGTATCTCCTACACCGCTAGTCGCGCTGCCTGTATGGGCAAGGGGCTGGTTGCCCTCGGCTGGCGGCAGTGCAGCCAACCCTTTGGTGTAGAACAGTAGCGCAAGCAACAAGCAGGCAAGGAAGGTAGAGTCGGTCATATAACTGTAGGCAAGGCTGAAGTAGAGTGGGTGGAAAGCGAGGAAGGCAACCCCTAGTACCGACAGCACTGGCCTGAAGCTCAGTTCACGCAGCAGGAGATAGAAGGCAAGCAGCCCCACCAGAGTGACAACGAGCATCGCCCAGGTCAGCGAAGTATAGTTGAGGCCGAGTACACTGGCGAACATTGCGCCCCAGGCTATGTGGACGATGCTAGTCGATCCCAGGTAGTCAGGTGGCTGAAAACCGCGTCCGTTAAGCACCCCTGCCACCAGTTGGTAGCACTCCCAGTCGTCAGTGGTCGCAAAATCATGGTTGGGGGGGAACAGTAGCACGCACAGCAGCCAGCCCGCTACGATCAGCAGAAGATTGCGCCAGTCGTTCCGGCCCAGGGCCGAGGCTGGTCGCTGGTCGCTGATGTTTGCACTCACTAGTTATTACTCCTTAACCCAGCCACAGTCCGCCCTTACGAACCACCAGGCGATCATGGTCATCGCGTTGTTCTACTGATCGCGTTGCTGCACTAGCAATTCGCGCTGGGCGAAAAACCCAGTGCGATGCAGAAGGCTGTAGCGGCGGGTTGTATGGTATCCGGATTGAGTAATTAGGGTAATAATATACTTCCTATCAATTATGGCGTAAGGAGGGAAGGAGCCAGGAGCTGCCTTGCGCCGCTCACCAAGCTGTACGCTGGCCTGCTCGTAGAGGTAGTAGCCATCCCAGCCTACGCCGTTATCCAAGCTGGTTAGTGGTACACCAGCCTGCAAGAGGTCGTCACCTGCTTGCCAACGGGCAGCATTGAACTCGTAGTTGTCCAGGTGGGCCAATGCACTGTAGCAGCCGATCAGCAGCGTTACGGCAGCTACCAACAACATTCGTCCCTGCGTCGCTGCGGCCAGCGCGGGCAAGCCCGCAACAATCAGGGCAGGGATCAGCGGCTGGTAGTAGCGGTCGAAGAAGGATGCATTGACCAGCAAATTGCCTATCAGGGTTATTGCAGCGGTAAGATAGATGAAGTAGCGAACTGGCGGATTGCTCAAGCGTACCCTCAACAGCCGTTCGCTGAGGCTGGTTAGTAGCCAGGCGGCCAGCGGCACCCCTAGCCACCAGAGAGCAGTGCTAGACAGACGTGTAGTTAGCACACTGTTGACAGCACCAGCCAGGTCAAGCACGGGTGGTGAGACATAGAGTGTGGTTGCCAGGACGACCAGCAGCAACCAGATCACAAACAGGAGTGGATTGCGGAAGCGGCTCCACAGTGGTATGGTCAGGCCTAGTAGTGGCAGGCCACCAACGAAGCTGCTGTAGCGATCTTTCAGGGCGGCCAGTGGATTGCTGAAGATGTAGAGGATGCTATTCTGCTGAACATCAGCGGCAATTGTCGGTGGGTAGCCAGCGAGCCACAGGAAGTAGCCGCCAGCCACCACTGCGGGCAGCAAGGCAACCGCCGCTGCCGCCTGCCAGTGCAACTGTCGCCGCCAAAACAACCAGAGTAGAGCAGCTAGTACCAGGGCCAGTCCAAACTGGCGAGTCAGGAAGGCGAGGCTAACAAACAGGCTGCCTAGCAGAAAGAAGTAGTATAGCTGAGATGGAACGGGTTGGTTGCCGGCTTCACCTTCTTGCGTCAGCACCGCCAAGCCCTTAAGATAGAACAGGCTGCTGAGTAGCATACAGGCCAGGAAAGGAGTCTCGGTCATGAAGCTGTAGCTGTAATTAAAGAACAGCGGATTGACCCCCAGTATCGCCACTCCCAGGAGGCTAAGGGTGGAGGCGAAGCCAAGTTGCCGTAGCACCAGGTAGAAAGCGATCAGCGCAACCAGGCTGAGAGCCAGTACTGACCAGGTGAGCGTAGTGAAGCTATAGCCGAGCAACTTGCTGAACAACAAGCCCCAAGCTGCGTGTGAAAGCAATGTCACCTGAGCAAAATCGGGCGGCGCAACGGACTGCCCATTAACCAATCCTTGCACAAAGCGAGCGTAGTCCCAGTCGTCTACGATAGAGAAGTTGCGGGTGGGCGGCATCAGCAGCACGCACAGCAACCAGCCCGCTACGGTCAGCAGGAGATTGCGCCAGTCGCTCCGGCCCAAGGCAGAGGCTGGTAGCTCAAGGCGATCCGCAACGAGAACACTCATCTAAACTTAACCCTTCTCGTACACACTCAGTTGGTAGTGTCCACTCGGCCATAGCGGTCTTGCAGCGACTTGGGGCGAGCTAGTTCGACGGCCACGCGCTCGGCTTCGCTGGGATGGCGGATCAGTTCGTACTGCGAGTCTACCACTGGCTCGCCCACTGCTGGTTGGCGGCGCAGGTAGCTGCCGTCCGGTTGCAGCAGCCGCGCACTCATATTGTCGCGCAGGTAGAGTTCGAGGAAGTCGTGCAGGATTTGCGCCTTCAACCCGGCGTTCTCTACCGGCACCAACACCTCCACCCGGTAGTCGAGGTTGCGCGGCATCAGGTCTGCCGAACCGAAGTACACCTCGCTGTCGCCCCCGTTGGCGAAGTAGTAGATACGCGAGTGTTCGAGGAAGCGGCCTACGATGCTAACCACGCGGATGTTCTCGCTCAAGCCCGCCACCCCTGGTCGCAGGCAGCAGATACCGCGAATGATCAGCTCAACCTGCACCCCAGCAGCACTAGCGGCGTACAAATCCTCGATCAGGGCCGGGTCAACTAGGGCGTTCATCTTGAAGATCAATCGCCCCCCCCCTTGCTGGCGGTGGCTGGCGATCTCGCGCAGGATACGTTCGCGGATGCCCTGGCGCAGGTTGACTGGGGCGACCAGGAACTTACGGTAGTAAGTCTGCTTGGAATAGCCAGTGAGAAAGTTAAAGAGGTCGGACGCATCAGCCCCAAAGTGTTCGTTGCAGGTAAAGAGGCCGAGGTCGTTGTAGAGGCGGGAGGTGGAGGGATTGTAGTTGCCACTACCTATGTGCAGGTAGCGGTGGATGCCATCACGCTCCTTGCGGACGACGAGAGCCACCTTGCAGTGCGTCTTCAGTCCAATCAGGCCGTAGGTGACGTGTACGCCCGCCTGCTCCAACGCCCGCGCCCACTCAATGTTATTCTCCTCGTCAAAGCGAGCCTTCAGTTCAACCAGCACCGCCACCTGCTTGCCGTACTCCGCCGCCTCCAACAAGGCTCCGACGATGGGCGAGTTGCTGCCCACCCGGTAGAGGGTCTGCTTGATCGCCAACACCTGCGGGTCAGTGGCCGCCTGGCGGATGAACTCCACCACAGGGTTGAACGAGTCGAAGGGGTGGTGGAGCAGGATGTCCTTGTTCTTGATTGCGTCGAAGATGTTGCCGCCGCGTAGGTCGGGTGGGGTCAGCGGGTTGAGGTTGGGGTCTTTGAGGTTGGCCCGATCCTGCTTGTAAATCTCCATCAGGTCGCTGAGACCGAGCGCGCCCTCCACCACGTACAACTCCTCTGCGGTTACTTCCAGGTTCTCGATCAGCAGCAAGCGGATGTTGGCGGGCATGGTGGGGTTGACGAACAGGGCGACAACCGAGCCGAAACGACGGCGGTTGATGCTCTCCTCGACCGTCTCCAAGAGGTCGTCGGCCTCAAGCTCCTGGATCGTCACATCAGCATCGCGGGTAACACGGAAGGGATGGGCTTCGACGATCTCCATGCTAGGAAAGAGGGCGGAGAGATGGGCAGCCAACACCTGCTCCACCCAGATCAGGTGGATTGGACTACTCTGCCCCTCACTGGCAGGCTCGGAGAGTTCGGGCGGCAGCACGAGCAGGCGGCTGATCACCCCTAGTGGCACCTTGACACGGGCGAAGTGTCGCCCACCGTCGGGGTCTTCCAGGTTGACTGCCAGGTTGAGGCTGAGGTTGGAGATATGGGGAAAGGGGTGGCCGGGGTCAACCGCCAGCGGGGTACAGACCGGGAAGATTTCACGGTCGAAGTAATCCTTCAGGTAGCGGCGTTGTTCGCGGTTGAGGTCGTGGTACTCCAACACCTGGATGCCTTGCTGGGCAAGGGCTGGGCAGAGCGTCTGCTGCCAGTGCGTGGTCGCCTGCTCAAGGGCGGCAAGGGTGCGGCTGCGGAGGGTGATCAGTTCGTCAGCCGGGGTCATCCCATCAGGGCTGCGGTCGGCCACCCCCGCCTGGTACTGGCGCAGAATGCCGCTGATCCGCACCATAAAGAACTCGTCGAGGTTGGAATGGAAGATCGCCAGGAACTTGACTCGCTCCAAGAGGGGGTGGCGGTCGCCGAGCGACTCGTCTAGCACGCGGCTGTTGAACTCCAACCAGCTAAGTTCGCGGTTGAAGTAGATCGAGTTGTTGGCCGGTGCGTCACCACCTGTTTGGCTGCGCGGTTGCGCTGCTTCTGCTACCTGCCCCTTCTGCCGCTTCTGCTCTGCCTGCTCCGCCTGTTCTTCCTGCTCCGCCTGCTCCACTTCGCTCGTGGCACTATTGCGCTGTCGTACCATCGCTCGCCGCTCCTTGCCGTAGGTTGTGCCTGCCTGGTTGCTCTATTATAGCACAAGCCAGCCTCAAGCGGGCCGCAGTAGCACAGCCAGCTTGCTGCTAAATGTGGCATCGAAGCCACGTTGCCCGGCAGGGGGGAGGACAAAGACCTCTGGGAAGGCGAACGGCCAGTGCAGCGGCGGGGCAGAGTTGGCAGCAGGCGCGCTGAAACGAGCGGTGGCCTCCTGCTGCACCTGCGCCATGCGGATCGGGGCTAGCTCGTAGGCCAGCAGGTTGCTAACCAACGCCTGCGCCAACTGCTGCCAGGCGGCGCGGGCGAAATCCAACAACTGGTTGCGGTAGTCGTCGCTCACCGCTTCTTCTCCCCACCAGCTAGCAGGTAGCGGGTCGTGTTGCCGCCACATTGCTGGAGCGGAGGCTGCTATAAGCTAGCCTTCTATGTGGTCTAGCTGGCTGCTGGGCGCCGGTTCGCCGAAGTAGCGGCAGGCGTACCAGAGGCCGCGCTGCCCCTCTCGTGCGGCGCGCTGGGCGGCAAGGAAGCGATCCTGGTACTTCACGTCGGGTGGGTAGGTGCTGACCTGCGCGTAGCCTTCACTGACCAGTACCTCGTTGAGCAATAGTCGCTTGCCCGCCAGATCGATCCAGGCGTAGCGCAGCAGGCGGCTGTAGCGGTCAGTCTCCGACACATCCTTTTCGAGGTAGACGCGGTTGCCCGCTTCAGCCAGCAACGCCTTCGTTTTGGCACTCGCCTCGCGACCAAAGCACTGCACTGGCTTGCGGGGATGCACCGTCTCTGGTGTGTCTACACCAATGATACGCACGCGTTGCACTGCTCCGCCATAGCTGACATCAAAGGTATCGCCATCTACTACGCGGCTGATCGTCGCTTCCTGGAGGCCAGCGGGCGAACCAGCCTGCGTGACGGGCTGGCTGTCCTCACGCGGCCAGAAGATGAAGGCGACCAGTAGCGCAAGGCCGAGCAGCAACAGCTTGCCGTTTACCCTGCGGAGGGCAAGGAGCGGCAGACCGAGCAGCAGCCACAGTGGATTAGTCCTACGTCGGTTCATCGTCTGCTCCCCACTGTTGGTAGCTACCAGAGTGCCAATCACAACCATCAAGGTCAAGGACGCGGAAGTGGTCAGTCATCGTCAGCCTCCTTGCTAAACGTCGGGGTCGGTGAGTACGTGGGTGATCGCCGTGTGCGCCATCTGCGCGAAGGCAGGATGGGTGTCGGCATAGTAAGCCACCCCGCCCACCCAGCAGGAGAGTGACCAGCCCCGGCCCCGCCCCCAGGTCGCCTCGTCAACCGGCGGCAAGGTGGCACGGAAGGCTCGCCGCGCTTCAAGGGGCAGGAGGTTCCAGGCCACCGCCAGGTCACAGGCGGGGTCGCCCACGCCCAGGCAGCCGAAGTCGATCACCGCACTCAGCCGACCATTGTTCACCAGCACGTTGCCAGATTGGAGATCGCCATGTAGCCAGACGAGCGGCCCGTCCCAGACCGGCAGCCGCAGCACATCCTCCCACACTGCTAGCAGCGCAGCCTTATCATAACTGTCAGGTAGAGAGGCGATCCCAGCGCGCGTGAAGGCATCGCGGTTAATCAGCGGTTCACCACGATTAAAGTTGTGGTTGCCATGCACCGGCCCGCCTGTCGCGTCGATACTTTGCAGAGCAGCGACGAACTGCGCCAGCACGGTTGCCGCCTGTGTGAAGTCAGTAATCGGGACGGCAACTGCGTTCTCGCCTACTAGCCAGTGGTGTACTGCCCAGGGGAAGGGGTAGCCCTCCCCCGGTTCACCCTGTGCCAGTGGGGTGGGGATGGTGAGAGGAAGGTGGGGCGCAAAACGGGGCAGCCAGTAATCCTCCTTGCCGATCTGCGGCACAGCACCGGGACGACGCGGCAGGCGCACCGCCAGGTCGTCGCCAAGCCGGTAGATCGCATTGTCAGTGCCAGCCGAGTATATCGGCTTGAGCGGTAGACCTGCCCATTGCGGGAACTGGGCGACCAGTAGCCGCCGCACAAGCTCTGCGTCACTATCTACCTCGTCGTGGTGCATCTTAACTGGCATCAACCGCTCCTTAGACGTTGAACAGCACCTCGATCACGTCGCCATCCTTGACCAGGTAGGTCTTGCCCTCGCTACGGAGCGTCCCGCGCTTGCGCGCCTCAGCCAGGCTGCCCGCCGCTACCAGGTCGTCGAAGCTAACCACCTGGGCGCGAATGAAGCCGCGCTCAAGGTCGCTGTGGATCGTACCAGCCGCCTTCTGCGCGTTGGTGTTGTTGCGGATCGTCCAGGCGCGGCACTCGTCGGCCCCAGCGGTGAGGAAGCTGATCAGGCCAAGCAGCTTGTAGGAGAGGCCGATCACCCGGTTGAGGCCCGACTGCTTGAGGCCGTACTCGCTGAGGAACACAGCAGCGTCTTCATCGCTCAACTGGGTCAACTCCATCTCAATCTGCCCAGCGATAGCGGCCACCTCGGTGTTCTTGAAGGGCAGCTTGGCCCGCACCTCGGCGGTTAGTTGCGCGCTCTCTGCCAACTGGCTCTCATCTATGTTGAGCAGCACCAGCATCGGCTTGGCAGTCAGGAACTGGAAGTTGCGGATTGCGCGCTCCTCGTCCTCGCTCAGGTCGAGGTCGCGGATTGGCTTGCCAGCCTCTAGTTCGGGCAGCAGCCGTTCGAGGACGGCTAGTTCGCGCTCGTTCACCTCACGCTCTGGCCCCTTGATTTTGGCGATACCCTCGCGCAGCTTGGTGATCCGCTTCTCCATCACCCCCATGTCGCTGAAGGTGATCTCCAACTCCAACGTCTCTACATCGCGCAGAGGATTGACCGACTCCTCTGGGTGCGGCACGTCGGCATTGCTGAAGGCGCGGACAACGTGTACGAGAGTGTCCACCTTGCTGATGTAGTTGAGGAACTGGCGGCTGAAGGACTCGTTCTTGCCCGCGCCCTTACTCAGGCCCGCCACATCGGTGTACTGCACGTCGGCCTGAACCACGCGCTTGGGGCTAAAAATCGCCGCCAGGGTGTCAAGTCGCTCATCCGGCACCTTGACCATCGCCATATTCGGCTCCGAGCCAGAGTTGGCGTATGCGCTGGTTTGCGCCTCGCTGCGGGTGAGAGCGTTGAATACGGTCGTCTTGCCGCTCTTGGACAAGCCGATAATGCCGAGCGTGAGGGCCATGAGTTCTCCATCATTGTGAGTTGAGCAGTGTGCAATCGGGGCTGGGCTGCCAGCAAGTAGTGGTTGGCAATCTGGTTTGTGGCTAATTATACCAAATTGGGCGGCAACTGGGACAGCAGTATGCTATAATCCAGCCATGCGTGGCAGAAGAACGGCTGGCTCTAATCTACTACTTACCATCACCCTCTGGTTGTTGCTGCTCGGTTGTGGCGCGGATGCTCCGTCGCCCCTACCAGCACACTACGGCTGCCTTGCCCTACCCAATAGTGGTGGGGCAGCAGTGCTAGACCTGAGTGTAGGCCAGGAGCGACTGCTTGGTTATGTGCGCCCAGCAAAGCTAGCCGCCCCCGTAGTGGCCTGCGGCAACGGACGGCTGCTGATCGCCAGCCGCGACAACAACAACCTCTACATCTACGACATCGCTGATGCACTGACGGTGGGTGAGGGCAAGCCACTGGCCGCCCCCAACTCGTTCGGTCTCCGCAGCGTCGCGGTGCTGGATGCGGGGGTGCGCGGGCTGGCCTATGACCGCGAACACGACAGGCTCTACGTGAGCAGCCACAGCGAGCGGGGAGAGGGCAGCTACGACCTGCTCACTGTCGTCGAGCAGCGGCAGAAGCGGCTATCGCTACAAGCGGGGGCCGAGCCAGACGGCAGCCTGCCACCCAGCCTCAACCCCGACGGTAGCCACCTGGCGGTGCCAACGAAGGACGGTAGGCTGCTGACGCTGGATACCGCCAGCTACCAGCTAAGCAGTAGCCCCCTGGTGACCGCCACCGTGCCGCCAACTCTGACGGTAGCCGGAGCAGAGAGCGGCAGCTACCGCGTCGGTGAGAACACCATTCTACCGCGCTATGTCGCCCGCTCTAGCGACGGCGCACTCTACTACCTCAGCGTGGCAGAGGGTGTGGCGGTGATCGAGGGGGGCAGCGGACGGTTGCTCCGCACGGTCAGGGTGATAGGTGCCGAGGCGGGGTTGGGGCTGGCGGTGGCGCGCTTAGTCCTGCGTCTTGGGCTTGCGCGGCAGCTTGCTGGCGGGGTAGTCTGGATGGTTACTGGTTACTCTGCCTCTCCCGTAGGGAAGCAGTAACGGTAACTAGTAACCAGTAACACGTTTGCCCACTGCGCTGCACCCTACTGCGCTGATCATGTAGCCACCCGTCATCGGCCCAGGGTGCAGCGTTGGTGCAAGCTGCCAGTCACAAGCCAGCCAGCAGCCCACGTAGCCGCTCGGCGTAGCGGTCGCGGGCATAATTGAGGCGGCCCGCCTCGTCCAGGTCGTTGCCCATCACGGCGGCAGCCATGTCAGCGTGGCCGATTTGGAAGGCCAGGTAGCAGGCGGTGTAGAAGTTCAGCTTCTCCGCCGCCACCCTGTAGCCCGTGCGCTGCCCAATCTGGTGCAGCAAGGCGGCCTGCTCGGTCGCGTTCAGCCACAACTCCACCGTCGCCCCCGCAATATCCCAGGCCAGGTCTTGCGCGCCAACCAGGTCGTGGCTGGCGTGGTGGTCGAGCGCGTCGGCCTTGAGCAGGCGGCCATCAGGCAGCACCAACCACTCCCAGGCGTGCAGCTTGTTGTCGGTGGCGGTGCGTAGCTGGCTGGCTTGCAGGGTGGGTAGTTGCCCCTGCCAGCGACCCAACAGGCTCGCGTACTCTGAGCCGATGCTTTGCTCGCTATTGTGGCGCGCCATGTGCAGCAGTTGCGCGGGGGTGGCTCCCTGCCAGGCGTGGGGGGCCGGGAAGTTGCTCAGCAGGTGCGCCAGATAGCTGGCAACCTGCGCGATCAGGGCGGCGCGGTCGTAATCGCTGACGGTGGGCAGCGGGCGGGCAGCGGCCAACCACTCCTGCACCAGGAAGCCGTGGCGCAGCCCTGCGATTGGCGGGATGAAGCCAGCCCGCTGCAAGACCGCCGCCCGCTCTAGCTTCTCTGCGCCATAGCGACCGAGGCCCGCGAACTTGAGCAGCCAGGTGCGCCCATCCTGGGCCGTCAGCAGGTATTTGCGCCGCTCCTGCTGGCAGTTGACCCCCGGCCAGATGCGTGCTTCGGGGTAGAGCTTCGCCCGCCACTGGCCGTAGCCAACATCCTCAAGCTCAGCAGCCAGCGGGCCAGTCAGGTCGGCTACCCAGTCGCTCAGGCGCATCTGCGGGGGGTTGCCCTGGATCAGCATCGCGTCGAAGTCTGGCACATACTTGCGGGCGGCCTGCCAGCGGTGGCGGTGGCGGTCGCTGGCGTGGATGCTCAGCGGGGAGTCGTGGCTGGGGAAGAAGTGCAGCCGCTCCGCTGCCACGCCGCGATCTTCCAACCAGTCGGCTGCCGCCCCAAACGAGCTACCCGACAGCCCTGGCCCTTCGTCTACGATGGCATAATTGGTAGCCGCCTGGTTGGTCAACAGCCGCTCAGCCAGTTTGCTACTCAGCTTAATCTCGCGCTGGAAGGGGTGGCCGCCTGGACGCACTGTGGTTGCAACATCGCTGCCTAGCACGGCGGCAACCGCTGCCCCCAGGCTGGCCCCGATGCTGCGAATACCAATCACCCGCGTGCAGGGGTGGCGTTCGGCCCGCAGCCGCTCGCTAGTGGCGAAGTACAGCTCTGGGTAGAGGCTGTAGTAAGCGTAGCCCTCTGGCATCTTCAGCCCCAGGCGCGGCGGCAAGGGTAGGTCGCGCAGGGTAGCGAGCAAGCTGCTGCCCAGGTAGAGGCGCGCGGTCTGCGGCTGGCAGTAGGAGCGATAGAGGGCGGTTGCCAGATTGAAGGTAAGCTGATTAGCGACCATCACCGCTGCTGTCTCTGTCTCCGCGCCTGCCTGCGCCGCATCGTCAGCCAGAGCCTGGGTTAGCTCACCAGCAGCGATCAGCAGGCCAACCAGCCCGCTGTGCCGGGCAATCCCCGGCCCCGCCACCTCCAGCGCACTGGCTTGCGCGCTCAACTCTGGCAGCAGGTCGCAGGTCGCCGCCTGCCGCTGCCAATCGCCGTAAACAAGCATTCCCCGCCCCCACCCTGCATATTCACCGCTGCTATGTGCTATGGCATTGTAGCACAATAGCACAGGCCAGGACAACGGATTGTGCAGTCTCACTTGTGCAATTGGTGGGCCAGTCTGCTATAATAGCGGCAACGGAGGAGCCTTGTTGGAAGACCTTATTATAGCAGAAGAACGGTTGATGGCGGTACGGGATCGGCGGGTGCGCACCCTGCTGTACGTAGTTGGCGCGGTGCTGATCTTTGGCATGGGCCTCCTGCTGCTCAACGAAATCTACCTGCACCCGCCAAAAGTGGTCAGCTACCGCACCCAGCGCATCGGCTGGATCGGCCTGGCTAGCGGGCTGCTGACCTTCGCGCTCGCTTACTGGCGGCTGGCCTGGGCTGGTGCCTTCTTCTGCCTTGCGCTGCCTGTGATCGTAGACCTCGCGGTGTTGCAGGGCGGCCTGGTCAACAGCCTGGTAGTGGCCTACCCATTGGCGGTCGTGCTGGGCAGCATCCTCCTGCCCGGCCAGCGGCTGCTTGCCCTCGGCGGCTACGTGTTGGCGAGCTACATCTTCACCGTCGTAGCGGCCCTCAACCGCTGGCTCGAAGCCAGCCCCCTGCCGCCCAGCGTGGATACCAACATTATCATCTACAACGTAACGATGACAGTAGCGGTGATCGTCTGCACCACCCTGGCGATGTGGTTCTTCTCGCGCACCCTCTACGGCGTGGCGGCGGTCAACAGTGCGCGGGCGCGGCAGTTGCAGGCGGCACTCGGCAGCGTGCAGCGTAGCCGCCAGACCGAGGAGAGTGCCAGCCACGCCATTGGCACGGTCACGGCATTGCTGGGCAGGATTGGCGAACGCCAGCTTGCCAGTGCCAACAATCAAGCAAGCTCGCTTGCCGAAGTGACGGCCACGATGGAGGAGTTGTCGCAGACTGCGCTCCAGATCGCCGATTCCGCGAGCGGGGTAGATCGGGCGGCAACGCAGTCGTTGGCGGCAGTTGCCAACTCACAGGCGGCAGTCAACGATAGCTTGCACGCGACAATGAGCATCCGCGGGCAGGTGCAGGAGATCGTCGAGCGCACAGTCGCGCTCAACCAGCGCATCCAGCAGATCGGCGAAGTAGTCGGTGTGGTCTCGGCCATTGCCGCCGAGATTCATCTGCTGGCCCTCAACGCCGCTATCGAAGCGGCGGGGGCTGGCCCCAGTGGGGGTCGCTTTAGCATAGTTGCTGGGGAGGTAAAGAAGCTGGCGCGGCGGGCGCAGGAGGAAGCCAAGCGGATTGGCAGCCTCGTGCAGGAGGTACAAAGAGCCAATGTGATGAGCGTGATGGCAACCGAGCAGGGCTTGAAGGAGACCGACAAGGGGGCGCAGCAGAGCAGGGAGGCGGCCCAAGCTAACCTCGAACTGATCGACAGCGTAGATAGCACCAGTGGGCAGGTGCGGGCGATTACCCTCGCTACCCAGCAGCAGCGCAGCGCGACCGAGCAGGTAGTGGGGACGATGCGGAGCCTGCAAGACTCCGCAGCGCAGGTGGCCGACTCTAGCCGCGAACTGACTATGACCCTCGCCCAACTGAACGACCTCGCGGCCCAACTGGGCGGCACGGACAGAACCGCAGCCCACTATCTGCCCACTGGGGCAGCCAGCAAGGGGCAGGATTAGCTCTTTGGCTAAAGTTGAGAAGGAAAGCGTGGTAGAGTGATGAAAGCTGTCTTTGTGATCAACCCGATCAGCGGTGGTGGCCGTGGCCTGCGTTCGTGGCCGACCGCTGATGCTTTCCTGCGCGGCCACGAGGGGCTGCCCTTCGATTATAGCTACGCCTTCACCAATCGGCGCAACGATGCTTACCGTATTACCCGCCAGGCAGTACAGGGCGGGGTTGACCTGGTGGTGGCGGTGGGCGGTGACGGCACGATCAACGAGGTAGTTAACGGTATTATGGCAGAGGCGGCAGGTAGCAGCGTGCAACTTGGCGTGGTGCAGGCTGGCACGGGCAGCGACTTTGGCCGCACCGTCGGGGTGCCGAGCGACGTGCGCGAGTCGCTGGCCCGCCTGGTAGATGGCCGCGTGCAGACGATTGACGCAGGCCGTGCCAGTTATGAGCGGCGGGGGCGGGCGGCTGGCACAGGAACGCGCTACTTCGTCAATGTGGCTGGGGTCGGCTTCGACGCAGAGGTTGCCAACCGCGCCGACCGCAGTCGCCAGGGGATTGGCAAGGTGGTGGGCGGCAATCTCCCCTATCTCTCCGCCCTCTTTACCACCCTGCTCCGCTACCGCAACCAGTACGTGCAGTTGGAGGTGGATGGTGAGCCAATGGCGGTGCGCGATAAGGTCTACAGCGTAGTGGTCGCCAACTGCCAGTATTTTGGCGGTGGGATGCGGGTGGCCCCCGACGCAGACATGGCCGACGGCCTGTTTGACGTGGTGATCATGGGCAACTTCAGCAAGCTGGAGACCATCCGCAACGTGCCACGCCTGTACGACGGCAGCCACATCTACCTGGACAAGGTGCAGACCTTGCGCTGCCAAAGCCTACGGGTTATACCTCGCAACCCGCGCGCGCGCCTCTTTGTGCAGACCGAGGGTGAGATGATAGGCCGCGCCCCGGCCAGCTTCGAGATGGTCAGCGGCGCACTGCGGCTGCGGGTCTAGCCCTACAGAGCGGTTCGCAAAAAGAAGGAGGCCAGCCCGCGTATGGGCTGGCCTCCTTGCTGTTGGGCGGCTGGTAGTTAGCGGACGCTAAGCCCGGCTAGACCGACGGCTGCGAACAGACCGACGAAGACGAAGGCGAGCAGGATGCCGATAACAAGGCCGACTACGAACAACACGATCACAGTCGTCTGTGCGCTCTGCTTGTTCATGTTGTGGGCGGGCTGCAACATCAGGTAGGTCAGGTAGAGGCTGTAGATGCTGAGGGCAAGGCCCAGCAAGCCGCCAACTACCGGTATGATGCCAAGAACGCTGCTGACCAGGCTGATCGGGATGGTAAAGAGTGAGTAGAGGTAGGTCTGTACCATGAAGTCGCCACGGCCCTTGCCGACGGTGGTGGCGACCAGGTAGAGGATGCCAGAACCGACCAGGAGGCCGATGACTGAGCCAATGAATCCGCCGATGATACCCGCTGCCCCACCAAAGCGAATGATCGAGAACAGGGCGGAGACCACAGCAGCGATACCCGCGCCAACCAGGATCGTCGTCCAGTTGGCATTAGGCATTTCGCGGGCGAAGAAGTCGGTGGAGGGCTTGGTCAGCACCGTAAGCCACTTCTGGGGCAGGGCCGCAATGTCGTTGCCGACGTTGACGGCAGCCTTATTCAAGTCAGGCTGCTGGTAGTTGGTCTGCTGATAGCCCTGTTGCTGCTGGTAGCCAGCGGGGGGCGGCGTGCCGTAGCCGCTGGGGGGTGGCGCACCGTAGCCACCCTGGGGCTGCTGGCCGTCTACTGGCGGCTGGCCGTAGCCACCCTGGGGGTTGTTCGGGTTGTTCGGGTCGTAGTTCTGCGACATGAGTTGGCCTTAGACCTTTCTGTGTTGCCGGTTCACTGCCGGTGCAGACGAGGCAGCATGGGGCGCGCTGCCAGCCATTGCCAATCTCTGGCTTCCACTATTCCTTCGGCTAATCTACGTGATTGTAGCACCAGAAGTTGCAAAAAGCAACAGGCTGCGTTGGCGCGCTGCTTCCATGATAAACTAAAACAGGATGCCGAGTAGCACGAGCAAGGCCGGTAGGATGATCAGGATACCTGCATTCTTCGCATCCAGGCGATGTGCCGAGCGCAGCATCAACCAGGTGAGGAAGACCACGTAGCCACCGAGCAGGCCACCGAGCAGGGTGAAGCCAATCCACTTGAAGCCGAGGATCAGCAGGGCAAGGCCGAAGGGAGGCATTAGCAGGCCAAGCATCTTCGTTTGCGGCCCGAATTGGCCCACGCCACCCAGCCGCTTCGCACCATAATAGAGTGCGCCGCTGATGGCGAAGAAGCCGACCAGGGTCATCACTGGGGTCATGATCAGGGCGATGGGCGCGTTAAAGGTGCCAAACAGTACGTTGCCGAAGATGCCCCTGATCGCGTTGATAACCCCCATCACCAGGCCAGTCGCCAGCACCGAGGCGATAGCGGTCGTCCAGGTCGTGCTGTAAGCCATCTGGTCGAAGTTGCTGATGCGCGGGTTAAGCAGCAGGCGCACCCAGCTTTCCAACAGGTTGTTGGCAACCTCGCGGGCGGGCGGCACCTTGATGTTGGGCTGGGGGATGCTGACCTGCACGTTGTTGAGGCCGAGGCTGTTCAGGTCTTGCAACACGTCACCAGCGTTCAGTGGATTGCGGTTGCGGGTGCGTGGCTTGTTTGGGTCTTGTTCCATGGTTCGCTAGTCTCCTCTGGATCGGCACGAGCCATCCTTGTCTGCCGGGTTAGACCGCTTGCTGAAGGCAAATGTTGCAGGGAAATGGCTTGCAGTCCGCAGAACTTTATGTTATAATAGCACAGCAACGCAGGCAATGCAATCGCAAATGTGATCGTAGCTCAGTGGATAGAGCGTTGGGTTGCG
>JBBROH010000061.1:0-19903 GCA_038229595.1 Chloroflexia bacterium | reverse complement strand
GCTGCCACTACTATTGGCGGGGAGAACCACATCGCGCTCAAGCTCCTGCTTGCGGCGGGGATAGAGGTCCCCCTGCCACTCTGCCGCTGGTGGGCTAAGGGGCTGGCGGGGGCCAACCGGCTTGCGCGGAGCAAGTACTGCTGTGTTTTCAGCGTGGGCCTTCTCACGCTCGTCCAGCTTGGTCGCCACCCGCTGGCGGTCAACGAAGGTGGGGACGGCCTCATAGATCGTCGCCAGCAATTGGCGGGCAGCGGGGATGCTGGACGGGTCGAGGCTGGCGGCTAGCTGCTGCGCCCTCTCGTACATCTTGCGTAGCACCTCATCGGTAAGCTGGCCGGTCGCCGCTTGCAAGTCTTCCAGGGCAGCGGTAACGGTCTGGTAACGGTCTTTGGGCTGCTTGGCAAGCATCTTGAGGATGATGCGGTCGAGGGCCGTGGGCAGGCGGTTGTTGAGGCTGCGGGGCGGTGGCACCGGCTCGTAGAGGTGGCCCATAATCACCTGCTCTGGCGTGCCAGCAAACGGCTCCTTGCCAGTCAGCATCAGGTAGGCGACCACGCCGAGGCTGTACTGGTCGGCAGCGGGGCCAGGGGCTGCTGTCCCCTTGCCCAGCCGCTCCGGGGCGATGTAGGCCACCGTGCCGATAGCCCTGCTCTCGCGGGTCAGGTTCGCGTCGCCGCTCATCTTGGCGATGCCAAAGTCGGCCAGGCACCAACGCAATACCGCGCCGTCCTCGCGCTGGTAGAGGATGTTCTCTGGCTTGATATCGCGGTGAACAACCCCCTGGGCGTGGGCGTAGTCGAGGGCGGCGGCGAGCGGGGCAAGGATGGTCACTGCGGTTTCGAGGTTGACCTTGCCTTCCTTCTGCTGCTTGAGGTAGTCGCTGAGAGAACCGTCCATGCACTCCATGACGATAAAGGAGGTGCCGTTCTGCTCACCCACGTCGTAGACGGCGACGATATTGGGGTGCTGCAACTTGCGGCTGAGATTGATCTCGCGGCGGAAGCGGCGCACGTCCTCGCTGCTCGCTCCCGACTGGCGCAGCAACTTGAGGGCCACGACATTGCCGCCGTCGTCGCGGGCGCGGTAGACTTCGGCCATGCCGCCCCTGCCCAGTTCGTCAATTATCTCGTAGCTGCCGATCCGGTCGCCTGCGCGCATCAGTACCCTCGCTTGTTCTCCCGCTGGGGTTGTGTGCTGCAATTTTAGCACACCTGTCCACCCAGTTTCAATCTTTCAGCACTGATGGGCCAGAATAGGGTATAATCCACCCCGTGAGCCTCCCTGCCGCCCAACAACCGCATAACCGCCCGCCCGTCGGCTGGCAGGCCGCCGCCCTGTTCTGTGGGGTGGTGGCAGTGCTGCTGCTGACGATGAGCGGCCATCACTACGCCCGTGACGAGGAGACGCTCTTTGCGATGACGGAGACGCTGGCCCGCTATGGTCACTTCGACCTCGCGCCAGATATCCCCCTGACGGGCGTTGCCGCCAGCCCTGGAGGAGGCTACTACGCCCCCTACGGCCCGCTCAAGCCACTGCTGCAACTGCCGCTCTATTTGCAAGGCAACGTAGCAGCCCACGACTACCCAGCCGCCTTCCAGCCGTTCATCACCCGCCTGTATGTAGCGGCCTTCAATCCGCTGGTGCAGGGGGCGATTGCCAGCCTCTTGTTCCTGCTGGTCGTGCGCCTCGGCTACCGGGTGCGGACGGCGACGCTGCTCGCCCTGCTGTTCGCCTTCGCCACCTTCGCCTTCCCCCACGCCCGTACCGGTTTCGCCGAACCGCTCTCCTGCCTACTCATCCTGCTGGCTACCTACCTGCTGGCTTCCGCTACGAGAGGCAGCCGCGGGTGGCTGGCGGGGTGGCTGGCGGGGGCGTGCCTGGCCCTGGCGGCGGCTACCAAGTTCCAGAACTTGCTAGTGCTGCCTATCTTCGCACTCTGGGTGCTGGAGCCTGGCCGCTGGCTGGGCTGGTGGCGGGGGCGCAAGCCGTTGGCAGCAGACGCACTACGCCCCCCACTGCGCCCCCTGTGGCGAAGGATAGTGGCCTTCGCCGTCGGCTTTGGGCTGGCCTACCTGCCACTCGGCCTCTACAACAGCCGGGCCTTCGGTGGGCCGTTTACCAGCGGCTACGGCAGGGGCGATGGTATCCTCCTGGTCACGCCCTTCTTCGACGGCCTCTACGACCTGCTGATTAGCCCTGGCAAGGGTTACTTCTGGTTTGCGCCCCCTACTATCTTGTTCTTCTTTGCTATTGGGCGGTTCTGGCGGGCGCAGCGGTCACTGGCGGCGGTCTGCCTGGCGATCATCGTTGCTCACCTCATCTTCTATGCTACCAACCGCTTCTGGCATGGTGACGGCTCGTGGGGGCCACGCTACCTGATGCCCACCCTCCCCTTCGCCCTGCTCCCCATCGCAGCCCTGGTAGAGGATGCCTGGGCGGTGCGCCAATATGCAATGCGGGCGGCAGTGATCGGGCTGGCGGTGTTGGGCTTGAGTGGGCAACTGTTCGGCGCGGCGGTCAACTTCGACACTTATATCAACCTCACCTACAACCAGCGGGCCAACGACACAGCGGCTGGCGACGATTATCGCTACTACACGGTCGCTGGTTCGCCCCTGCTCGGCCACGCCCGCCTGCTAGCGACGAGGCTGGGCCAGTGGCAGGCCAACCCGCCTGCTAGCCTGGGGCTGACCAGCGGTTGGAGCGTCAACGAGGGCGCGGCGGCTAACTTGCCACGCTGGACTAACGGCCAGGGCGTGGCCCAGATCAACTACACTGCTGCCTATACGCTGACTGTGCTGATCGCCGACCATCGTCCGCCCAGCCTGCCGCGGGCGAAGGTGCGGGTGCTGCTCGGCGACCAGCCCGCTACCGCTAGCCTGGCTGCGGACGGCGTACACACCACCTTCGCCGCCGCTAGCAGTGGCAACCACGCGCTAGTGATCGCCAGCGACACCTGGAACCCCGCCCAGGTTGGCATTGCTCGCGACGAGACGCTAGGAGTCAGCGTGGAGCAAATAGCGGTCTACACAACGGAGGGGTTGCTGCCGCTCGCGCCTGCACCCAACCTGCCCGCCATGCCGCTGCAGAGCGCAAAGCAGCGGTTCGACTGGTTCTACCGCACCGACTACCCCCACCTGCTCGACCACTGGTACTGGTACGCCAGCCGCAGCGGACTCGATCCCGCCGCTGTAGCCCGCCTGTCGGGGGCAGTTGGCTGGCCGTGCCTGGTGCTGCTGCTTGTCGCGGGCGGCTGCCTGCTGATCGGGAGGCGTAATGGCTAAGGGGAAGATAAAGACCCAGGGGCAGAAGGTCTGCCTGCTCAACCTGACGACGACGACCAAGCAGGGTGGGGTGGAGACGTTCGTCTGGGAGTTGGGCCGCGAGTTGGCAGCACGGGGCTACGCAGTGACGGTGGTTGGTGGGCGCGGGCCGATCCGCCACGACTACCCAGGGGTGGAGGTACGCACCCATCGCTTTATCAGCCGCGAGGGGTGGCGGCGGTTGCCGTTGCTGGGGCGGCAGTATGGTCTGACCAAGCTGCTTGAGCGGCTCAGTTTCGCTATCTTCGCCCTGCCTGCGCTGCTGCGCGCCCGCTACGATGTGATCCACATCCAGAAGCCCTACGACCTGCCCCTGGCAGCAGTGGTGCGCTGGCTGACGCGGGCGCGGTTGCTGTTCGGCTGTCATGGCCGCGACTACTGGGCGGGCGACCGCTTCTTCGTGCGCTTCGTAGATGGGGCGGTGTCATGTAGCCGCTTCAACGCCGCCGAAATCCACGACCACTATCGGCTCCAGCCCCAGGTGGTCTACAACGGCTTCGACACCGAGCTATTCTCCCCCCGCCCGCCCGCCGCCGAGCTAATAGCCCGCTATGGGCCGAAGATGATCCTGTTTATGGGCCGCCTGATCCGCTGGAAGGGAGCGCAATACCTGATCGAAGCTTTGGCCCTGGGCAAGGAGATCGGCGACCCGCTGGCCGAAGCACAGGTAGTGATTGCCGGTGATGGCAGCTACCGCCCCCAGCTTGAGGCTTTGGCCCGCGAGTTGGGCGTGGCAGAGCGGGTGAGCTTTGTTGGCGACATACCACATAGCGATGCCCCCAGCTACATGGCGTGTGCCGCCGTGGTGGTCGGCACCAGCTTCGCCAACGAGACCTTTGGTATGGTACTGTGTGAGGCTTCGGCCTGCGCCCGCCCACTGGTTGCCAGTGACTTCGGTGGCTTCCCCGAAGTGGTGCGCGCAGGCGAAAGTGGTCTGCTCTACCCGCCGCAAGATGCGCCCGCCCTGGCCGCTGCCTTGCGCCGCATCCTTAGCGACCCCACCGCTGCCGCCACCCTGGGCGCAGCGGGTCAGCAGTACGTCAATGCCAACTTCACCTGGGCGGCAGTGACCGACCGCGTGGTGGCAGCCTATGAGCGGGTGACGGCAAAGGCTCAGCGGCGGAGTTTAGACTCTGCATCCGCCAGCTTGGTGGCCCGGTCGGTAGCGGGCATTGGAGCCACGCGGCACTAGCCCGCTTATCTGCTTTTACGGGTCTGCTAGCTGCTTGTCGCAATCTTGCCGCTCTGCGCCGCCCAAAACCTCGCATTGATGGCCTAATAGTTGGTATAATATGCAATTGTGTGTTGGCGATGGGCCGCACACTCGTTGTCCCCTGGTGGCTCGCGCTGCTTGGCGCGGCTGTTGGGTTGTGATGACCCGTGTTAGAGAAAGGAAAGAATTGAAGAAGATCAACCGTCTGGCAGCCCTGCTGTCTGTGCTGCTGGTAGTTGCTTTTACCCTGGGCGCGTGTGACAACGCCACCGCCACTACCCCGACCACCGCCACCCCGCTGGCAACCAGTCTCGCGGCTACCACTACCCCAACCACCGCCACCCCGCTGGCAACCAGCCTCGCGGCTACTAGTGTGGCTACTACAGCGGCCACTGCTGCGGCGGCGGCAGCTACACCCACCAGCGTCGCGCAGGTCGCCAACACCCCTGTGGCTGGCTGCGGCATGGGGACGATTGCTGGCCTGCAAGTGGACAAAGCAAAGCTCGGCAAGGAGCTAAATGTCTACCATTGGTCGGATTATATAGACCCCGAACTGCTCAAGGAGTTTGAGCGGTGCTACGGTGTGCGCGTCACCCTCGACACTTACGCCTCAAATGAGGAGTTGCTAACCAAGATTCAGGGCGGCGTGACTGGCTACGATGTGGCAGTACCAAGTGACTACATGGTGGGCAAGATGGCTGGCCTCAACTTCCTGGCCGAGATCGACCTCAACAACGTGCCGAACGTGGCTGGGATCGACAAGCGGTTCCGCAGCCGCGACTTCGACCCGCAGAACAAGTATTCGGTGGCCTACACCTGGGGGACGACCGGCATTGCCTACGACAGCAGCAAGGTCATCACCGCGCCCGATAGCTGGAACATCCTCTTTGACCCGACCTACAAGGGCAAGATCGGCCTGCTCGACGATAGCCGCGAGACGATTGGCGCGGCCCTCAAGCTGCTGGGCTACAGCTACAACAGCGTGGACAAGACGCAACTTAATCAGGCCCGCGAGAAGCTGATCGCTCAGAAGCCGCTGATCAAGGCCTACGACGGCACCAATCTGCAAAACATGAGTACCGGCGACATTGACATTGCCCAGATGTACGTTGGTGATGCCCTGCGTGTGGCCCAGACCCGCCCGACCGTCAAGTATTTCATCCCTAAGGAAGGCAGCACCATCTGGCAGGACAACATGGTGATCCTCAAGACGGCCCCACACAAGTACGCCGCCGAGGTCTTCCTCAACTTTATGCTCGACCCAGAGATTTCGGCTCGTAACAGCAACTACATCCAGTATGCTGACCCGATCCCCGCCGCGATCCCGATGGTTGACAAGGCCCTGACCAGCAACAAGTCGCTCTACCCTGACCAGTCAGTGCTGGACAAGCAAGAGGCGATCAAGGACCTGGGCGACAACACCGAACTCTACGAGCGCATCTACACCGAAGTAAAGAACCAGTAGCCAGCCCTTTAGCTGACTGCAAGCGGCCTCGGACGAAAGTTCGGGGCCGCCTTCTATTTGGCGGGAACTATTCCTCTCCATCGGTCGTCTTGATCGCAACGAACCACCGATCATGAGAATAGACCACAGAAAGGGAATACCGCCATGCGTAAGTTGCTCAACCGCAAGCTGTTTGCTGCTCTCGCCCTGGTCGCTATCTGCGCGACCCTGCTCCTCAGCCTCAGTACAGGCAGGCTGAACCAGACCTTCAGCACCGTCGCTTCCACCCTGGGTACCGACTCCGTTGCTCTCAGCCGGGGGGGCGGCGAGCGGGCAGCCACTAGCGCGCCCGCTGGTGTGACACTCAGCAATCACTCCTTGCAAGCCGCCCCGGCAGGCGATGCAGCGAAGGCTCCGACTTACCATGCCGACAGCCTGCCTGCTACGTCGGCAGGCAGCGGCGGTGGGGCCACTACCAGCGAGTCAGGCTTTGCCTTGCGCGGCGACCCTGCGCCACGAAACAGCACGCTCTCTGCCGATGCCAGTGGCAGCGGGCGGGGGGAGTTGCTGCCCACGCAGCCGCTGCAGTCGCAGTACCAGGGGCCGAGCGGCCTAACCGCTGGCACGGTGGATGACAATGCCAGCTACCCTGACTACCTCAAGTATATCGCTGGCGCGCAGCAGTACAACGCCGCCAATGCCGACCTCAGCGAACGCTACTTCGTGCAGGTGGCGGACGGCAGCCAGCGGCCTGTTGCCGACGCGCAGGTAGAGATCAGCGACGGCCAACATTCGATCTTCAGTGGGCGTACGACCAGCGACGGGCGGATCGTCTTCTTCCCCCGCTTCTCCGCCAGCCAGCAGCAGAGCTTCACGGTGCAGGTCAATCGTGACGGGGCGAGCAGCGTGGGGGAGATCGTGCGGGGCAAGACGCAGACCCTCGCCCTTACCCTCGGCAGCCAGCAGACGGTTAGCAACCTCGACATCGTGTTCTTGCTGGACAGCACTGGCAGCATGGGCGACGAACTCGACCGCATCAAGGCGACGATCTTCACGATTAGCCAGCAGATCGGCCAGTTGCCTGGCAGCCCCCACGTCCGCTTCGGCCTCGTCACCTACCGCGACCGCAGCGAACAGTATGTGAGCAAGCATTGGGACTTTACCAGCGAGGTAGCCACCTTCTCTAGCAACCTGAATACGATCCAGGCCGACAATGGCGGCGACACGCCAGAGGACTTTAATGCGGGCCTGGCCGACACGCTCGACAACCTTAGCTGGAACAGCGACCAGCAGCACAGCCTGCGCCTGGTGTTCACCGTCACCGATGCGGCCCCGCACAACGACTACGGGGACGAGGCTGGCTACGGCTCGCTGATGCAGAAGGCAGCCGCGCGGGGGATTAAGGTCTTCACTGTCGCAGCCAGCGGCATGACCGACGACGGCGAGTACATCTACCGGCAGGTGGCCGCCTACACGCTGGCGAAGTTCGTCTTCCTCACCTACGCGAACGGGGTTAGTGGGGCGGCGGGTAGCGCGACCGATATGCACGTCAACCAGTACAGCACCAACAACCTCGACGAGGTGATCGTTAACCTAGTGGCTGCCGAAGTGGGCAACCAGAGCAAGGGGATCAGCCTGCAAAAGGTGCAGCCGATCAGCGAGATGGTTGCGCCGCAGCCGGGCAGCGGTGACGAGCAGAACCCAGCCAACCTTGCCTGGCCGCTGGCGGGTGCGTTGCTAGTTGGCGGCATGGCTCTGGCCTATCGGCGGGGGCAGCCGGTGCAGCGGCCCACCGCTCCGCCTGCCCCGCTTGCAGAGCGCAAGGCAGACGAGAAGGCGAACGAGGCGGCGGGGCTAGCCAGCAAGGATTACGACCTGTTGCCCCCGCCCTGGTTCTGGCAGAGCCAGCCACACGAGGGGACGCGGCGCATCTAGCGACCGCTCGGCGGCAACAGCAAATCCATAGCAAGGTCAGCCTCCCCCTCCCACTTGTAGAGGGGGAGGCTGTTACATCCCCACCAGTGTCTTGATCCTGCTGATCTCAGCCTCGGTTGCTTCTTCGCCAGCTTTGATAAACTCGCGGTACTTGTCTACCTCAAAGCTGTTGTACATCCCCACTTTGGGGCTGATTAGCACGCTGTAGGGCTTGGTTTTCAGCAAGGCAACCAGGCTCTCACTCACTTCGCGCATACTGAAGACTGTCTCGAAGATGCTTGGTGCCTGCTTCGTCCCCTTCTTCTTGCGGACGCTGCGGTAGGCGCGCTCCTCGATGGGGGGTATTGTGTTGCTGGCAATGATGATGTCCGCCCCTGCCTCGTCCAGGGGGCTGCACGGCACTGGGTTGACCGCCCCACCGTCGGTCAAGTACTCACCGTTGAGGAAGTGGGGAACAAAGAGGCCGGGGATCGACGTGCTGGCCCGCACTGCGTCGGAGATTGATCCGCTGCTGAGGATCACCTCGCGGCCCTGGTAGACTTCGGCGGCGACGATGTAGAGGGGGATATCCAGGTCTTCAAAGCGCGCATCATGGGTAAGTTCGCGCACCCAGTTGGTGGTACTGTGGCCGCGCAGGATGCCCTGGCGCGGGAGGGTAATGTCCCAGTATCGCCAACCAGTGCGGGGGTTGCCACGCCGGGCCATTTCGCCCGCCCAGGTTGTCAACTCCTCGCCGTTGAGGCCGACCCGGTTGGGGTCGCTCTTTGGCACGCCCGCCACCATCAGTGCGCCAATCAGCGACCCCATGCTTGTCCCCGCCACCAGGTCAATGGGGATACCCGCTGCTTCTAGCACCTTGATCACCCCGATGTGGGCCAGGCCATGACCGGCACCGCTGCTGAGGGCTAGGCCCACGCTGCGGCGGGTGATGCGCCGAGCCATGCGCGCCAGATTTGGGCGGCTGGCGTTGCTGATGCGCCACAGCTTGCCCACAGCTACTTCGCTGACCCAGGCCGCACTGGTGCCGCCTACGAGCAGGATCGCGTCCATCGCTTGGGTTGCCGCCTCGGTCGCCTCGCGCCCGGCACTGGGCAGCCGCACCAGTGCGTATTCAAAGCCACCCTGATCTAGCAGGCGGCTGACTGCCTCATTGAATTGCCCATCGCTGACGTGCAAGGCGACCGGGAACAGACCCACCTCGTCGGCGATCATGCTGACCATCTGGCGCGGGTTCTCCAGGTTGAGCTTGAGGTTGGGGGCAATAGAGTTGTCGGCCAGGATGTCCAGGATCACCACTGGGCTGCCCACCTGCTGTACAATCGTCTTCGCCAGTTCCAGCCCATCGGTGCCACGCAGGCCGACGATCTGGTACTTCTTGTTGGCGAAAACCTGAGTATCGGCCTTGCGAAGTCGCTGGGCCAACACCCGACTGACGGTGAGGGCGATGGTGGGGTAGTCGGCCAGCAGCTTGTCGAAAAGCTCTTTAGTAAGCACAAGCAGTTCTGCGTCGATGCTGACGACGATGCCCGCACTGCGCGCCTCGCCGGTCAGCAGGCCCATCTCGCCGAAGTGTGAGCCGGGGCCGAGGTAAGCCAGCACGATCTTCTCGGTCTCTACATCGGAGACCACGCGCACCTGGCCGGTTTCGATGATGTACATGGAGTCGGAGGGTTCGCCCTCGGTGCAGACGATTTCGCTCTTGCGCTTGCGAACGAAGTGCAGTTGCTGGCCGATCTGGGTCAGTTCCTCGGTGGAGAGGCCGCTAAAGAGGTCGATCCGCGAGAGGGAGCTAGCCCGCAGGTGCATGGCGGCGTGCGCGTCTTCCACACCCAGGTCACCATCAAGGTTGATGTCACGGTTAGGGGGTTGCAGGTCCAAGCCGTCAATCCTCAATCTTTCGTTTCTTTCCTTCTCAGCCACCAGCCCACCACCTTCCTCGTAGCCCCCGTGCCTTGACTGGCACCCAATTTCCACCGCCATTATAGATCAGCACAAGCCGTGTGGTCAACTTGATGCGTTGGCGGCCCAAAGTCGCCTGGCGAAGATTGGCTGCCTGCCTTAGCGACCAACCCCTGGGCCGCCAGCCGTACTCTGTTGACTAACTAGCCTCCTTCCACTATAATGCCCTATAGGGGAGGCGGTGTGCGCTAAATGGGTAGCCAATACAACGTGGGCAGCGTCAACACTGGCGGTGGGCTGGCAATAATAGGCACTGGCAACAGCGTGACTGTGGTGCAGGCTCCCGTGGGCCTGCTGGCAGCCTTTGACCAGATTACCCCCGCTTTGGTGGACGAAACCCCCCTCTACCAGCATCTATGGGAAGCCCTGGCCGTGCCAGAGTGGCCCCACTTCGCGGCTGACAGCGAGCGTGCTGAAGACGTGCCGCGCAAGCTCTATGCTGCCCTGCGCCAGCGGATCACCAACCTGCCCGACGACCGCCGCAACTACCTGCAACTGCTGGTCGCCCCCCTCGGCTGGGGCAAAACCACCTTGCTGATGCGCCTTGCTGCCGATCTCTGCCGCCAGCCCGATGCAGCGGTGATCTGGCTGCGGGCCACCGCCGACGATGCAGTAGATCGCCTCAAGCCGCTGATCGCAGACACTGCTAGCGGCCTGGGGCGTGGGCGCAGGCTCTACGTCTGCATGGACGACCTGCTGACCGTGCCGAAGGTAGCTGCCTTCCTGCGCGAACTGCGGACGGTGGCGGGCAACTGCGCCCAGGTGGTGGTGGTCGGCGCAGCCCAGCCAGAGCAGTTGAGCGATCCTGCCCTCGACTCTGGCGGCGACATCCACGCCACCCTCGCGCCGCTGGTCAAGGGCAGTGAACCCGATCTGGTCCTCGCTACCTTTGATGATGGGGAACTAGGTTCGCTCTACAGCTTGCTCGACCGTCATAGCCAGCTTTGCGACAGGGTAGACATCGACCCCCCACCTGCGCCCCTCGAACTGACTGCTATGATAGGCAAGCAGCTAACCCCACCCTTGACCGACGAGGCAACCTTGCGCCAGCCGCGTCAGGCGATCAACCTGCTGACCCGCGGCGAGTTGCTCAAGCAGGTTGTAGAGCAGAAGCTAGCTACCCTACAGGGGAGTGGCGACTTCATCAAGGTCAGCGAGCGCGCTCCCCTGGTTGCGGTCTACGATTTCGTGACCCTGCTCGGTCGCCTGGGAGTCGCCACCCCGCCGCAGTGGTTGGCCGAACTGAGCAAGGGCAACCCCACCTTGCAGAAGGTCATCCTCACCATCTACGCAGAGGGTGGCAAAGATGTAGTGCAGGTGATGCGCCTGAACACTGCTGACAACTCCCTGTCACCGATGCACCCGCTTGACGCGCAGGCTGCCTACGAGTTGCTGCACCAGGACGACGGCTCGAAGTTGAAGGCCTACGCTGGGATGTTCGCTACCGTCCCAGTCAGCGCACAAGACTCCGTGCTGCGGATGCTGCATGGCCTGGTCAACGACCCCGCCGCCGCTGCCCAGCAGGGTGCGAACCTGGCGCGTGGCCTGCTCGATGGCAACCCGACGAAGGTGCAGCAGTTGCAGGCCGCTGCCAACTGCCACCAGCTTGGCACCGCCTGGGCCGCCCTCTACAATCGCCTCGGCCAGTTCCCAGCGGCGGTTTCGGTGGCTAGCGAAGCAATCAGGCGCGGTGGAGCAGTAGCCGACCTTTGCTCGGCCTACCGCCAGCGGGCGCAAGCCTTCCACAGTCTCGGCGATGCCCTGCGCTCTGCCGCCGACTATGCCCGCGCCACTGCTCTCTGCCCACCTGCTGCGCCGCTAGAACAGGCGAACAAGCCGCCCACCGCCCAACCCCGTTCGCTGCCGCTGCTTGCCGGGGTTGGGGCCACGGTCATTGGTGTGCTGGTCATCATCCTCGTCACAGGTGGGTTCAGCGGCGGGCGCAAGGCGGAGCAGTTCTTCGGTTATTGGCTGAACGTGGCGGGGACGACCGCCGCTCTGCCCAGCCTCGACATCCAGAGCGCGAATCAACAGATTACCGTCGCTGGGTTTTACGGGCGGGGGCAGGCGACCTTCGACGGCGGCAACCTGCGCGCTACTCTGCGTGCGCCCGCCGCCAGCGCACCTGTCGCCCTCGCCTACAGCGGCCTGGCAGCACCCGCCGCGCAAATTGCTAGCCATGAACTTACCCTCAGCCTGAACAGCGATGCTACGGAGCTACAGGTGGTGGATGCCAGCATGGGTGGGACGGTAGATCGCTTCCGCAAAGGTAGCCCCCCTGCGTTGCGCCCCTCCGTCAGCCCCACCGCGGACCCGCCGCCCGCTATTACCCCGACCATGCTCACTGCCTCTGCCACCGTGATCAACCGACCGGCGGCAGCAACGGCTAGCCCTACAGTGTCGCCCAGGGTAACAGCCAGCGCAACCAGCACTGCTACGCCCAGTGGTACTGCTACCCTCACCTCGTCGCCGACAGCCACCGCCAGCAGGACTATCACCTCGTCGGCTAGTGGCATCACTGGGACAAAGCAGACCGCAAGCCCCACCGCCACTCGCCAGTTCCGCCCGTCCCCGACCCGCACTGCTACCCCATTCCGTCCGTCGAATAGTGCGCGGCGGGCGACCGCCACTGCTACCCGCCAGCTTCCCACCACACCTGCTAGCACTGCCAGCGCAGGCGGGTTGGCGACGGCCACGGCTACCGCTCTCCTGCTCGATGTAGCTACTGCTGGCCGGGTGCTTACGCCTACTGCCATACCTGCGCTGGAGCAAACTAGTACGCCAACCGACACGCCAGCTAGTACACCAACCGACACGCCAACTGACAGGCCAGCTAGCACGCCAGCTAGCACGCTGACCGCCTCGCCAACCAATACCCTGACCCCTTTGCCGGAGGCGACCAGCCCGCCACGCACCCGTGTTGCGCGCCCTCCCTTGCCAACCTCCTCGCGCACGCCGCAGCCGAGCAGCACGCCCACCCGCACCCCCACCTCTACTGGGACAGCCAGCCCGACCAGTACAGCCAGCCCGACCAGCACGCCGACCAGTACCCCCTTGCCGATCCCCAATCGGATATCGCCCACTGATGGTGAGGTGTTGAACCAGGCTAATACTGTTTTTAGCTGGGACGTGATCCCAGGCAGTGCCGCAGTCTATAACATCCGCGTGCAGAAGTTTAGCAGCGGGGTGTGGAACGACCTCTTTACCGCCAACACTACCAGTAGCAGTTTTGTAGGTGTCACCCCCAGTGGCAGCAACTACCGCTGGCTGATCTGGGCCACGGAGGGGACGAACCGCAGCCCCGATAGTAGCTGGTGGAACTTCAGCGTGATCCCTTAAGTGCGTGTGGCATCGCTAGCGGACGGCAGCCAGTCGCTGGTTGACAAGCACGCTCTCTTGTGCTACTATCCTGCTGCAAGGAGGGTGCAGGGATGGTGAAGGTCGAAGGCGGTAAGCTGGTCAGCCTGCCCGCACTCAACGAGCGGATGCTAGCTGCCTTGTGGAGCGCACAGGGTGGCGACCTCCTGCGTGGCCCCTACTGGACGGTGGACAATAAGGCGGTGGCGGTCGTCTATCGCGGGCGGTGGGACGGCGGCCCCGGCCCCGACTTCCGCGACGGGGTGATCGAGCTTGAGGGCAGGCGGCTGCTCAAGGGTGATGTGGAACTGCACCTGCACGCCGCCGACTGGCAGCGGCACGGCCACCACCGCGACCTGGCCTACAATAACGTCGTCCTGCACGTCACCCTGTTCAGCCCCCGGCCCGACGAAGCCGCGACGGTGCGGGCTGACGGCACGGCGATCCCCACCCTCGCCCTGCAACCCTACCTCGCGCTGCCCCTCAGTCAGCTACCCGCCGCCACTGCGCCGCTGCTTGCCAACATCCCGACCTTGAGCGAAGAACCGTGCTGGCAAGCGGCCCGCGACCTGCCGGGCGCAACCCTGGCTGCGATCTTCGACGCAATGGGCGGGTTGCGCTTTGCGGAGAAGGCAGCGGGGTTCGAGGCTGCGCTGGCTGGCTACGACCCCTACCACTACCCCAGCCACCTGACTGCCGCCGACCATGCCGCGCAGGTGCTGTACGCCGCGATCTGCGACGCGCTTGGCTATAGCCAGAATCGTCAGCCGATGCAGCAGCTTGCCGCCGCTCTGCCGCTCCACCAGTTGGTGGGCATTGCCGGTAAGGGGGCGCAGGCGAATCTGCTGGAAGCCGCCTTGCTGGGCGTTGCGGGCCTGCTGCCTAGCCAGCGCAAACCGAAGCCGCTCGACTGGCAGGGCGCAGAGTACAGCAGCGACCTCGAACGCCAATGGCAAGCAGCCCTGTCCCTCTTGCAGCCGTTCAGCAGCCAGCCCGCCACTGCCAGCCCCTACCGCTGGCAGTTCGCCAAAGTGCGGCCCGCCAACCACCCGGTACGGCGGCTGGCGGCTGCCGCTGCGCTCCTCAGCCGCTACCTGCGCGCAGGATTGCTGGACGGCCTGCACGACATTGCCGCCCATGCGGATGCCCGCGACCTCCCCGCCGACCTGATCGCAGCCCTCACCCTCGGTGCGCCAGCTAGCTACTGGGCCGACCACGCCGACTTCGGTTCGCCGCTGGGGAGCAGCCAAGACCTGATCGGCGAGAGCCGCGCCGCCGATATTGCGCTCAATGTCGTCTTGCCCTTCTTGCACGCCTACGCCAACCTGCGCGACGAGCCAACCGTTGCTAGCAAGACGCGCACAGCCTATCACCTGTTCCCTCGCCTGGGGGAGAACGAAACTACCCGCCGTATGGCCGCCGAACTGCTCGGCCCGCGCAAGAGCGAACGCGGCCTGCTCGCCACCGCCCGCCGCCAACAAGGGCTGATCCACCTCTACCGCCAGCACTGCGGCCAGCAAGCCTGCGCTGGTTGCCCAGTGGGGCTGGCGATCCGCGCGGCTGGGCTGCCCCAAGATTGACGCTGCCTTGTCAGAGGGGTATAATCATCGCACATCAGTTCTAAGGAGGCGTTTGTGGCTGATCGGGTCCTCACCCAGCGCGAACTAAACCGCACCTTGCTGGCACGACAGTTGTTGCTTGAGCGTGTATCGCTGTCGCCAGTCGAAGTAGTTGAGCGGCTGGTCGGCTTGCAGGCGCAGGTCAGCAACGCACCCTACATCGGCTTGTGGGCGCGGCTGCAAGGCTTCCAGCACGACGACCTTAGCCACGCCATCGCTCAGCGGCAAGTGGTCAAGGCAACACTGATGCGGGCAACCCTGCACCTATTCAGCGCAGCCGACTACCTACGCTTCCGCCTCACCCTGCAACCAGCCCTCAGCCGCTCTCTCAGCAGTGTCGCCAGCAGTCGGGGGATGGGGCTTGACATAGAACAGGTCGTAGCGGCAGCGCGGGCGTTCATGGCCGAGCAGCCGCGCCCCTTCAGCGAGTTGCGGGCCATGCTGATCGCCCGCTACCCCACCGCCGACGAGCGCATCCAGGGCTATGCGGTGCGGATGCACCTGCCCACGCTCCATGCCTATCCCGCTGGCGTGTGGGACAACAACAAGGAGGCAGCCCAGGTGGTCGCCGAAGATTGGCTGGGCCAACCATTGGCTCCGACTACTGACCAGTTGCTGGCAGAGCTAATCCGCCGCTACCTGGCTGCCTTCGGCCCGGCCACTATCGCCGACGTGCAAAAGTGGTCGGGGCTGCAGGGGTTGAGGGGGCCAGTGGAGCGGATGCGCCCGGTGCTACGAACCTTCCGCACCGAGCAGGGCAAGGAGTTGTTCGACCTAGCCGATGGCCTGTTGGCTGCGGCGGATACGCCCGTGCCAGTGATTTTCACCGCCGATTACGACAATATCGTGCTGGCGCATGAGGATCGCAGCCGCATCATGGCGCGAGAGTACCACGCCCGCGTCTTCAACCCCTCCACGCGAGTGTGGGCCACCTTCCTGGTAGACGGCTTCGTGGCTGGCATCTGGAAGATCGAGCGCAAGAAGAAGCTAGCTACCCTGACCCTGACTCCCTTCGCGCCGCTCAGCCCCGCTGTGCAGGCGGCCTTGAGCGAAGAAGGGGAGCGGCTGGTACGTTTCGCCGCTCCCGATAGCGCACAGTTTGCGGTGCAGATCGCTGTGGTTGGTTAGCTCTTGGCGAATGGGTAGATGTGTACCATCCAGCCGCCAAAGTGGTCGAGGAAGTAGCCGTTAGCCGCCTTGCAGTCGGCTTCGCTAGCGATTGAACCTTCTACGCCAAAGCGGGCGTTATCCCACTTGGCCCAGTCTTTCACCGCTGGGATGCAGATGTTGACGTGCGCGTGCCAGGGAGCGAGACTGAGCGGCACCCGCTCGTTCATCTGCTCCTCGCTGGCGGTGATCGCGGCGGTGTACATCACGCCCACCAGTTCGTAGCCGTCGCCCACCTTCTTGTAGAGCAAGGCACCCGGTTGGGTTGGATCGAGGCGGTAGTTCTCCCAGTAGGAGCGGGTGTAGTTGACGAAGTGGTAGATTTCCTGCGGCACGTTGGGGAAGAAGGCTTCGTAGCCATCGCGCTCGGCAACCTTGTAGTCCATGTACTGGCTGAGGCTGGCGCGGGCGGTCTGCTCAAGCTGGGCTAGCTTCTGGCGGTCGGCAGCGGTGGGGGTGCGCTGGGTGGTCATCCGCATATGCGGGCCAGGCTGCATATCGTGCTGATCCATCCCGTTGTGGCCGCCCATCTCCATGCCAGCCATGCTGCCAGCGGCGGGCGTGGTGGTCGGCTGGCTGGCGACCGGCCCCGACTTGCCGCTGCAAGCAGTCAGGCTGAGGGCGATCAGCAGAGCCAGGGTTACTCTAATTTTCATTGCTTGCCTCCTAAAGTTGGCCGCCAACCGTCAGTTCGTAGCGTACTATCTGGCGGTCGCGGCGAGGGAAGGCTACGGTGAAGCTCGCGCCGCCGCCCGCTGGCACAGTGCCAGGATTGGTGAAGGCGAAGTTGACATCCACTACCTTGCCCGCTGCATCGTAGCCGGTTGCCAGCACCGCGACGAACTTGGCTTCCACCGCTTCGTTGTTACGAACCAGACCGCGTACAAGCTGGTCGCCCAGTGCGCCCCGACCGGGGCTGTCGGCGGAGACACTGAAGTTGCTGGTTGGTTTGTAGATAAAGGCGGCTGCCGGGTTGTAGTGCTGGGCTGTCAGCTTCAAGTCCTCTCGCGCCCAACTGCTGGGCGGGCCGAGAACATCCACGAAGAAACCGATGCTCTCCCCTGGGGCGAGGATGCGGCCAAGCTGCGAGTAGTCAGCACCAGTGCCGCTCACCTTGCCGTTCGCGTCAAAGAGGGTCAGGGCAATGCCGATGTTGCTGGCGGTCGTGCCGCCCGTGTTCCGCAGCAGGCCCACAAAGCGTAGGATGCCAATGTTGCTCACATAATGGTCGTACTGCACGAGGACGACGTTGGCCGCACCCACTTGCGCTGGCTGGCTGCTGATCGGCGCAGCCCGATTGACTGGTCCATATTTTGCTACATAGCGAAGGCGGCCCAGTTGACTGAGCAGGATATCGTTTGGGGCTGCATTCTCCGGGTGGTACTCGAACACGGCCCGCTCGAAATACTGCACCACGTAGGGGTTGCCGTCTAGTTCAGAGTTCTCGATGAAAGCCTCGGTCAGGGGGTAGCCCTGCTGAGTGAGGCCGCCATGCTTCTGCCAGTAGTCGAAGAAGCGACCATCTATAGCGTGGCGGGTGGCAGCAAAGTAGGTGGGATCGCTGCTGGCGGCAGCTTCGCTGGTCGGGTTGGCTTGCGGGTAGCGGGCAGCAAGGCGCAGGCGGCCAAGCTGGGTGAGCAGAATGTCGTTCGGAGCCGTATTCTCTGGGTGCGCCTCAAGCACAGCACGCTCAAAATACTGCACGCTGTAGCTGCGGCCATCTACCTCCGAGGTCTCGCTGACCAACTCGCTGAGGGGGTAGCCCTGCTGAGCCAGGCCGCCATGCTGCTCCCAGTAGTCGAGGAAGCGACCACTGGCATTGTGGCCGGTCTGGTCGAAGTAGCGCGCCCGACCCTGGGCCTGGACTGCTGGCACGCTGCTGAGCAGCAGGGTGACGATCAAGATGCTGCTTGCCAATAGACGCTGGTACATAGTTAACTCCTCTCCTGATCTATAAAAGCCACCTTCACCACACGGTTTAGGATGCGTAAGGCGCGCAAATTGTTTCATTTGCGCCCGCTGCCGCCGCTGGCAGGGCAGAGCTATGGTAGGTAGGGCCGCCCGCGCCTGGTTGCCGCCGCGTGTTATAATTCAGCCAACACCCTGCCCAAGCTAGGAGAGCCTGATGACTGATAGCAATCTTGCCAGCCTGCTCGAAGGCCGCCCCTTCCGCGTCGCCCTGGCCCAAATCAACACCACTGTTGGCGACCTCGCGGGCAATACGGCGCGCATCATCGCCGACATCGAACGCGCCCGCGCCGCTGGCTGCGACCTGATCAGCTTCCCCGAACTGGCGATCACTGGCTATCCCCCAGAGGACTTGTTGTTCAAGCCCAGCTTCATCGCTGACAACCTGCGCTGCCTCGACCAGATCGTGCAGGCCAGCGTGGGGCTGGCGGTGGTTGTCGGCTTCGTAGACGTGGGCGACGATCTGTTTAACGCGGCGGCCTTCATCGCGGACGGCAAGCTGGTGGATACTTACCACAAGATGTACCTGCCCAACTATGGCGTGTTCGACGAGGATCGCTACTTCCAGGCGGGGCGCAGCGCGACGATCTGCCGCTACCGGGGGGTGAACATCGGCTACAACATCTGCGAAGACATCTGGTTCCCCTCTGGCCCGACCGAGGCGCAGGCCTATCACGGCGCACACCTGATCGTCAACATCAACGCTTCGCCCTACCAGCGCGGCAAGGGTAACTGGCGCGAAACGATGCTGGCGACCCGCGCCAACGATAACGGGGTGATCGTCTGCTACACCAACCTGGTCGGCGGGCAGGATGAGTTGGTGTTCGACGGCAACAGCCTGATCTTCGACGAGCGCGGCAACAAGCTGGCCGAGGGCAGCCAGTTCGCCGAGCAACTGCTGATCCACGACCTCGACATCACCAGCGTCTTCCGCGCCCGCCTGCACGACCCCCGCCAGCGCAAGGAGAAGCTGATGCGGAGCGAGTTCGGCATGGGCGAAGCAAAGGTGCAGATCATCACCGTACCCTCCTCTCCCCACGCAGGGGGAGGCCGGGCTGAGGAGGCGATTGATAGGCCGCCACTGCCCGTAGCAACCGCCCCTACCCTCTATGAGCCGCTCGGCGAAACCTACGCTGCCCTCGTCCTCGGCCTGCGCGACTACACGCACAAGAACGGCTTCCGGCAAGTGGTGCTGGGCCTAAGCGGGGGGATCGACTCGGCGTTGGTGGCGGTGATCGCCGCCGACGCGCTGGGGGCGGCGAACGTGATCGCCGTCTCCATGCCCAGCCGCTTTAGCAGCGAGGGGAGCAAGAGCGACGCGGCGATCCTGGCTGACAATCTCGGCATTAGGCTGCTTAGCGTCGCGGTTGAGCAGGCATTTGCGACGACCCTGGAGACCCTGGCTGCGGCAGAGGAGGCGACCCGCCCTGGCTCGTCGGACGAGTTCGGCATTGGTGAGGAGAACCTGCAAGCGCGCATCCGCAGCAACATCCTGATGACCCTGAGCAACAAGTACGGCTGGCTGGTGCTGCCCGCTGGCAACAAGAGCGAACTGGCGACTGGCTACTGCACCCTGGGGGGCGTGGACATGGTGGGCGGCTTCTCTGTCCTCAAGGATGTAGTCAAGACGCTGGTCTTCGAACTCTGTGCCTACCGCAACGACCTGGCGGGCCACGACCTGATCCCCGCCGCGATCTTGAGCAAGCCGCCCAGTGCAGAGTTGCGCCCCGACCAGAAGGACAGCGACAGCCTGCCACCCTACGACATCCTCGACCCGATCATCCAGGCTTACGCCGAGGAGGATCGCAGCGCACGCGAGATCGCGCAGAGCTACGACCGCGCGGTGGTAGAGCGGATCGTCCGCATGATTGACCGCGCCGAGTATAAGCGGCGGCAAGCCCCACCTGGCATCAAGATC
>JBBROH010000060.1:0-20024 GCA_038229595.1 Chloroflexia bacterium | reverse complement strand
AGTACGCGCATCTATGCCAGCGATGAGATCAAGTACTTCTCCTACCTGCCCTCCTTCTACTTCGATTTCGACCTGAAGATCAAGAACCAGTTTGAACACATCGTAGCCAGCGACCCGAAGAAGTTCGTAGACTTCCAGAAGGGGGTGATCGACAAGCCAGCCGAAAAGCTGACCGGGCAGCCGGTGAACGAAGCTCCCGTTGGCTCTGCTCTGCTCTGGTCGCCCGCCTACGTGGTCGCCGACCTCGGCTTGCGCAGCCTCCACGCCCTGGGGCTGGCGAAGAACACGCCTGCTGATGGCTACAGCAAACCGTATGTGCAGGCGGTCTGCTATGCCAGCAACCTGCTCGGCTTCCTCGGTTTGCTGCTGGGCTACCGTCTCTGCCGCCGCTACTTCCCGCTCTGGGCCAGCCTGACTGCGACGCTGCTGATCTGGTTCGCCACTCCTGCCTTCTTCTATATGTACATCGCGCCGCCCTGGTCACACGCGGCCAGCCTGTTCGCCGTCGCTTTGTTCGTCACGGTGTGGCACGACACCGGCCTGGCGGCAAGAGCAGCCACTCCGATCCCCACGAGTAGGGAGGGTGCGAGAGTGGAGGGTGAGGCCGGTGATCGGCGTAGGCTGTGGCAATACTTTGCGCTCGGTCTGCTGGGCGGGTTGATGATGACGGTGCGCGAGCAGGACGGTTTGTTCATGCTGCTGCCTGCGGCCGAAGGGATTGTGCTGCTAGGTGTGCTACTGCGCGGGCAGGATTGGCGGGCAGTGGGGCGGTTGGTGGCGGGCAACGCGCTGTTCCTGGCGGGGGTGCTGGTCGGCTTCCTGCCCCAGTTCTATGCTTATCACGAGACGAACGGCACCTTTGGGCCAAGCAAAACGGTAGCGGAGAAGTTCAACCTGCTCTCCCCTCACTTCTTCCAGGTGCTATTCGACCCCGGCAATGGTATGATCGCCTGGACACCGGTGATCGCTTTCGCTCTGGTCGGGTTGGTCTTGCTCTGGCGGTACAATCGGTTGCTGGCGGTCGCCTGTGGGCTGGCAGTGCTGGCGCAGGTGTTCATCGCGGGCGCATTCAGCACGTGGCTGGGGGCGGGCAGCTTCGGCCAACGCCGCTTCGTCAACCTTAGCCTGATCCTGATCCTTGCCCTCGCTGCCCTATTCAGCTACCTGCGTGGGCAGCGGGTGCCGCGTTGGAGCATGGTCGCTCTCGCAGTCGTCCTCGTCCTCTGGAACTTCGGCCTGGTGGTCAACTACGCGCTCTGGACTTCGGAGCAGCGGCAACACCTGGACTGGACGCGGGTAGCGCACGACCAGTTCGCCCTACTCAACCCAGTTTACACCGTCCAGCTACTCTGGCGGTTCGTTACGGATCGCGGCAGCTTCTTCCGCTGATCAGGAGAGGAGAATGTGATGGTAGCAGCAAGCGAAGTAACCTATGGAATTACTGTGCAGGCCACCGTGCCAGCCCCGGCTGCTGGAGCAGGGCAGGGCGCAGCGGGGGCGTTGGCTGCGCATATGGCAACGACGGAGGCTTTTCTCCGCACGCTCAAGCCGCCGTTCGATACGGTCTGGGTTGAGGATCACCTGCAATGGGGCGAACGACCGCTGATCGAGTGTTGGACGGCTCTCACCTGGCTGGCTGCCCGCCTGGACGAGCTCAATTTTGGCAATATCGTCCTCGGCCAGTCCTACCGCAATCCGGCATTGACGGCGAAGATGGCTAGCGTGGTGCAGACGCTGACTGGTGGCCGCCTGATCCTCGGTCTCGGCGCGGGCTGGAAGGAGGACGAGTACCTGGCTTACGGCTACGACTATCCCAGCGGCGGCGTGCGCGTCGAGCAGTTCGCGGAGGCCTGCGCGGTGATCAAGGCGATGTGCAGCGGCAGCCCGGCCAGCTTTGAGGGCAAGCACTATCGGATCAACAATGCGTACAATGAGCCACAGCCAGAGGCTGCGATCCCCCTGCTGTTGGGTGGGCAGGGGGCGAAGTCGCTGCGGGTCTGCGCGCAGTATGCCGATTGGTGGAATGCGGCCTTCAATACGGTAGAGGAGTTTGCGGCCAAGCTGGACAGCCTGGGCCAACAGTGCGCCGCGATTGGCCGCGACTTTGCGACGATCAAGCTGACCTACTACGGCTTTCTGCAAATCACCGACGACCCCGCGCAGATCGAGCAGCGACCAGGGCTGCATATGCAGGCTGGCAACCCCCAGCAGGTGGCCGCCGAGCTTCAGCAGTTCATCGACCTGGGGGTAAGCCACTTCATGTTCCGCCTGGTTGGCTTCCCAGACACCAGTAGCTATGACCGCCTGCTAGCCGAGGTGCTACCGCTACTCAGCTTAGGGGCTGACCGCCCAGCTTGCGTCAGTAGCCAGCCTGCTGGCTTGCCCTGGTTGGAGAACCCCTGCCAACTGCTGCGCCGTCCTACCTTCGTGGCAAGGTTGTGAATGCAGGCAGGGGGAACCTCTCAGCGGCACGCTGCCTGCTTGCATCTGTCCTGGGTAGCCGCTATAATCAGCGGAAAATATGGCCTAGGAGCTTAAATTGAACCTTGTTATCTCATTCCTGTGGTTGATCGTCTTTCTGTTCGTGATCCTGATCGGGGCTGATGTGTTTACGAACAGCATCGAGTGGTTGGGGGCGAAGCTGAAACTGAACGAGGGTGTACTGGGCAGCGTGCTGGCTGCCGTTGGTACGGCACTGCCAGAGACGTTGGTGCCGATCATCGCGGTGCTGACGGTTGGGGTAAAGGCGGCGGGCGACGAGATCGGCACCGGGGCCATCCTCGGTGCGCCGTTCATGCTCTCTACTCTGGCAATGTTTATCACCGGCCTGACCGCCTACATCCTGGTGCGTCAGAAGCGGCGGGGGATGAGCATGGCGGTTGACCTGCGCCTGTTGCGCCGTGACATCATCTACTTCCTTGCCCCCTACACTATCGCCATCCTGGCCGCCTTCCTACCCGCCCCGCTCGGTTGGCTCAAGCCAGTGGTTGCCGTTGGCCTGCTCCTGTTCTACGCCTTCTACGTCTACAAACAGATCACTGATGGTGGGGCAGCAGCCGACGATGCGGAGGACCTCAGCCCACTGCACTTTGCCCGCAAGAATAGTAACCCCCCCCTCTGGCTGATCATCGGGCAGGTAGTGATTGGGGTTAGCCTGATCGCGGGTGGCGCATACTTCTTCGTGCAGAACATCCAGCAGGTGGCGACGGCGATAGGCATTGCCCCCGTGATCCTCTCGTTGCTGATCGTACCCTTTGCTACTGAACTGCCAGAGAAGGTAAACAGCGTGCTATGGGTACGCAAGGGTAAGGACACCCTCGCACTCGGCAATATCACTGGGGCGATGGTCTTCCAGAGTTGTATCCCGGTGGCCTTTGGTCTTGCCTTCACCGAGTGGAGCATCAACAGCAATGGTGGCAATGGCAACCTCGCCTTCTTCAGCGCGGCAATCACAATCATGAGCGGCATCTTCCTGCTCACTGCCATGCGGGTCAAGGCGCGGCTCAGTTGGCGCACCCTGATGTTCAGCGGCAGCGGCTACTTTATCTACCTCATCTTCTTGCTCTTTACCGTGCGCTGAAAGCACTTCCAGAATCGGCCAAAATTGGTCGAAAATCGGTGAAGATTCGCAAGGGTTGGTTCGTCTTAATCTATAGAAGAACTTTCCTCCTTTGGATTAGCACCGTCGGCCAGCCCAACCGACGGTGCTTTTTTGTGGGTTGGACGTGGGGGCCAGGGATCGCATATAATGGGCTACATCTGTCCGAGGAGGAAGCTGGTTGAAGTCACCGAGGAATGCCGTTCTGCTCCTGCTGCTGGCCGTACTGCTGGCGGGCTGTGGCGACCCCACGCCAGTACCGCTGCTGCCAACCCGTACCGCACTGGCCCAGCCCTCCCCCGACCAGCCGACGGCCACTGCCACCCTGCCCCTGATCAGCCTGCTGACCGCCACCCCCCAGGAAGTGCTAGCCCCACCGACCAGTACTCCTCCCGGCCTGACCAGCGTTAGCTTGACCACCACGCCACCGCCCTTGCCCGCGACCGCCCTGCCTTCCAGTACGCCGATCATCCTTGTTCAGCCCAGCAACACGCCTGCCCCTACTATCACGCTCAGGCCCGCGCCGACCAACACTGCGCCAGCCCCAGCAACCAACACGCCGTCTGCGCCGACCAACACCTCCCCACCCGCGCCAACTAGCACGCCGCCTGCGCCAACCGCCACTGCTCTGCCAGCAACTGCTACCGCGCTGCCACCGACTGCTACGCTGCCGCCGACGAACAGCCCGCTTCCGCTGCCCAGCGACACTCCGCCGCTACCGACTGCCACCCCGAAGCCAGAGTTTAGCGGCTTGTTGGTGGGCCGCGGCAACGACACCAACCTCTACGTAGTGGAGCCAAATAGCGATGCGCCGCGCTTGCTGACTAGCGTTAGCGGGGTGATCAATGGCGGCCAGCCCCGCAATCCGCGCTGGTCAGCCGATGGCAGTGCTGTTGTATTCTGGGTGCGCGACACCAGCCGTGGCAGCTTCATCTTCACCGTTAATGCGGACGGCAGCAACCGCCGCCAGTTGATCGACGCGGGCGATAAGCGACTGCGCACGCCCAAGCACAGCCGCGACCACCTGCAAGTGCAGAACCCGGTCTGGTCGCCTGATGGTCGCTATATTGCCTTTAGCTCGATTTATGACAATGGTGACGGCAACTACTGGGTGATCAGTGCTGATGGCGAGAGCCTGCGCCAACTTACGCGCTGGGCCGACGGGTTGGGGCCAGACAACAGCCCGGTGATGCAGGAGTGGTCTCCAGATGGCAGCGTGATCGCAATCCAGACCAAGAGCGACCGCATCAGCCTGATTAGCCAGCGGGGGGGCGACGAGCAGTTCGTCACCAACGGCTTCCTCGGTGGTTGGGGGCCAGGTGGTCGCCTTTACCTGGGCAAGAACGGCGACACCAGCTTCGACAGCGTAATCTACAGCGTCAATGGCGATGGCGGCGACCTGCAAGCCTTTGCCGCCGGTGCTTTGAGCGGGGCCACGCCGCGTTGGTCGCCCGACGGCAAGTACATCTACTACGCCGCCACGCGCAGCAGCTACACCCTGGCAAACGCCGATGGCGGCAGCCCGCGCCCCTTCAAGACTGGCAGCCTAACCGAGGTGGACTGGCGTTAGGGGCGCAGGCCAAAGAGGAAGAGCGCGACCGTTACTGGCGCGCTCCTTTGCTTGTTAATCCCCCTTTGTGCTGGCTAATGTTGTGCGTCCTGGAGGGCTGCCCACTCTGTGTAAGCGGCCTGTTGGCTGCCGAAGGCGGTAGGGTGGGCGAGGTCAGCGTACTCCACCAGCTTGCCCAGCAGCTTCTTGCGCTGGCAGAACTGAGCCAGATTCAGCAGCTTGAGTAGCTGGTTGCTGCCCAGAACGGCTTCGTCGAGGTTAGCCGCCTGTGGTTCACTCTGTAGGTAGCCGACCAACAGGCTGGTCTCGTCTGCGCTGAGCGAGCGGGCGAGTAGCTGTTGCAGGGCTGGGATACTGAGACTGACAGCGGCGGGCGGCGGGGTAGCGTGCAGGCCACCGCTGATCGTGTTATTGTTGCCCGCTACCATGTTGCCCGCAGTGATGCTGCCGATGTTGAATTGGCCGCGATTGTCGTTGGCCGACCCGCTGCCAGTGCTAACCGGGCCGCTGCTGTTGCGGAGGTCAGTGGGGGTGCCGCCGAAGTTCTGCGCGCCACCCCCACTGTTGAAGCTATTGCCACTGCCGCCAATGTTCGCCCCGCCGCCAGTGTTGGTGGTGTTGGTGGTGTTCGTACTATTGTTAACCCTGGTCGTGATGTTGTTGCCACTGATGATGAAGGCATCACGCCCGGCCTGGATGATCTGGGCCGCCGCGCCGCTCGTTCCCTGGCTACTGCTCTCGCCTGCCACGCTAGCGATGGGGAAGGGTGACTTGCGGGCCGTCACTGCGTCGGCGGGGTCAATATCCTTCGCAGTGCTGGCGTTGCCGACGAACACCGCGAAGTTGTCGCCCTCGGCCCGGAAGTAGGGATGCTGGCTCTGGTTCGCCTTCTTGGCCCGCTGCGGCACCTGGTTGCAGAGGTAGGCTAGCAGGTCGCTGACCAGGATGTACGGCTCGTCACCGGTTACATTGCCGCCCAGGATTTCGAGCAGGCAGACGGTAAACAGGCTGTTCTTGTCGTTGGGCAGGATGTAGGACTTCTCGCCCTGGTAGGAACTGGCGAAGACCACCTGGCCCTCGCTGGCGAAACCCTGGTAGTCTTTCTCGCTCATGCCGATTTTGGTCTGGTCATCCAGTTGCTCATTGGTGGTCTGGAACGCACCTGCCTGCATCCCGCCTGACTTGCAAGCATCGAAGAAGACGATCTTGCGCTTGGCCGCGATCTTGGCGAGGGCGGCCTCAAAGTCGGTGGAGCGTACGCAGGTGTTGTGGATGTCGCTCAAGTTCGCGTCATAGGGTAGCAGGTAGCTGCTCTGTTCGCTGCTGCCGGGTACAGCCCGCCGCGAACCATGGCCGCTGAAGTAGACGAAGATGTTGCTCTTGCTGTCGGCCTGCTGCGCCAACTCTGCTAGGCTCGCCATAATCTTGTCTTTGGTCGCCTCGGCATCCTTGAGCAGGGTGACGTTCTCGCGGCTGTACGCTCCCTTGCTGGGATCGGTCAGCAGCGCATAGATTGCATCCGCGTCGGCGATGGTGAGCGGCAGTTGCTTGTCGGCGGGCAGGTTGGGGTAGTGGCCGACGGCAATAATCAAGGCGTATCCGCTGAAAGGCATCGTTGGTTTCCTCTCTTAGTGGCTGCTACCTGGCTCTACCAGGGGTGCCGTCTGTGGTACCCCCGTGGGTGCAGCTTGCGCGGGGGGCTGCGCGCCAGCCAGCGGAGCGGCCATCTCCAGCACGTTCTGCCAGACCATTGGTTCTGGCTGCAACGGTTGCTCGCCACCAAACAGCCCCTTCAGTTTCTCGCCGATCACCTTGAAGAAGTCGCCCAGTTGCGCGCCGATGTTCGCTTTGAGGAAGCCCTGCAACTGCCCGCGGGCTGCCAACTTCGTCGTCCCCTTTGGCACCTGAACCACGGTGAGGAATTGTAGCGGTTCTGCGCCTTCGATGCGCTGATTGCTATCGAGCATCCAGATCGCGGTCACGTCACCCTCACCCCGCCCAGTAACGAGCGGGCGGCGGATATTGTAGCTGAAGGGACCAACCACCAGCTTGCCACCGCTGTCGCCGTCCACATTGGCTGCGCCCTGACCGCTGGCACTGGCAAGCGGGTTGGTCGGCAGCGACTTGTTCGCGCTAGCGGTCAGCTTGAGGTTTGCGCCCACGCCGATGTTCAGGTGGGTCTCGCCTTGCAAGACGCTGAGGTACTCGTCGCTGGGGAAAATGGAGTAGAAGACCGCCTTCGCGTCGGGGTCAAGTTCGATCTGGGCAAAGACACGGGCGAAGTTGCTACCAGGGGCGGGGAAGGCGGTGACCGGGAAGGGGATCAGGTAGAAGTCGTACATCTGCATCAGTTGCTCAACCCCAGCTACCTTCTCAACGTTATGGGCGGCAAAGCTGTCGCTGACGAGCTTCTGCACGCCCGCGAGGAAGGGAGTGAACTTCAGTACGCCAGCGTTGATCGCATTCTTGAAGCTGCTGATCGCCTGGCGCGCCGCTTCGGGGTCGTTGTCAATGTTCTTGCTGATCGCGCTGTGGGGGTCGTTGGCCTCTGTATCAATGGCGGCTATCGCCTGGTCGAGCAAGGCATTGGCCTCGGCTACGCTGACGGGCTGACTATTCTGGTTCTCCATCGCTGGCTCCTCCTTTGGTGGCCGGTCACACTTCCATTCGTTAGGCTGGCATCAGGTTGCTCATCTTCACTGAGTGTATGATCATTATAGCACGAACTGGTGGGGGTCGCAACCAGCCGCTGCTGTCCATCGTCTTGCAGCAGCGGCTGGCGGTAGGGGCAGGCGGTGGTATAATGGGCTGGCGGCTGTTGTCAGCAACCAGAGGAGGGTAGTCATGGTAAGGTCTGTGGGTATCGTTATCTTTGATGATGTGGAGGTGCTAGACTTCTGCGGCCCCTTCGAGGTGTTCAGCGTGACACGGGATGAGCGGCTCGCGGAGGACGACAAGCCGTTTACCGCCTACCTGCTGGCCGAGGAGGAGCGGCTGATCCGCACGCGCGGGGGGATGCTAGTGCAGCCCCATTATACGCTGGCGGCCTGCCCGCCGCTAGACATCCTACTCGTCCCTGGCGGCTGGGGTACCCGCCGCGAAGTTGGCAACCAGCAGTTGATCGGCTGGCTGCGCGAGCGGAGTGGGCAGGTAGAGCTAACCACCTCTGTCTGCACTGGCTCCTTCCTGTTGGCCGAGGCTGGGCTGCTGGACGGCCTGCGGGCTACCACCCACTGGCAGAGTATCGAGCGCATGGCAGCAGCTTACCCCAACGTGGCAGTGTTGGCAGAGCAGCGGTTTGTAGACAACGGTAGGGTGATCACCGCGGCGGGGATCAGCGCGGGTATAGACATGAGCCTGCACATCGTCAGCCGCCTGCTCGGTGCAGCAGCGGCGCAGACGACAGCCCGCAGCATGGAGTATCAGTGGCGACCACTAATCGCGGGGGAGGCTGCGAGGTAGTTCGGGGGCTAGTGCGCCCAGGCTGGGCCAGACTGCACTGGCGTGGCTGACCAGCAGGCGGGCGTTCGCGCCGTTCAGGTCGCTGATGTAAGCGGCCCCTTCGTTGATGTAGACAAGGCCGTTACCGTCTACGGTCAGGTTGACGGCAGTGGGCTGGTCGAAGGCGTAGGGCTGGTCAGCGGTCGCCATCAGGCGGTCGGGGTTGTTGGCTGGGGCTGCCAAATCCCAAAGCAGGGTGCCGACAGCGTGATAGGAGGGGACAGCCCGACGCGGCGAGGAGATGTAGTAGATGTGGCGGCTGTCTTGCAGGAAGCCGACGTTGTAGAGCAGTTGCAGGTCTAGGGTTCGCTGCCCAACTGTCTTGCCTGCCATGTCCACCACGACCAGCCAGGGGTCTTGCTTAGCCCCCTGGGCCACCCCGCTGAGTAGTAGCTTCTGTTGGTCGGGGCTGAAGCTGGCACTGCTGATCACCCCCTCTGGCAGGTCGTATTCGTTGAAGGCGCGCACGTTCTGGCTCTGCACATCCAGCATCCAGGCGCGGCCATACCAGTCGGCAGCGGTGGTGTAGATGAACACGTGGCTGTTGCCGCCGATCACCATCTCAATCGCGCTGGGGTTGGCAGGGTGCAATTCCTTGAACTCTTTGACCAACCCACGTCCCCAACGGCCCGCTAGGTAGACGCGCAGGTAGCTGTCATCATAGGTGGTGTAAACCAGATAATCACCGACTACGGCCAGATGCTCCACCTGCCCCACGACGCTGGCCCAGGCGGTGGCTTTGCCGCTCCGCAAGTTATAGCCGTAGATAGTGCTGACATACAGCCGCGTGGTTTTGTCGCGCCTGGAGCTAGCGTAGTAGAGCATGGTATCTTCGTAGCGGGGCCGGGCTACCACATCGGCGGTGGCGATCACCTCGCTGCTGCTGCCAAGTGTATAGTAGGCGAGATCGGTGCGGTTGAGTGGGTCGCGGTGGCCGAAGCTGCCGTCGCGGATCAGCACCGCTCCTTCGCCGCCCGCCACCAGTGCGCCTTTCACCCGCGTAACCGAGGTGTTGCCGTCCTCCGAGCCGAAGGGGTAGGTAATAGGCCAGACCTTGCTGCCGTTCGGGTCGCGGATGAAGAAGGAGCGATAGTAGGCACTGACGCTGTAGAGCAGGCGGCTGCCGTCGGGTGCGATGTCGTAGACCAGGTTGGCAACCCCGGCGCGGGGTAGCTGCTCGCTCACGCCACCTTCGACCCCGACCAGGAACAGACCAGCCCCGGCGGGGTCGCGGTCGCTGGCACGGTAGATGAAGCGGCCAAGCCGGTTGCTGGTGGCCTGCTGCTGGGCGGCAAGGTCGCCATAGTCGCTCTCAATAGCGTTAGCCTTCGTGAAAAGCTGGAAGGCAGGCCATTGCCGCCCGACTTTGACTGCGGCCATCGCCTGGGTGTAGAGCGCATCGTAGGTAGTGGCTTGCTGCTTAGCCTCACGATAACGGCTGGCTGCGTCGTAGTAACTCTTGTCGACCAGGGGCTTGAGCAGTTGAGTGGCGGTGTGCCATTGGCGGGCAATGGTAGCCGCTATGCCAGCATGGTAGGTGGCAGTATCGCCCTTCTGCTGGCCCTCCAACACCAGATCGCCAACCACGAGCAGCAGCAGCACCGCCACCACGATCTGTACTTCCCGCCCCCAGCGCAGGGGATTGAGGCTCAGGCGCAGGCCAGCACCCCCGCTTCTGCCCGCAGTCAGCGGCTGTTCGGCCAGGGCTAGCTGCTCACCATCAGTGCCGACGAACGGTTCGCCGCACTGGATGCAGAAGCTGGCCTCTGCCCCATTCTTCGACTGGCAGGCAGAACAGCGCATAGTCTGTGGGCCTTCTAGAGTTGCGGTTCGGGTGCTGGTTGGTACTATGCTTACGCTGGGCTTGGCCCGCTGGATGCTACTACCCGCGCCGCCATCACCGCCGCGCCGATGATGCCGCTCTGGTCGCCGAGGGCCGACTTGACGATTTGCACCTGCTGGGCCGGGACGCGCAACGCACCCTTCTTCGCCTCGTTGACGGCGGTGGTGTAGAGCAGGTCGATCCGGTCGATCACCCCACCACCGAGGACGATCAGGCTGGGATTGTAGAGGTTGATCAGGCTGATCAAGCCCTGGCCCAGGTAGTAGCCACCCTCAAGCATCGTCTCGATCACCAGCGTATCACGCTCTGCAATAGCATTGAACAGGGCGCGGGACTTGACGCGCTGGCTGGGGTCGCGCAGGATCGGCTCAAGCACGCTCCTGCGCCCCTTTTCCTCCACCCCCTTCTTCATCGTCAGCACCATTGCGGTGCGCGAGGCGTAGGCTTCCAGATGACCCTCACCGCCGCAGCCGCACTTGCGCCCGCCCGCCTTGACGATGATATGGCCGATCTCGCCCGCCGTGCCAGTCGCCCCCGCTACGCGCTCACCGTTCCGCATCAAAGCCCCGCCTACCCCTGTGCCGACGAAGACGCAGGCGAAGTTGTCGTTCCCCTTGCCTGCGCCGAAGCTAGCCTCACCGAGGGCGGCCACCTCCACGTCATTGCCGAGGACGACTGGCAGGCCGAAGCGGTCATGCAGCGGCTGGCTGATCGCCACATTGCTCACCCCGCCGCCCAGGTTGGGGGCAAAGAGTAGGACACCGTTCTGCCGATCTACCTGCCCGGCTAGCCCCAGCCCGATAGCCTGCACCTGCGGCTGCACATCTTCAGGAGCCAACTTGATCACCTGGTCACAAGCCTCAGTGATCGCCGCCATCATCGGCTCTGCGCCCACTGGTGGGCTGGCGATTTTGTAGAGGCTGACTACAGCCCCGCTGCTGCCGTCAATGATCCCGGCAAGAATCTTGGTGCCACCCACATCTACCCCGATTGTGTAAGGTCCTGCCATCTAGCCCTCCTGGTTGCTTCTTCGCCTTGCTATCTTATCACAAGAGTGCGGGATCGTCAAAACGTGGGCCAGCAGCGGTGTTCAGGGTTAGGGGAGCAGCCATCGGCTAGTCCTGTTTATCACTAGTGCGAAGTCAAGCAACCTGTTGTGCAAGGTGTTCTTGTTGTTTACAGTTGTAGTAGCTACACACCCGCCCCTCCAGTTCCCCCGCATTTAGTTTGCGGCCCGGTTGTGCTGTCGCAGCTACCCCTTCACCGCTTTGCTCACTTGTCATGGCGCGTTGTCCCACACCACGACTAGACTACCCGCCCCTGTCCCTGCGCTGCCATCGTCTCGGCCAGCCAACACAAGTAGGCCGTCGTTATCTCGCTGTTTGGCTGCCCATCGACCAAGCGACTATTTTGTTTGCCCATCTTGACAAACCCACCAAGATATGTTACCATATAGTCACATATGGATGACCCGGATGAGCTAAACCCCATATGGAAGGCTTTGGCCGACCCAACGCGGCGCAGGTTGCTGGACCTGCTGCGCGAACGACCACGCACTACCGGCGAACTTAGCGCGGAGTTTGCGTCGTCGCGCTTCGCGGTGATGAAGCACCTCGCAGTGTTGGAGGAGGCCGGGCTGGTGACCCAGCGGGCGCAGGGGCGTGAACGCTGGCACCACATCAACGTCGTACCGCTGCGACAGGTCTACGAACGCTGGCTGAAACCGTATGAGGCGGCGTGGGCCGAACGACTACTCAACCTCAAGCAGTATGTGGAGAAAGGAACAGAGACAATGGGTGATACAAACACACAGGTGAGTTCGCTAGCGATTGAGCAAGAGGTACGCATCAACGCCCCAGCCAGCAAAGTATTCGCCGCCCTGGTTGGCAATATCGACGGCTGGTGGGACGACAATTCGCGCTGGGAAGCCTACAGCAGAATGACGATCGAACCGCAGCTTGGTGGTCGTCTCCTTGAAGAATGGAACGGTGGCAGCGCAATGTTCGGCATCGTCACCCGCCTCGTGCCAGACAAGGTGCTTGAGATCACCGGCAATCACGGCCTCGAAGGGGCAGCGACCGGCCCTATCCTCTACGACCTGAGCGAACAGGATGGCGTGACGACAGTCAAGTTCTCGCACTATGCCATCGGCATGATCAGCGAACGCAAACGCACTGGCTTCACCGAGGGCTGGGGGGTGCTGCTTAATAACCTGAAGGAGTTTGTGGAGGAAGGCAAGCACGTCAAGCGCGGTCGTTAGGCCAAGCAGGGCCTTTTCGTAAAGCATGGATGCCGACAAGCTCCATTGCTGGTCACACTTAGCATCTTCCACAGCGACATTCAGTTCCTTGACGTAGCGACCACCTCCACCTTCTACCCCTAGCCTACATCGAGGCGGCTGCTCATGCTGGGGTAGTCAGTGGCTACCCCGACGGCAGCTACCGCCCCAACCAGTGGCTGCGGCGGGGTGAGTTGGCGAAGATCGTGGCCTCAAGCCCAGCACTACCTGCTGCTCACCCCCAGCACAGCGAGCTTCGCCGACGTGCCGAGCGACAACTTCGCCTACAGCTACGTGGAGACGCTCTACAGCCGGGGCATCGTCAGCGGCCAGGCTTGCGCGGTGAGTGGCGGAACTTGCTTCCGCAACTACGACTTCATCATCCGGGGCGAGATGGCGAAGGTCGTACACCACACGGTTTGAGATTTTGCCTTAACACGAATGTCCCCGCCCGAACGTTGCAGCCCGCTCAGAAGTAGCTCGTGCTTGTAAGGGCGGGCTGCATCACTTAGACCTGCATACGGGCAGCCCGCTAACCATCAGCATCGTCAGAGTATGGTGATGTCGCCGGTGCGAGGTTCTGCGCGTTGCGCAAAGGTGACAGTTCGCCCTTTGCACTTAATCAACAAAGGTGATAGCGATAATTGAGCTTATCGCTACCTTCTTCGCAGGCCAAGTGTGAGGGCTAGCAACGTTGCTAGCCCCCTGCTCTGTAAGGTGGTTGGCAGCTACGGCTGGCTTGCTATCGCCCGCCGCACCACCTTGCTTAGTTCGCCCCGCTTGATGTTGTCGTTAGGTCGGAAGCAGAGGCCGCTGCCGCATGGTCCGCCGCCAATGATGCCACGGGCGGCCAGCGTCTCAACCTCGGCGTAACCGAAGGTTCCAGCCGGAACATCCGCGAACGTCGGCGTGGCTGGCGTAGCTACTGCGTAGTTGCGGGCGCGCTGCACGATCACCGCTACCTGCACCCGGCTAATATTCCGATTGGGGGCGAAGCAGGGCGCAGTGACCCCTAGCTCGTCGCAGACGGCACTACTCGCCCCCCGGATCACGTTGGCGGCGGCGGCGGCTTCAACATACCGGTAGAATACGTTGTTAGCTGCTACGTCGCTGAAGCTCGGTGTCACCGGGGTAGCGGGGCTGATGCCAAAGCCCAGGGTAGCAATCTTGGCGAACTGACCGCGCGTGGTGTTGCTGTTGGGCTGGAAGGTGTTACCAGGGAAGCCGCTAATCACCCCACGACAGGCAAGGAACTGGATGTCGCTGTAGAAGATGTTGGTGGTCGGCACGTCGATGAAGCTGCCACAGGGGATGACGACCGGGCCGCTGCTGCCTCCCCCGTGCATGACCACGGCGAACGGCTGGCTACCACCTTGAGCGACATTGCTGCCCCGCACCGTAACTGTGTAAACGCCGGTCAGGGGGCTGGCGATATCTACCGTCTCAAACGTGTTGCGGCGGTCGCCGTTGGTCACGCCGTTGCCCCACAACACCGCGCCGTCCGGGGCGGTTACGCTGAGGTCGAGGTTATTGACCAATTGCACTGCCGCGCTGGTGCTGCCGGGGTAGTCAGTCCAGGCCAACGTGACGTGCAGCGGTGCGCTGCCAGTGATGGTGTAGGGGATTGTCAACTGCTGGCCGGTGGCGACCTGACTGCCCTCTCTAAAATCAAGCGTAATCGGGCCGGTCGGGTTGAGGGCGTAGCTAAGGTTGGCGCGACCCCAGCCCTCGACACTGTTGGGGCGGGCGGGCATCTCCTGGGTTGGGCCGCTGCCGTACTGACCGGGAGCCATGTCGGTCGCCCCGTTCAGCATTGTAGCTTGCACCAACGCTGCTGAAGGGTTAGCGACCCCGCGCCGGGTGATGTAGAACTCGCGCACGAGGGCGGCCAGCCCCGCTACTCCCGGTGCAGCCATGCTGGTGCCACCCTGGAACTGGTAGTATTGGTTGAACGCGCCCCAGCCAGTGTTGCTAGTACGCGACGACTGGGCCGAGATGATGTTGGTACCGGGCGCAGAGATGTTCGGATCAATCCGCCCGTCAAGGTCAGGGCCACGACTACTGAAGGCAGCCATACCGTTGATGTTGTTGCTGCTGGGATCGTCCTTGACTGGATTGGCGGGGAACTCGGCGGCGAAAAGCTGACCCCAGGTGCAGTTGGCGTAGCCGGTCTGCGGAGCCTGGCAGTCACCACTCGGCGGGCGGTCGTTCTCCGATGCACCCACGCTAAAGTCGTTCTTGGCCGTGGCGGGAGAGCCGATGCTGCCGGGATCAACCACCCCGTCATTGTTGGCATCCTTGCCCGCGTTGCCAGCGGCGTAGACTATAATCATGTCCTTGTGGTTCCACATGAACAGGTCTACGTCACGGGACTGCTCAGTGTAGGCTGGCGTGTCCGAACCCCAACTGTTGTTGTGAACCCGCGCCCCGTCGTTGTAGGCTGGTAGGAACAGGTCGTTGAGGTCGGCGGGGATACCACCGAGACGACCATTAGCGTCGCCAATAGACTGGAAGACGAGCCGCGCTTCGGGGGCCATGCCCGCAAAGCTGTTGGTGTAGGTGTGGGTGGCCGGGTCGCTGCCACTGCGAACGCCGTTGCCCATCACCGTGCCAGCTACGTGCGTGCCATGCCCGTCAGTGTCGGACGCATCGTTGGGCCGACCCAGCCCGTACATATTGACAATCCGCCCGGCGAAGTCAGCGTGCATGGTGGCGGCATTGCCAGTGTCCAGGCCGGTGTCAGCTACCCCAACTACCTGACCTGCCCCGTAGAGGCCGAAGTCGGAGGCAACCTGGTTTGCGCCGGTGATCTGCCGCGCCTTGTCGTTCAGCAGACGCGGCTCGCTGTACGGCTCAACCCAGGCCACCTCCTCGTGCTGGAGCAGGGTGGTGAGTTGGTTGGCAGCCAGTTCGCCGCGCATGGTAATACCGATGCCGTAATCGCGGCTGGACTGGTTGTTGCTGGCAAGTAGGCTATCAACCGCGTCGGGCTGGCTGCCGCTGAAGGTTCGCACCTGCACCTGCTGGCTGCCGGACTTGAAGCCAGCCAGTTCGGGGGCGAGCTTGTAGGAGGGTTGGTAGTCACCAACCCAGCGCACGGTTGGTAGTTGGCTGACCGCCGCCTTTGCCTTGCCATCCAGTTGCACGATGAAGGCATAGTCGGGCAGGTAGTCGTAGAGACGACCACCAGCCGCCACCGCCGCCTGCTTCCAGCTTTCCTGGATTGGGCCATTGAACTGCACTATGTAGTAGTGACGGGCGGCTGGGTCGGCGTAGCTGACCCGCAGAGCCGCGTCAACCTGCGGCTGACCCTTGAGCGGATCGAAGGTAGCATAGCGCAGCCGCAACATGATGCTGGCGGCGGGGGGGCGGGCCTGTTGGCTGGCCGCGCTGGAAGTAAGCGTTGATGAGGCAGCCAGCAAGGCCACGACCAACAGGAGGGCAACCAGCCGGTGGCGGTCGCTAGAACGGTATGAGGGTAGGGTAAAAGCTGACACTTTGCTAATCTCCTTCTTGATGAGCCGACTACTCCAGCTACTAGTGGCTTAACTTCGTATTGATCGCCCCCGCAGCGTCCCGGTTGCTATGCCAAGCCAGGCGCAATAGCCTGGCAGGCTTTGCCTGCAAATTGCGCTAAACGGTGGCCTTCGTACTAAGCGGCAGCAAAGCTAGTGGTCTCTAGCTGTTGGCAAGCTACCATACTCCTGTGCATCCACCTCCGCACCCTTGCGCTACGCTACACCTGCTTGGCAAGCAAGTCGCTCATGGGCTTCTCCTTTACGGTGCATTGTAACACAACATCGCCCGGTAGGCAACTGCCCAGCTCAACAAAGCCGGGTCGTCACATATTTGCAAGTTAAGAACGGTATGTAGCAACTTGTCACCGCGGGTGAGCAGGCAAGTCCGGCGTGCAGACACTCTCAACACCGACCTCGTTGGTAAATCGGACAGTAATAGACACGGAGGGATTCGCCACGACTCTAAACAGTTACTATTCACTACGATCTTGACATAGTGGGCTTGATCGGTTATACTGCTCCTGTAGACCCCTATGGGGGGGGTAAGGGTTGGAGGAGATAGGATGCAAGCGATGAGCAAAGATGAAGCACTGAAGCGGCTCAACTACATCGAGGGCCACCTGAACGGGGTTCGTAAGATGATCGAGCAGGAACAATACTGCGTGGACATCATGAAGCAGACCTATGCAGTGCGGCGCGCCATCGAGAAGCTGGAAGCCCTGTTGTTGGAGGGCCACCTGCAAAGTTGCGTGCCGACCGCCATTGCGGAGAACCGCACCGCGCAGGTGGTTAGCGAACTGGTTGAGCTTTACTCGCTAGCAAACAAGTAGCAGGCTCTTTGTTTGCCAGCCCTCCCGATCTTCAGGGGTTTATGTGGCGCAAGGATGGTTCAAGGACAGAGGTAAAGTAATGGCAACCCAAATCAAGGACGAATTGCAGAGTTCGGTGGCGGTAGCTATTGAGCCAGCCAGCAGCATAGCCCTCCCCGGCGCACGCAAGCTGACGCTGGCCGTTAGTGGTATGACCTGCGCCAGTTGCGTGCGCCATGTCGAGCGTGGGCTAGCGAAGCTAGTCGGGGTCAGCACAGCCAGCGTCAACCTGGCGACCGAGCAGGCTGAGGTTAGCTACGACCCTGCTGCCGTCACTATCGAGCAGATGATCGAGAAGGTAACCCAGATCGGCTACGGCGCACGAGTGCTGTATGAGGAGCAGGCGCGCCCTGGCAGCAACGAGTCAGCCACCGCCCAGCAGCTTGAACTACGCATTGGCGGTATGACCTGCGCCAGTTGCGTGCGCCATGTCGAGCGTGCGCTAAGCAAGGTCGCTGGCGTAGAAGCTGCCAGCGTCAACCTGGCAACCGAGCGTGCGACCGTCAGCTACGACCCCAGCCGCATCGGGGTGGACGAGTTGCAGGCCGCTATTGAGAAGGCAGGCTACACCGCAGTGCTGCTGGCCGCCGACCACGAAATTGGTGGCGAGGCGGCAGCAGCGCAAGAAGCCGATAGCCAGCAGGAGCGCAACCATCTGCGGCGCGACCTGATCTTTGCCGCGGCCCTGACCATACCAATCTTCGTGATCAGTATGTTCCTGATGGAGCCGCTCTACAACTTGCTGGGCGTGTGGCTCAACTACCTGCTGTTCGCCATCACCCTCCCGGTCTGGCTCGGCTCTGGCTGGCGGTTCCATCGCAGTGCGGTGCAGAACATCCGGCACGGTAACGCCAATATGGATGTGCTGGTTAGTATTGGCACCACTGCCGCCTTCCTCTACAGTGCCTACAACACCTTCTTCGCCCCTGCCACGATGAGCGGCATGGGCATGGCCGCCAGTCACGTCTACTATGACACAACGGCGGTGATCGTCACCCTGATCCTGCTTGGTCGCTACCTGGAGAGTGCCGCCCGCCGCCGCACAACCGAGGCGGTCAAGAAGCTGGCGGGGCTACAGGCTAAGACGGCGCGGGTGCTGCGCCGTGGTGACTGGCTGGAAGTGCCGCTGGGAGAGGTGCTGCCAGGCGATCTCTTGCTGGTGCGCCCCGGTGAGCGCGTGCCGACCGACGGGGTGGTAGCCGAGGGCCGCTCGGCGGTGGACGAGAGCATGATCACTGGTGAGAGCCTACCGGTGGACAAGGTGGCAGGCGCGAAGGTGTATGGTGCGACGATCAACCGCGAAGGTGCTTTGCAGGTGCGGGCGACGGCGGTCGGGCGGCGCACGGTGCTGGCCCAGATCGTCCGCCTGGTCGAAGAAGCACAAGGTAGCAAGGCTCCGCTGCAAGACCTGGCCGACAAGGTGGCGGGCGTGTTCGTGCCGATTGTGCTGGTGGTTGCCGCCCTAACCTTCCTCGGTTGGCTGCTGATCGGTGGCAACCTGGCCGCTGCGGTGATCAACGCAGTAGCGGTGCTGGTGATCGCCTGCCCCTGCGCGATGGGCCTGGCAACCCCGACCGCGATCATGGTTGGCACTGGGCGGGGGGCGCAGGCGGGCATCCTGGTCAAGGGTGGGCGTAGCCTGGAAGCAGCTCGCAGCCTGACTGCGATTGTGCTAGATAAGACTGGCACTGTGACCGAAGGCAAGCCGAGCCTGACCGATGTTCGCACCTACAACGGCTACGACGAGGCCGCCGCGTTGAGCATCGCGGTAGCGGTCGAGCGCAACTCCGAGCATCCAGTTGCCCAGGCAGTAGTGGCTGGGGCGCAGGCACGCAGCACAGCCAGTAGCTTGAGCAGCAGCGACTTCGTGGCTCTACCTGGCCTGGGAGTGCAGGCAACGGTCGGCGGCCAGCCAGTGCTAGTTGGCAGCCCAACGCTGATCAGTGAGCAGGGTATCAGCCTTGACCACGATCTGCTAACCTACCTCCACGCTCTACAAGCTGAGGGTAAGACCGTGCTGCTGCTGGCGGTTGGCGGCAAGCTGGCTGCGCTGCTGGCGGTGGCCGACACGATCAAGCCACAGGCTGCCATAGCGGTCGCCGAGATGAAGCGGCTGGGCCTCAAGGTGGTAATGCTGACCGGCGACAACCAGCGCACCGCCGCCACTATTGCTCGGCAAGCCGGTATTGACGAGGTGGTGGCCGAGGTGTTGCCTAGCCAGAAAGCTGCCGAGGTACGGCGGCTACAAGCAGCAGGCTACAAGGTGGCGATGGTCGGTGACGGCATCAACGACGCGCCCGCATTGGCGACCGCCGACCTGGGCGTGGCAATCGGCACTGGCACCGACGTGGCAATTGCGGCCAGTGATATTACCCTGGTTGGTGGCGACTTGCGGTTGGTGGCGACCGCTATCGCCCTCAGCCAAGCTACGGTGCGGGCGATCAAGGGCAATCTGTTCTGGGCCTTCCTCTACAACGTGGTTGGCATCCCGCTGGCGGTGCTGGGGCTACTCAACCCGATCATTGCCGCTGGTGCAATGGCCTTTAGTTCGATCTTCGTGGTCGGCAACTCGCTGCGCCTACGGGGCGTGAAGCTGACCGCCGCCGATAAGCAGGCCTGAGTTACAGCTTGTAGGCAGGCTGAACAATCTTACTCTATCAACCAACCAACCCCTTTCACGAACACAAGGAGAGTTAAAATGACTGACGTAAAGCTGAACGTACCGGATATGGAGTGCGACCACTGCATTATGCGCGTCACTAGCGCGGCAAAGGAAGTGGGTGCTGATCAGGTGCAGGTCAACCTGGAGAGCAAGCAGGTGGACGTGCGCTACGACGAGAGCAAGGT
>JBBROH010000059.1:0-20281 GCA_038229595.1 Chloroflexia bacterium | reverse complement strand
GGGGTGATAAGCGTCCCTGACCTGACACTGACCTGTACTTACCATTTCCAACAACCAAGTTGTGCGCCCCAGCATAGTCTCACCCCTTTGTACTACCGGCGGGTGGTAGCAGGTTGACTCGCGAGGTAGAGCTACAAGACTAGCCAGGTTGCTTGTGCTGTAAGGGGCTGACTCCTCTTCACGACTGGCATCGCTGATCACAACGCTAGTCTTACCGTCAGCCTCGGTCTCACTCCGCCACTGATTTGGTGCTTGATACCAGACCCGCTGCCTGACCGTACCTATTTGACTGAAGCCCTTCGGCAATGCCACGTTCTTAATTGTGGTCGTCATCACCAGCGTGGTAAGGGGGGCATCAACCCCACGCTTGCTGTCACCATCCCATCGGAAGACGGCACTGGCTTGGTAGAGCAGTTGCTCCGGGCTGCGAACGGCAGTCGGCTCGGTAGTTACATTTCCCAAAGGGCGGGTCGCTGGCGGTTCAGTCACGGCAGTTGGTGGCAGGGTTGAGGCGACGGTGGCAGTGGCAGTAGGCTTGGCGAACAGAGTGGGGTCAAGTGGCACATCGTATTCAACCTGGGTGGTGTATAGGTCGTCTGTGCCAACCACCCCATCTTTGGTGGCTTGCACCTGCACCCGCAGGTCTATGAAGGTGCGTTGGTCAATCCAAATTAGCGCATCCCCCATGCCTTGCCGTTCGCGACACTCCTGGGTTGCAGACGCACGCAAGACCCAGGCAGGCTGGCCGAACATCTCACCTGCACCTTCGACCGCCACCTGATTAGGCTTGTAGCAGTTGCCCATGCCCACAAAGCCGGTGCCAAACAGTAGCATGAGCATACTACCACCTCGGTTAGCTCCACCGTTGATGGTGTAACTACCACTGCGGTCCCGTATCGTCACCCTGTCGCCAGACTCCTCCCGCCACTGACTGGGGGTCTGGTAGAAGGTCACATACCTGGTCTTTCCCGCTGAGGGGGTGCTGGGTGCGGTACTGCCAGTTATAGTTAGCACTGCACTGCTGACCCCCGACAGCGGCAGGCTGATGTTGTATGCCTGTTCAGCACGAGTAATAATCTCCAATGCTGGCAGGGGTGGATTGCTGATCAGGGTGATCACTGGTGTGATTGCCACCTGCACTGGTGGGTTGCTGGGTTGCTGTCCGGCATCACAACCAAGCAGGCTGCTGCCGAGCGCAGCCACCAGCAATAGCACGATGCTGGTAAAGCGGGAATGCTTACGGTACATCACGGCCTCCTTCGGTGGGGACAAGCATTGAGGGAGTGAACAACTCAAGGGTGAACACCCAGGTAGCCAGCACAACGCTAGCGCAGATTAGGGCCAGCCGGGGAGTTGGTCTTAAAGGCGGTAGTCTGACGGATCACATCATAGGGCTTGGCGATCACGATCAGGCGGTGGGTGTCTACCTTGTAGGGCCAGCAGGTGATCAGGGTGAGGGTCTGGTCAGCAGTCTGGTTCATGTACTCAGCATTGCGGATGCGCTCTTCCAGCGGCACGTTCTCCTCGCGCACCCGCTCCATCTGGGTGACGACATAGAGGTAGGCCGTCCCCTCCTGGTTGTAGACAGTGATCTCATCGCCTGGCTTGAGATGTTCGAGGTTCTTGAACACTTCACCCTTCCAGTCGTCGTGACCAGAGAGAACGATGTTGCCTACCTGCCCTGGGTTTGCACTGCCCTGGTGGTGGCCCGCCGCAAACTCAGCGACATCCCAGATCATAATCTCCGCTCCACTTTTCTTGTCTTTACTCGCGTGCCAGCCTACATCTATCACCGAGGCATCCAGCGCGATGCTGGGGGCCGCCACACGGCGCACGCGGCTGGTCGCGGCTGGGGCAGCCGGGGCAGCAGCCGGGGCAGCAGAGTTGAGGACGGGGAGCGTGAAGTTGCTAGCGACTGCAACTGGGGTAAGCGTGGCGGCAGCAGCCTGGGCCGCTGTGGTCGGCTGGTCGGCGTTTGCTGGCGCAGGGGTAGCAGTTGCCAGCCCGCTAGCCGACAGGTAGGTGGTGGTTGGTGCGCCAGCCAGCACCACATTGCCAGGCGTGTTGTTCTCTAGCCAGTAGTAGTAGCCCTGGTAGCCAACAACATAGATTAGGATTAGCAGGCCGACAGCGATCAACAGGTTGCTGCCAACCCGCAAGGCGCGACCTGCTGCTGGTGGCGGTGGCAACTGCACTGGCTCCAGGCGGGCGGTAGGCTGCGGGCGCAGCGAGCGAGCGGGGGTCAGGCCAAAAGCCGCCTCCTTCTCGCGCAGATGTTGCTTGATGCGCTGGTCTACCGCCGACATAATCGTACCCTCATCCTATACAACGTAACTGCCACCCTGGATGTTTCGGCCTGCGTCTGTCTAGGTTTGGCTAGCCATGTTGCGGGCAAGGCGCACTCGTGTACGCCCTACCCGTGGTGGCCTGGCCGCAGGGCTACTTGCCAGTGGTCAGGAACTCGACGGCGCGAGTGGTCTGCACGTCCTGGTCGGCCAGCTTGGTACTTTGAGAGTCAACGGTTGGGCCGGGGGTGGGGGTGGCATTGGGGTCAACGACGGGCAACTTCACCGGGATGTCGGGCTGGAGACCGATGCCATTGATCTCGCGCTTCTTGGGGGTCAGCCAGTGCGCGACAGTGACCCGTGCGCTGCTGTTGTCGCTCAGAGTGTGGACGTACTGCTCCGATCCCTTACCGTAACTCTTTTCGCCGATCAGGGTAGCGCGCCCAGCATCCTGCAAAGCACCCGCCGTGATCTCGCTAGCCGAAGCTGAACCACCATTGATCAGCACTACCATCTTTGTCTTCTCGTCGCTAAACACGCCCTTGATAATGTTCTTCGCATCGTCACCACTGGTACCACTCTTACTAAACTTCTCGTAGAGAGCCACGCCATTGGGCAGGAAGCGACCGAGCATCTGCTGCGCCGCCGTCACGTAGCCGCCACCGTTGTTCCGCAAGTCGAGGATGATGCCAGAGGGATTGGGGTACTTGGCTAGCTGCTCGTCAAGCTCTTGCACCGTCTGGTCACCGAAGATCGTTACCTTTAGGTAGAGGATGTTGCCGTCCAACAGCTTGCCGGTGGTCGAAGCCACTCGGATCGCGTCGCGAGTAACTGTCACATCGAACGGCTTCTCCACCCCCACCCGCTGTACGGTAAGCGTCACTGCGGTGCCACGCGGCCCCTTGATCTTGCTGATCACCACGTCTTGAGGCTGACCAACGATACTTTCACCGTTGACCTTGATGAAGATGTCGCCCGCCTTAATCCCCGCCTTCTCTGCTGGGCTACCCTCGATTGGGTAGAGGACGACGATCTGCTTGTCGTTCTTTGCATCAATGTACACGCCGATACCATCGAACTGGCCCTTGAGGTCAGAGTTGATGCTGGTGGTCTGGGCTGGGTTGGCAAAGGTGGTGTATGGGTCGCCAAGTGCGTCCATCATCCCCTTCGTTGCCCCATAGATCATCTTCTGGCGGTCAACAGGGCGACCATAATACTCTTTCTCTACCAGTTGCCACGCCTCCCAAAAGGTCTTCATCTGCTCGTCAAGCTGCTTGTCCCCACTGCCAGTAGAAGGGTCGCCAGGCTGCACTGCCCCCGCTTCAGCAGTGGGCTGGGGGCCATTCATCGCCTTGTCGGTCGCGTCGCCAGAGATGTTGGGTGTAGCATTCGCATCGGGGCTAGCGGTCGCTTTGGGCAGGCCAGCGGCGGCCAGCGGGGTGTTAGTAGCGATCCCTAGTGGAACCGAGGCAACGGCCTGGCGGGCGGGGAAGGCGTAGCGGTCAGCAACGATGCCAGCGACAAAGCCGAGGGCGAAGACGACAACAAGCGCAAGGGTGAGCAATGCGGTGCGCTGGCCGCTGCTCATCCCTGCTCGCGGCGGGGTGGGTTGGTTTGAGTATTGCGGCTGATACATAAAACTGGTTCTCCTTCAGGGGCAAAGCTTTAGTCTGGATACTAGATTATAAGCAAGACCCGCCTAAAACGCAAACCCTGCTTGAGCCAACGGCTGGCATTCTGGTTAGGATTCGGTTAAAATAGCCCAGCGGCCTGCCGCCAATTATGCCCAGCCGCTAAGCCAGGTAGCTAGATAGTTGCAGAGGATGGTTATGAGAGAGACAACTGAGCGCAGGCCGCGCCTCGGCTTCCTGGGCGTGGGCTGGATTGGCAGGCACAGGATGCAGGCGATCTTGGACAGCGGGCTGGCTACCGTGGCCGCTATTGCCGACCTGCCAGCGGCGGCACAGGCTGCGGCGGCCCTTACCCCCGACGCAACCGTAGTCGCCTCGCTGGCTGAGCTACTTGCCCTCGATCTCGATGGTGTGGTGATTGCCACTCCCAGCGCGCTGCACGCAGAGCAGACCATAGCAGTGCTGGCGGCGGGTTTGCCAGTATTTTGCCAGAAGCCGCTGGGCCGCAACGCTGGCGAAGCGGCCCAGGTGGTGGAAGCCGCCCGCACCGCCAACCTGCTACTTGGCGTAGACCTCTCCTACCGCTACACCAGCGGGATGCAACAGGTGCGCGACTTGATAGCGGCGGGCGAAATCGGCACAGTCTACGCTGCCGACCTGCTGTTCCACAACGCTTATGGGCCAGACAAGCCCTGGTTCTACGACCGCCAGTTGGCTGGTGGCGGCTGCGTGATAGACCTGGGCGTACATCTGGTAGACCTTGCACTCTGGTGCCTGGGCTTCCCCGCCCTCAGCGCAGTCAGCAGCCGCCTGTTTGCTGGCGGCAAACCGCTGCTCGATGACCGGGCTGTGGAGGATTACGCGCTCGCCCGTCTCGACCTGGCTAGTGGCGCAGCGGTGCAGCTAGCCTGCTCCTGGAAGCTGTCCGTAGGCAGTGATGCAATGATCAGCGTAACCTTCTACGGTACGGGTGGCGGCCTCAGCTTCCACAATCTTGACGGCAGCTTCTACCACTTCGCCGCCGAACGCTTCCGAGGGACAAGCCGCGAGTTGCTCACCAACGTGGAGGAGCAGTGGGGTGGACGGGCCGCCGTCGCCTGGGCAGGCCGCCTAGCCGCTGGCGACCGCTTCGACCCAACCAATGTAGAGCTAGTGGCCGTAGCCGAAGCACTGGATCGCATCTACGCTGGACACTAGAAAGAGGGCGCAACCCTGCGCCCCCTCATGCTGCCGCCAATCTAGCTGCCCTTACTTGAAGTAGATGGCGTTCAGCGGGATGAACTCCTTCCACTGATCCGGTACCTCATCTTCAGGGAAGATCGCGTCAACCGGGCATTCTGGCTCGCAGGCTCCGCAGTCAATACACTCGTTAGGATCAATGAATAGCTGCTTTTCGCCCTTATCCTCGGCGGTGCCTGGGTGGATGCAGTCTACAGGGCAAACGTCAATGCAGGCACGATCCTTGACATCAATACAAGGCTCGGTGATCACGTAGGTCATGACTTACCTCTCCTTCTCTTTCTTGGTTGGGCTGAACCGCTCTTGTCGCGGCGACACAGAACTGTCTTTGGTCAGCGTGGTGCGGCCAAATTGACTGGCTAAGTTCTGCGCCTAATATAGCACAGCACTGCTATGCTGGTCAAGCAGCCCAGCCACAGTAGCTATGCAGGGTTGCGGCCCGCCATCCTGCTATATAGGAGTGCGTACTTAGCTAAGCGAAAGGCAGGGAATTGCTCCCTGCCTTCTGGCGACCTGGTCTTTGTGCTTAGTGTACTTCGTTGCTGTTGTGGTTGCCCATGTGAGCGCGGCTCTCCTTGAGCTTCTCGACATCGCCGCGATGCACACGAGTCCCCCACTTGTGGTTCTGGCTGTTGACCTTGCCAGTACGCATCCCCTGGCGGATCACGCTCTGGCTAATGCCAAACTCCTTAGCGGCGGCACTGATGCTCATGAAATCGGCATCTTCCTGGTAGTCCGTGTTGCTGTTGGCTTCCTGCTGGTTCATCCTGGCTCCTCTTTCTAGCAAACTGCTGCTACGCTACCCTAACGTCACTTACGCCAGCCCTAGCCCGCGGTGCGTTGTGGTAGAAGATCACTAACAAGTTCCGTGCCACTATTTAGCTGCACCTATTGTCATCTTGTGTTATATAGGCAGAGGTGGGCTAATCGCGGTGGCTTGGATGCGCGCCCTACGAACAGGATTTGCATCTTCTACTCTATTTTCGCACAAAACAACTTCTTTGTCAAGGGGTTCGGCGTTAATTTCAGCACATTTGCTAAGATGGCTTTAATCATATCATCTTTGTTCCCTGGCGGAGTCACTAGCTAAGGGCAGCAGCAAAGGATAGAGAGGACAATCAGGGGGTATTGGAGCGATCTGCTGCGCCATACAGCGATGACAACTAGTCCACTCGGCTGGAGGCGAGCCGCTGGCTGCTGCCAACCCTGTAGAGCCACCTGATTGCGCGGCACTTGACGGCGGCGGCCAAAAGGGGTATACTACGCAGGTAATCGGGGCGTAGCGCAGCCCGGTAGCGCACCTGCTTTGGGAGCAGGGGGTCGGAGGTTCGAATCCTCTCGCCCCGACCATTTCCGCAGTACCCGCAATATGTGGGGGTGATTATCACATCATCCCCACATTTTTGTGCCTTGCCCTTGCTCATCAAGGGTGGAATCCTAAACTACAACCATCAGACTTCTGTCCCAATATCGCGGCTCAAAAGAGTGCAGCCCACCCTGCTAAGCGTTCTTTTCAAGCCGAGTGCAGAATCTCACGGCTTGTAGCAGCTAGCGGAAGGATGGACAAAGGAGTGGTCTGTTGCTTCTTTGTTGTCCTCAGATGAACTGCGCCGTGATACTGCGGGTGCAGTTCTTCAACTCCTGCGGTGGCCCCTCAAACAACACTTCACCACCAGCATTGCCCCCCTCTGGGCCAAGGTCAATGATCCAGTCGGCCTGCCGAATTACGTCCAGATGATGCTCAATCAGGACGACCGTGTTCCCAGCCTCCACCAGCCGGTCGATGATGCCCATCAACAAGCCGATGTCCGAGAGGTGTAGCCCCGTGGTCGGTTCGTCCATCACGTAGACGCTACCCTGTTTGTGCAATTCGGTGGCGAGCTTCAGCCGTTGCCCTTCACCGCCCGACACGGTGCTGAGGGGCTGGCCCAGCTTCAGGTAGCCCAGACCCACGTCGCTCATCGATTGCAATACAGTCTTGATTTTCTTCTCGCTGAAGAAGGTCAGGCTCTCCTCCACCGTCATGTCCAGCACGTCACTGATGGTCTTGCCGCGCAGTTGGTAGGCCAGCACCTCGGACTTGAAGCGTTTGCCTTCGCAGATTTCGCAGGGGGAGACGATCCCTTCCATGAACGCCAGGTCGGTATACACCACACCCAGACCGTTGCAATTGGCGCAACTGCCTGCTGAGTTGAAACTGAAAAGGGAAGCACTGACCCCGTTGGCTTTGGCGAACGCCTGGCGGATGTCGTCCATGATCCCGGTATAGGTGGCTGGGGCTGAGCGGCTATTGGCCGTCACGCGGGACTGATCAATCACAATCGCATCCGGGTGCTGTTCCAGAAACACATTGTTGATCAGGCTGCTTTTGCCAGAGCCAGCCACTCCAGTCACGACGGTTAGTACCCCGGTGAGGATGTCCACCGTCACATCTTTCAGGTTGTGCAGGTTGGCGTTGCGGATGCTCAACTTTCCAGTAGGCTGCCGCACCTGCTGCTTGATTGGCAGGTGTTGCTTCAAGAATCGCCCGGTCAGGGTGTCGGCCTTCTTGAGGGCTTCGTAGCTCCCTTCAAAGACCACTTGACCGCCGTGTATGCCTGCTTTCGGGCCAATGTCCACCACGTGGTCGGCGACCGAGATCACGTCTGGGTCGTGTTCAACTACTAGCACGGTGTTGCCTTTGTCGCGCAACTCCTTCAGCAAGCTATTCATGCGGGCAACATCGCGGGCGTGCAAGCCCACACTGGGTTCGTCGAGGATGTACAACATCTCGGTCAGGCTATTGCCAAGATGACGGATCATCTTGACCCGCTGCGACTCGCCACCCGACAGGGTAGCGGTTCCCCGGCTAAGGCTCAGGTAGCCCAGGCCGATGTCTACCAGATGCTGCACCCGCTCGGTCAGTTTGGCCGCGACCTTCACCGCGACCGGATCGCTGAAGCTCTCAAGAAACTTGATCAGTTCCGTCGCTTCCAGGTCGGATAGTTCGGCGATATTGCGGCCAGCAATACGGCAATCCAGGGCGGCCTGGTTGAGCCGTGCGCCGTGGCACACCGGACACGTCTGCGAAGTGGTAAACTGTTCGAAGACCGTCCGGTTGCGGTCGGACATGGCCCCCGCGTCTTTCTTCAGATAGCTGCGGGTGAATCGCTCGATGAGACCCTCGTAGTTCAAGTAGCCGAGGGAGAGTTCCGCCTCCGCGCCGTAGAGCAGGGCATCCAGCTCCTCAGCGGTATAGTCGTTGATCGGTTTGTCGTTGTCGAACAGGCCCGAAAAGGTGTAGGTCTTCCACAGCAACTTGTCAACCTTGAAGTCCGGGTGCAGGATCGCCCCACCATTGAGGGACTTGCTGCGGTCAAGAAACTTGTTCATATCAAGCTGCACGGTGTTGCCAATGCCTTCGCATTCTGAACACATCCCCTGTGGGGTGTTGAACGAGAAGACGAAGGCTGCCCCGGCATACGGCTGCCCAACCCGTGAGAACAGCAGCCTCAGCAAAACGGCAATGTCAGTGTAGGTACCCACTGTCGAACGCGAACCGCCCCCAACTCGCTTCTGATCGATGATAATTGGTGCGTTCAGGTGTTCGACGCAGTCTACATCCGGTTGGCCGTAGTGTGGCAGGAAGCCTTGCACGAAGGTAGTGAAGGTCTCGTTCAACTGACGCTGGGCCTCGGCAGCGATAGTATCGAATACCAGTGATGATTTTCCTGAACCAGAAACGCCGGTGAACACCGTGATCTTCTGCTTAGGGATGTCCAGCGAAATGTCTTTGAGGTTGTTTTCGCGTGCGCCACGGACCTCGATGAACTGGCGATCTATCATGCTTGCCTCCATAGTAAGTAGTGGGCAGTAAGCTGAGTCTCAATCCCCCTCAAACACGGAGGAGTTGGGTGCAATGCGGCCAGCCCAAAGGGCGGGCTGGTCAAAGGCGGCTTGTTGCAATCCCCTCGGAGGGCGGGTGGTGATTGCAAGCTGGCAGCTAGCCGCTTCGCTTTCACACTTGCGCTGGCTATTGCCCTTGAAGGTGAGGGCTGCTCAGTGGTCACATTCTAGCACGGCTCTGCACTAGCCGTCAACAGCCCAGTGGCTGGAAGGCGGAACAGAGACAGCCGCGCTCCCTAATGTAGAGATAGGGCCGCTTGACACCTTTTGTCAACTCAACTATAATGCACGCTGTTAGACCAACATCTAAGCCTGAGCCGCTAACACGGCAGAACAGAGGGACGGTACGTGGCAGAAGCGGTGCAGCGGCAGGTTAGCTGGGATATAGGTGGCGGCTACGATTTGTTGATCAGTGCGTATGTGTTGCACCGCCCCCGCGAGTTCGACCTGCCTGCACCCTGGGCGGCGGGTGTGCGTAGCAGGCTGGCGGCGGAGAACCGCGCCGCCTTCAAGTTCTTCTTCGGCAGCCCCTTCGCGGTCGCCTTCTTCATGCCGCTGCACATCGTCTACCAGCTAGCGGGCGAAAAGAGCGCAGCGGCCTTGATTGCAGCGATGGAGCAGTTGCCCGCCGACCACTTCATCCAAATCTTTGCCAACTTCGTAGACATCCCTGGCACTGTGCGCAACAAGCAGATCATCCCCCCACTACGCAAGGCACTGGCGGGCGAACACCTGGGCGAGAGCGAACGGGCCGACCTGCTCGCGACCCTCAACAAGACGCTCCGTAGCAAGGCCGACCGCGAAGACCTCAACACCCTGCTAGCCATGCTCGAAAAGCAGGCAGACTTGCGCGAACAGTACATCGCAGCCATCCGCGACTACTACCAGGTCTACTACAAGGCCGAGGAGGAGCGCAGCCTGCCCATCCTGCGGACGGCCCTCGCCCAGGCCCAGGCTGAGGCGCAGGACAAGCCGATTGCCGAGGTGCTGGAACGACTGACCCACGGCGTAACCGTCGGGGCCGAGGCCGGGCTGAAGCAACTGGTAATCGCCCCCTCGTTCTGGTCGAACCCCTACGTCTTCCCTTACTACCCACGCCCAGGCGAACTGCTGCTGCTCTATGGGGCGCGCCCAGAGTGGACGCGGTTGGTGCCTGGCCCTGTTGTGCCAGACGCAGCGATGCGGACGCTGAAGGCACTCTCCGACCCTACACGAGTGCGCCTGCTGCACCTGCTCGCCGAGAAGCCCAGCCCACCGCTAGAACTGGCGAAAGCCCTCAAGCTCTCTCTGCCTACTATCTCTCACCACCTGACCGAACTGCGCCTGGCTGGGCTGGTCAAGATCGAGATCGGGTTGGAGAACACGCGCAGCTATACCCTGCGCTGGCGGGAAGCCGAAGCCGCCCTGGACACCCTCAAACGCTTCATTATGAGTGAACAACCGGAGGATTTATGGCTCACGCAACCGTACTCTACATTGGCAGCGACGACGGCTTCTATACGCTCGGCAGTGCGGGCGGTAGCTGGCGGCTGAACCAACGCGGACTGGCAGGGCGGGCTATCACCGAGGTGGCTCTCCACCCCAGCCAGTTGCTCACCTTCTACGCGGCAGCAGCGGCAGGGGCAGGCCAGCCAGCGGGCCTCTACCGCACGACCAGCAACGGCTTCGAGTGGCAGTTGCTGCTTGAGGGCGAAATTACCGCGCTGGCCGTCGCGGTAGACGAAGTGAAGAAGCGGCGCACGAAAGCCCGCGAGGACGAAGCAGAGAAGGCCGAGGAGCAGCCCTTCAGCATCTACGCCGCCACCGCCGACCGTCGCTTCTACCGTGCTGAGGGCGACGAGGGTTGGCAAGCCACCACCAGCCTCCCCAGCGAACAGGTCGCAACCACCATCCTGCCCTTGAGCCGTAGCAGTCTCTATGTTGGCACAGCGGACGGCAGCGTGCTGCTCAGCGAAGACGGCGGCGCAAGCTGGCGTGCGCAGGGGCAGCCAGGCGGCGCAGTCAACGACCTCACCCTGGTTGGTGACGACCTCTACGCCAGCAGCCCGCAGGGGGTCTATGTAATGCTGAACGACAACTGGCAGCGGCTCAACGGCTTCGCTCGCAAGGCTGGCCCGCTTGCCACCTTCCAACCGACCACCGAGCCGGGTGTGCTGCTGGTCGGGGCTGAGGCTGAGGATCATAGCCCCACAATCTACCGCTGGACAACAGAGCAGCAAGCCTTCGCCCCCGCTACGTTCGCCACCGACGGTGGCAACGGCAGGGAGTTGCTGGCCGCAATCCAGGCCCATCCAACAGTACGCGGAGCCTGCTACGCTGTCACCCTGACCCAGGCTTACGCCAGCAGCGACAAGGGCGCAACCTGGGAGCAGATCGTGGCACCCGCGCTCCCCCAGGCGCACTGTTTGGCAGTGGCGAAGATTTAGCGGCGGGCGTGTTCTATCTTCCAGCACAAATCCTCAACATAGGGCAAGCCAGCAGCCTCGGCCAGGCTGCGTGCCTCGGCGTTGCGAATGCCCATTTGCAGCCAGATGCCCTGCACTCCCCGCTGGATCGCGGCGGCTACTACTGGCGGAGTTAGTTCGCTGCGGCGGAATACGTCCACCAAATCCACCACGATCTCGGCTGGTATCTCGCTCAGGCTGGCGTAGGCTTGCTCACCCAGTACCGCATCCTCTGCCGGGTTGACCGGGATGATGCGGTAGCCGTGCCGCTGCATATAAGCAGCTACCTGGTAGCTGGGCCGATTTGCCTTGCTCGATAGACCGACGACGGCAATGGTCTTCATCGCCAACAACTGCTCCACAACTGCATCTTTGTGCATCGCTTCTCCTCTAATGGCCCAGGTGTTTGACGAACCAATCCGCTGCCGCCATCCGCACGTCGGCGATGTAGTTGTAGCAGACGTGTCCGGAGTTGGCGAAGTAGAGCATCTCCTTCTCGCCAGGTAGGTCGTCATAGATTTGGCGCGAGTTGCGTGGCGGCACGATCATGTCCTGACCACCCGCGATCACCAGCGTAGGGATTTGCACCTGCTTTGCCAGACCACCCCGTGCTGCTGGCTGGCGCAACATCTGCCGCAATTGCTTGTGGTCGAAGTTAAAGAGGAACTGTATCTCGTGGCGCACCAGGGGCATAACCACGCGGTACTCGCGGGCGAGGTTGTAGGGGGCGCAGAGGGTGACGAGGGCGCGGTAGCGCGGGTCGCCAGCAGCAGCCATCCAGAGCGCGAGGTAGCCGCCCAGACTAACCCCCATCAGGCCCACCCTTGTGCCATCCAGGTCGGGGCGAGCGGCCAGAAAGTTGAGGACTGCATGGCTGACCTGCTGGTAGTCCGCGACCATCGTCAGCCCCGCATACCAGCTTTCGCCGCTGCCCGGCCCATCGAAGCTGAGGGTGGCGACCCCCCGCGCCAGCATCTCCTCCTCCCAGGAGAAGAACTCCTCTTTGGTCATCGAAACGCCGTTCATATTGACGACGACCGGCGGCTGGCTGGCCCCACGTGGCAGGCGCAGGTAGCCAGGCAGGTCGTGGCCGGGGAAGGGGATGCTGACGCGCTCGGCGGGCGGGTCGAAGTGGGGGGCGGCTTTGGCGTAGGCGGCGTAGGAGAGGAGGCTGAGTTCCTCCTTCAGCTTTGCGTTACCAAAGAGGGCAACCTGAGCGAAGTGGTAGCTGAGGCTGGCGTAGAAGAAGCAGCGGGCGGCACTAACCATGTTGCCCCCCGCTAGCAGCGCATCACCCTGGGCGGCGCGTCCGTCGGCCACCGCGCGCCAGTTGGCGATCCAGCCGCGCAGCCCACGCACATGGCTGATTGCTTCACTTACATCGTTGATGTCCAGGCCGTGCGCGAGATAGCGAGCGAAGGGGCTACCACTGAGGGTGCGCGACCCCATCAGGCGCAAGCTAGCCTCGAATGCGATGCGGTTGACGACGACACGGCGGGCATAGTAAGGCCACATTCGGCCAGCGGTAACTGGCGGGTCGGCAAGGGTGGGTGGCGGAGCCGCTACTCCCTTTCGTTCGCGGCGCAATACTCTCCTGCTCAAATCCATCTACTGAACCTCCTGGTAGGCTCCTACACCCCTGGCGGCTTCCTTGCCACCGCCATTATAGCACAAGAGGGCGGGAGCCAGAGGCAGTATGCTATAATACGCGCATGACCGAGCGACCAGCCAACGCCTACCGCGCCCTGCCCTCCGTTGACCGCCTCTTGCAGGTAGCAGCCCTGCGCGAGAGTGGTTATCCGCCCAGCCTGCTCACTGACCTAACCCGCGAGGAGCTAACCAACGTCCGCCTGCTGGTCGCCAACGGCCAGCCAGCCGCCACCGTCGAGCAGCTAGCCGCGACCATCCTGGCCCGCCTCAGCAGCTTGAGCGAACCGACCTTGCGCCCAGTGATCAACGCTAGCGGAGTGATTATCCACACCAATCTTGGCCGCGCTCCCCTCAGTGCCGAGGCTATCGCAGCAATGGCAGCGGTTAGCAGCGGCTACTCCAACCTTGAGTACGACCTGCGGCAGGGCGCACGCGGTAGCCGCCACGACCATGTTGCCGCCCTGCTGTGCCAACTAAGCGGGGGGGAGGACGGCATCGTGGTCAACAACAATGCGGCGGCCCTCGTCCTCGTCCTTAGTGCGCTGGCGAAGGGCAAGGAAGTGCTGGTCAGTCGCGGGCAGGCGGTGGAGATCGGCGGCGGCTTCCGCATCCCCGATGTGATGCGCCAGAGTGGGGCGAAGCTGGTAGATGTTGGCACCACCAACCGCACGCGGGCGGGCGACTATGGCGCGGCAGTCAGCGCAAGAACGGCGGCCCTGCTCAACGTCCACAGCAGCAACTTCCGCATGATTGGCTTCACCGAGCAACCAACCCTAGCCGAGTTGGTGGCGGTGGCGAACGGCTCTGGCATCCTGGCGATGGACGACCTGGGCAGCGGCAGCTTCCTTGCCAGCGAGCAATTCGGCCTGGCCCACGAGCCGCAGGTGGGGGAGAGCGTCGCCGCAGGCATGGACGTGATCACCTTCAGCGGGGACAAGCTGCTGGGTGGGCCGCAGGCGGGTATCATCGTCGGCAAGCGCGAGCCAATGGCCCGCATCCGCAAGCACCCGCTGGTCAGGGCGATCCGCGTGGATAAGACGATCCTGGCGGGGGTGCAGGCGACCTTGCTGCACTATCTGCGCGGGGAAGCCTTGCAGAAGATACCAGTGTGGCGGATGATCAGCCAGAGCGCAGGCGAGGTGCGCGAGCGGGCAACCAGCTTGCAGGCGCACCTCGCCCAGGCGGGAGTTGCCAGCGTATTGCAGGACGGCCAATCGGCGGTTGGCGGCGGCAGCCTGCCTGGGGAGACGCTGCCAACCACCCTCATCGCCCTCAGTCCACACCGGGCCGAGCGGTTGGCGGCCCGCCTACGCGAGGGCAACCCGGCAGTCGTTGCTCGCATCGAGGTAGGTAAGCTGCTGCTAGACCCCCGTACGGTGCAGCCGGGTGAGGACGACCTGCTAGTAGGGCAGGTGGCTGCCGCCTGGCACGCGGTGGAGAAACAGTAACGTGGACGAATACTTCACTCTGCCCCTGAGCGTCGCGATCCGCGCACTGCGCCACGAGGACATGGAGCCGCTAGAATGGTATGGCCTGGAGACCCAGCAGCGGCGGCGGATGCTGTCTGCCTACGAGCGGTACGAGCAGGGCAACGTAGTAATGGTGGTAGCGGAGGCGGGCGGCTACCCGGTCGGGCAGGTGTGGGTGGACTTCGAGCGGGTAGCAGGGGTGGGCTTCGTGCAGGCGTTGCGCGTCTTTCCATTCCTGCGTGGCAGCGGGCTGGGTACGCGGCTGATGGCAGCGGCAGAGCAGACGATGCGCAAGCGGGGGGTGCAAGCCGCCGAACTGATCGTCGTGCAGGACAATCCTGCCGCCCGTCGCCTCTACGAGCGGCTTGGCTACAACCTGACCGCCGAGGAGACGCGGGATTGGAGCTACACCGACGAGCAGGGAACTTACCACCACCACGTCGCTGAGGTGTGGCTGCTGCGGAAGGAACTGGACGCTATCGATGGCTGAGGCAAACGCCAGATGGCGCGATCTAAGGGCCAGCAGCTTCGTGCTGCTTGGCTACCTGCTGCTCACCTTGCTGTTCACCTGGCCGCTAGCTCTGCACTTTGGCGACCGCACGCCCGGCTTCATGCTAGAAGACCGCGACCAGAACCTCTGGAACCTCTGGTGGGTGAGCAAGTCGCTGACCGGTCTGCACAACCCCTACCAGTCCAGCTTCATCTACTGGCCCGATGGGGTGAGCCTTCTATTTCACACCCTACACCCCTTCAACGGCTTGCTAGCCACCGTGCTGCTACCCCTCTTTGGCCTCATTGCCACTTACAACCTGATCGTCGTGATCTCCTTCGTGCTGACTGGCTACGCAGTCTATCTGCTAGCACACTACCTGTTGCAGATGATCAAGCCGACAGCCCAGCCGTCTGCAAGCTACAAACTAGAGGTTACGGTCGCCTTCGTCGCAGGGGCGGCCTTCAGCTTCGCGCCCTTCCACCTGTCGCAGATGCGGGGGATCATGCAGTGGGTCAGTATGGAGTGGCTGCCCTTCTACCTCTATTTCCTGCTACGCCTGCTACCCCCCCTGTCAGGCCCACCTGACCTCTCCCCTGCGATGGGGAGGAACACGAGTACGTTGCGCTATGGGCTGCTGGCGGCGATCTCGCTGCTGTGTATTGCGCTGGTAGATTGGTACCAGGTGATGTACGTGCTGATTTTTACTGCGCTTTACCTCCTCTACTTGCTGGCATTCGGGCGCGGCTGGCTGGGTTGGCGCACAGTACTGGGGCGGGCGGCTGCCATGTTGCTGCCCGTGGTTGGGCTGCTGCTGCCCATCCTTGTGCCGATGCTCCGCGAGTTGCAGACCGCCAGCTATATGCGGCCCGACCCTGACGAGGCGCGTCGCTACTCGGCTGACCTCCTCAGCTTCTTGCTGCCGATGCGCCAACACCCCCTGTTTGGCGGCTTCAGCTTCGCGGTGCGCGACAAGTGGCCGCTCTATGCTGCGACCAACCAGTACGAGGTTTACCTCGGCTTTACTGTGCTGCTGCTAGCCTGTGCTGGGCTGTTCGTGAGGCGGGCGCGGCCCTTCAACTGGCTGCTGGGTGGGCTGGCGATCCTCTGCCTCAGCCTCGCGCTCGGCCCTGTCTTGCAGGTTAATGGCACAAGCATAGCGGGCTTGCCAATGCCCTACAACCTGTTCAGCAAGCTGCCCTTCGCCTCGATCAGCCGCAGCCCCGACCGCTTCAGCGTGCTGGTCAATCTCTCGCTCAGCCTGCTACTCGCCCTCGGCCTATGGGCGGTGGCAGAGCGATTGCGGCTCACCCGCCTGCGCCTTGCTTGCGGGGTATGTGGGCTAGTGCTAGTGTTGCTGGTTGTAGAGTTCAGCCCAGCACCCTACCCGCTGGCGGCTGCCCCGGTGCCAGCCTGGTACAGCACGCTGGCGAAAGAGGCAGGTGACTTCGCGCTCCTTGAGTTGCCCAGGCAGGATGGCTACTGGGGCGGCGGGCAGCGGATGCGCTTTCAGACCACGCACGGCAAGCGCATCTTCGGCGGCTACATTTCGCGGGAGTATTACCACCCGTTTGTCTACCAGATGCCCGGCTTCGCGCAACTTGAGGGGCAGCAGCCTGATGTTTATGGCGATGATCGGGCGCAGCAACTCGCCGCCCTCAACTACTATCGCGTGCGCTATGTCGTCCTCTACGCGCCGAGCGACCCGACCGAACCAAAGCAGGTGAAGGGCTACGACTCCACACTCTACCTTGAGCGGATCGCTGGGTTGCGGGCGACTGCTGTCTACAGTGACGGTTGGCTACAAGCCTGGCGCGTGCCAGCGGTGCCACTCCAACCCTTCGTCGGCCTGGGCGCGGGCTGGTACGCAGTGGAGGAGACCGCTGCTGGCCCCCAACGCTGGTTCAGCGACACCGCTAGCTTGCGGCTGGTCAATCCCAGTAGCGTGGCGATCAGTGCAACCCTCAGCTTCAGCATGACCGCCCTACAAGCGCGGGAGTTGGTAGCGACGCTGGCCGGGGCAGAGGTGTACCGCCAGCAGTTGCCCGCCAGCCTGCTGCCCTACGCCATCCCCCTGCGCCTACCACCGGGTGAGAGCGAACTGCGCCTCAGCAGCCCCAGCGGAGCCGCCGCACCGGGGGCTGGCGACCCGCGCCCGCTTAGCTTCAGCCTGCTCAACCTGCGCGTGAAGGAGGATCGCTGATCCTTGCACGGTGCAGCCCAGCCACCTCAACCCACTTTGGCACTAAGCTGCCGCTTCACCTCGTAGAGCAGCACACCCGCCGCGACCGAGAGGTTGAGCGAGTCGGCTGACCCCTGCATTGGGATGCGGATCGCAGAGCCACGAGCCAGCAACTCTGGCGGCAAGCCTTGCCCCTCGCTGCCAAACAGTAGCAGGGCTGGTAGCTGGTACTGCACAGCCCAGTAGACCACCTCTGCCTGATCGGCAGTGGGGTAGACGCTGACCGTGTGCTGCTGACACCAACCGAGCAGTTCCGTCGTCGTTGCGCTGACTACTGGCACGCTGAACAGCGTCCCCATGCTGGCCTTGACCGCAGTCGGGTGGTAGGGGTCGGTCGCTTCGCCCAGCAGGATCACCCCTGCGCCGCCCACCGCATCTACCGTGCGGATGATCGTCCCTAGATTGCCAGGATTGCCCACCTCGTGCAGGGCAACGAACAGCGACCCTGGCCCAACTGCCAGATCGTCTATCGTCCGCTGGCTAGTCCGCACTATGGCCGCCAGCCCACTGGGGTTGTCGCGCTCAGCGATGCGCTCGAACACGCTGCGGCTAACCTGCGCCACCCGTGCGCCCGCTTGCTGCTGCTGGGCCACCAACTGCTGGGCGGCTTCGCTGCTCAGCAGGTCGGGGGCGACGATCAGCGTCTCCAGCGCAGCCCCATGTTCGACCGCCAGCCAGACCGGGCGGATGCCCTCGACGAAGAACGCCCCCTCCGCCCGCCGCTGCTTGCGTTGGGCCAAAGCCCGAACCCGCTTGACCAGCAGATTGGCTGGGCTGGTGATCGTAAGGTTAACCAGACTCTCATCTTGTGGCACGGTTGTTGGTTGCCTCCTGTCTATGCCACAGATTATAATGCCCAGGATAGCCATTGGCAACCGCCCATAGGAGGGTTCAAGGTGAAAAGAACGATTATCGGGCTGTTTACACTTATCTCCGTCCTCACTCTGCTACCGCTGACCGGGTTCGCGGCACCGAGTTCGCAGGCGAAGCAGCCACAGGGGGCGATCCGCCTGACGGGCGGTGAGCAGTGCTTCGCCGAAACCGGCCACTGCCTACGGGGGGTCTTTCGCGGCTACTGGGCGGCAAACGGGGGGATCACCCGCTTTGGCCTGCCGATCACTGACGAACTGACCGAGGGCGGGCTTACTGTCCTCTACACCGAACGCGCCCGCTTTGAGTTCCACCCAGAGAATCGTGGCACAGACAACGTGGTGCTGCTTGGGCTGCTGGGCAAGGAGTTGACGGTAGGCCGCGAGAAGGAGATGCCGTTCCAGCGCACGCCCGCTCAGGCCAACATCGCCACCGTGTACTTCGAGCAAACCGGCCACAACCTGGCCGCCATCTTCGGCAGCTACTGGCAGGCCAACGGCGGGCTAGCTGTCTACGGCTACCCGATCAGCGAGGCTTTTGAGGAGAAAAGCGCGACCGACGGCAAGACCTACCTGGTACAATACTTCGAGCGCAACCGCTTCGAGTATCACCCGGAGTTGCCCGCCGCGTACCAGGTCAGCCTGGGGCTGCTAGGCAAGCAGGCGTACCAGAAGCTCTACGGCAACGCCCCTGCCCCAATCCCAGGCAAGGACTACGGCCCAGCCCCAATCTCGCTGGCGGCCTTCCGTCAGGAGATGCGCTGGGGCAACAACCTGCGTACCCTCAGCGTGCTGGAACGGGGCGGCAGCTACACCAGGTACAGCATAGCTTACAGCAGCGGCGAACTGAACATCAGCGGGGTTATGTACGTGCCAGCCGCTCAGGGCGATGGCCCCTTCCCGGTGATCATCCTCGGCCACGGCTACATCCCAATCGCCGAATACTACACCGGTGAGGACAGCCGCCGCGAGGGGCCGTACCTGGCCCAGAACGGCTACGTGGCGATCCACCCCGACTTCCGCAACTACGCCACCAGCGATGATGACCCCAACGCTGAGGTGAACATGACCGCCCCTGGTTGGACAGAGGACACCCTCAACCTGCTCGATGCGCTCAAACGCACCCCATTGCCCTACATTGACGCAACCCGCGTCGGCTACTGGGGCCACAGCAACGGTGGGCAGGTGGGCCTGCAACTGAGCGTAACCCAGAGCGAAATCAAGGCGTTCGTCCTCTTTGCCCCCACCAGCCCCAACTACGCCGACAACTTCAACCGCTGGCAACGCGTGCGCGAGGGTAGTGCGGACGGTGGCCCCGCCCTGGTCAAGCGCAAGCACGGCTACCCAGAGGACAACCCCGCCTTCTACGCGGGCATCTCCTTCGCGCCGAACGCAGGGCGGGTGAACGCGCCGATGATGATCAATCATGGGCAGAGCGATACTAATACCCCCTACGTCTGGTCGGTAGAGAGCAACCGCCTGCTACTGGCGGCGGGCAAGGATGTCACCTTCCTCTCCCCACGCAGCGAAAACCACCTGTTTAGCGATAGTTACTGGCCGACGGCAGCAAAGCAGATGCTAGCTTACTATGAGGCGCGCGTGCGCTAGCGGCAGGTAACACAAGGTACACAGCGCAAGGGGGTCACTTCAACCGGCCTCCTTTTGTTGTGGTACAATCGCGGGAGAGACAAACACCGGAGCAAACCGCTATCCTTCGCAAGCTACGATCTACAATCTTCGACCCACAGGCTGCTGAGGTGTGGCGGGTGGCTCTGGCTGCCCGCTTTGGCCTGGCGGTGCTGGCAGTGCTAGCGGTGCTAGTTACGCCCTTCAACGAGCGACCAGGGCGGATGGATGGCTTCGACGGTGCAGCCCTGAGCGGCTGGGCAGATCGCCTGTTCGGGGTCTGGACCCGCTGGGACGGTCAGTTCTACCTCAAGATCGCTGCCGTCGGCCACAACGCTGGCGACAATAGTTCGGCCTTCTACCCGCTCTACCCCGCCCTGATCAAGGCAGTCGGCACCATCCTCTTTCCGCTTGGCAACCTGCGCTTCATCGTGGCGGCAGAGGCGATCTC
>JBBROH010000058.1:0-20469 GCA_038229595.1 Chloroflexia bacterium | reverse complement strand
GGTTGGCATACTCGTCGGCGTATCTGTTGCGGTGGGGGTGAGTGTTACCGTCGGCGTACTCGTCAGGGTCGGCGTGCTACTAGGGGTGAGCGTCACCGTCGGCGTACTCGTCGAGGTTGAGGTGCTACTGGGGGTACCGGTCAAGGTTGGCGTGCTACTGGGGGTGAGTGTCACCGTCGGGGTGCTGGAGTGGGTGAGCGTCACCGTCGGCGTGTTCGTCGGCGTGTCTGTTGCGGTCGGCGTATCCGTGGCGGTCGGCGTGCTACTGGGGGTGAGCGTCACCGTCGGCGTGTTCGTCGGCGTATCCGTGTGGGTCGGCGTACTAGTCGAGGTTGGCGTGTGGGTTGGCGTGCGAGTAGGGGTGTTCGTCGGGGTGTCTGTTGCGGTCGGCGTGCGAGTTGGGGTAGGGGTGTTCGTGGGGGTGAGCGTTACCGTCGGGGTGCGCGTTGGGGTGCTGGTCGGGACGGCGCAGACGTTGGCAGGTGATGCGCTGTTGCGCGGAGCAGGGGCGGCCACGCTAAAGTTGTTAAGATTGTTGTTGGTGTCGGTACAGCCACCAAGCAGCCGGAAGGCGGCAGTGGTGTTAATGTGGGGAGAGGCGGCACTGGTCTTGACCAACTCTGCGTTGTTGGCATTGCTACCGTAGCCTACAAAGTCAACGATGCCAGCCAGCGGGATGAGGCTGGGGAAGCAATCGTTATCGCTGCCACCACAACCGAGGATGCTAGCGTTGCTGACGAGGGCTATTTTGGCATTGGCAACAAACATATTCACATTCGTGTTGGTGACATCGGCAGTGGGGAGAGCAGAGCCACTACCACCCCCGCTACCTAGCTTGACCAGGAAGTAGCGGCCCGGTGCTATAGAACCAGTTAGGCCAGTGAAAAATGTGCTGCCAGTCTGAAACTGGTTGCTCGCCGCAGTGTATTGTAGTGACCAGCCGGAGAGATTGACGGTGGTACTACCACGGTTGAAAAGTTCAACAAAGTCGTTCAGATATTGTGCGCCGCCGGTGCCGCCGCCGCCGTAGAACTGGCTGATCACCACGTTGGGGATGGTGTAGCTGAAGTTGGTGGCGGTGGTTGGGTCTGAGTTGGAGCCACTGTTGGCGAAAATCTCTGGGCCACCACCACTGTTCCAGGCAGCGATGATGTAGCGCACTGTTGTGCCTGGGGGCTGGCCGGGGATCGTCGCGTTAGCAACGTCAACCGTGCCACCGCTGCTGAAGGTGCAGCCATAGTTGGCGACAAGTACCTGCGTGCTACCGGTGCCACTGCCCAACGTACCGTTCGGCTGCGTGCCATCAGTCGTGTAGTAGACCCGCGCCCGGTCGGTGAAGAACTGGTACTCGATTTTGAAGCGCAGGGGGTAGGGCTGGCCGCCAATAGGGCTAGCGGTGTCCAGGTAGTTGCCGCAGGTGCCACCAGTCAGGTTGAGCGTCTGCTCGTGGTAGACGTAGTTCGCGGTGTCAACAGAGCCAGCCTTGACCGGGTTGGGGCCGCCTTTGCTGCCACTCGTAGGGGTAGGCTGGTCGGCGGTAAAGCTGGTGGCAAGCTGGTAAGGCGGCGGGCGCACTGCTGGGGCTGTCCCAGGCTGGCTGGCTGGCGCAAGCTGCACCGCAGCGGTGTAGCCTTGCGTGGCTGGCAGCAACCCCACCCCGCTCAACAGCAGCAGGGTGATTACTCCGCTAAGGACACGATTGCTTATTCTCATCTTCTTTCTTCTCCCCTGACTAGCTTTGGTTGATGATCAACACAGATAGCTGCGCGCTCATTATAGATCGTCAACCTTACCAAACACCTTACCAAATCGTGCCACTTTAGTGCAGGTGATGATCTTCGCTGCAAAAGCGACAAGCCCAGTGGCAAAAAGAAGGGGCTGCACCTTCGCAGGTACAGCCCCTGGCAGAGCGGATCAGCCCGCCCCACGCAGCCCTCGTATGCTAACAGGGTCGCGCCATCGTCCAGCACCAGCAACTGGCGGCGCAGCAAGGCAACTGGTGGGCTACCGAAGGATAGTAGCTTGTCGTGGAACTGCTTGAGGCTGAACTCTACGCCGTCAAGCTCCTGCTCGGCCTTGTAGTCCTCACGCAGCTTGAGGATTTGCAGCTTGCCGAGGGTATAGGCAAAGTAGCCAGGGTCGAAGGTGCCACGTCGGGCCTCCGACGCGCCACTCTCATGCTCCATGAACGCGTCGTTGATGAAGCGGTCGGTTGCCTCGTCCACCGTCATGCCCTGGGTGTGCATCTTGATCGAGCAGACGAAGCGCACGTTGCGGACGAGGGCTTCCAGCAGTTGAGCGATCTCGGCTACCACCTGGTCTTTGCCATAGCCCGCTTCAACCAGCATCTGCTCACAGTAATGCGCCCAGCCTTCGATGAAGGCGTAGTTGAAGATACTCTTGGCCGCATTGCTGGGGGCGTTCTGCATATGCAAGAACTGGACGTAGTGGCCGGGGTAGGCCTCGTGGATCGAAATGTCTTCCAGGATGGGGTAAGCGAACTGCGACAGCCACTCCTCCTTCTTCTCCTCTGGCAGGTCGGCGGCGGGGCGGGTGATGTAGTAGTAAGCCTGGGTTGCCACCGCCTCGAAGGGGCCGGGCGTGTCCATCGAAGCGAAACTCCACGAGTGATAGGCAGGGGTCTCCTCGACCACGCAGCGCACCTCAGAGGGGATGGTGATCAGGTCGTGCTGCACGATATACTTGCGGATCGCTTCCAACGTCTGCTGCCCATCCTCGATTAGCGACTCGCTAGTGGGCCGGTTCTTCGCCAGTTCCTTGATCGCGGCGGGGACGCTGAGGCCGGGCATCTTCTGGGCAACCAGTTCTTGCAAGCGGCTCTTGTTCTTTTGCAGGTTCTCCTCACCGACGCGCAGCATCTCCGCCAGCGGGATATCCAGCAACTCCTGGCGGCGCACCAGTTGGTGATAGCGGTCGGCACCGAGGGCGAAGTCGGTGCGGGCGTTGGCTTGCTTGCCCTTCAGCCACTCAACCATCTGCTCCAGGCGGGTACGAAGCTGGGCGGCCACCTCATGCGCCTCCGCAATCAGGGCGGCATTGCCTACTGGCTTGATCGCCTTGAAGAACTCACCGTCATCTGCATAGTAGGTGAGGTAGCCACCGTAGACCAGCAAGGCGACCTGGAGCAGGGAGGCAGATAGCTCCTCGTCCAGGTTAGCGGTGGCGTGATCAAGGTTGACCAGGCCCGCTCTCAAGTACTCAAGGGCCAGCCGCACGCGGGCTTGCAGGGGGGCGTAGTCACGCTTGAGGTAGCTGCTTACGTCGAAGGTGTCGTAGGCAATGGGCGACTCCTCGTAGGTGCGCTGCTCGGTCAGGCGGAACAGTTCGAACTCTGCGTCGTAGCGCACCAGGTCAAAATCGAAGCTCTCGGCCCCAGCGTGCAGGTGGGCGCGGTTGATCGACTCGATGGTGGAGATAAAGCCGCCCAACTCTGCTACGCGCCGATCCAGCGACTCGCGGCTGAAGTCGGGAGCCTTGCCGTCGTACTGGTGCAAACCGAGGTAGGTTGCGCCGTTCGGATAGAAGGCATAGGCGCGCTCGGTATAGTCGCTGACTAGCAGGCGGGCGCGGGGCGCATCGTCGCTGCCAGGGTCGCCCTTCGCGGTGCGGTCATGGTAGATCGGGTCGCCATCATCGTCGTAGAGCGGTTCGCCATAGCTATCAACTGCGTCAGCAAGGTTGACTTCGGCTTGCTGGTTGCCGTCCTCGGTGTTGTCCATCTCGGCGGCCACATCTTCGCTGTTGGCCTCGGTGTCAGCAATGTGCCGCTGGTGCTTCTCGTCGCTCATGGTTGCTCCTTTGAGTAGATAAAGGTCTGGGCTTGCTCTTATATCACATTACGTGCCAACCCTCGCCTGGCTCACCAGGTCTGGGGGTCGCGTACCTTGCCGATGAAGGTGTCCAGCGGGTCGTAGCTGGTGATCAGTTCGCGGCGCACGGTGTAAAGCGGCACTTGCGGGTCGGTTGGGTCTTTCAGTTGGAAGGCCATCTTCAGGCCGTACTCGCGCACCTTGTCTACCACATGGCGATCCCAGGCACCGAAGGGGTAGGCAAAGTAGGATATCTTGTGGCCGACGATCTCCTCCAACTCCTTGAGGCCACCTGCGATCTCGGTTGCCAGTTGCTCGTCGGTCTGGGTGGGCAGATTCTGGTGGGAGTAGGTGTGGGCGCAGATGTAGTGGCCCGCCTTGTCCAGGCCACGAACCTGCTCTTTGGTCAGGAAGCCATCCTTGTCCAGGGGGATGGTCATGATGAACCAGGCGGCCTTGATGCCGTACTTGTTCAGCACTGGCAGGCCGTTGTCATAGGCAGTTGCGTAGCCGTCGTCGATGGTGATCAGCACGGCCTGGGCTGGGGGGTTGTAGGCGGGGTCGGTGTAGTAGCGGTACACGTCGTCGGGGCTGAGGAAGCTGTACTTGTTGTCCACTAGCCACTTGATTTGGGCCTCAAACTGCGAGATGGTGGCGACCATCTCCCGCGTCCCCTCGTTGTCATCACTGTTGACTGGGCGGATGCGGTGGTAGCAGATCACTGGCAAGTCAGGCCGATTGGCAAGGGCGACTGAGGTCGCTTCAGCAGCAGCCCCAGTTGCGCCAGGTGTGCTGGTCGGCGGCAATGGACTGGCCGTCGCTGGGACAGCAGTGGCTGTTGCTGGGACAGCAGTGGCCGTCGGCGGCAGCGGGCTGACCGTTGATAGGGCAGCGGTGGCCGTCGCTGGGGCAGCGGTGGCCGTCGCTGGGGCAGCCTGGGCAAGGGCGGTGGGCGAGTTGGCGGGCGCAACCGCAGGAGGGGTAGCGGCAGCAGTGCTGTTGTCGCAAGCGGCCAGCAGCCCCGCAGTGAGGGTGGCCCCAGCTACGACCAGGCTAGCGCGCAGGAAGCGGCGGCGGCTAACGGCAGCTTCGCAACCGCAATCTTCGGCGTGGATCGGCTTCTCAGACATCGAAATCTGTTCCCTGACCTTCCTATCTAGTGAGTAGCGGGGTTGGCTGGGCAGACACACTCAGCAACGGCCTTATTCTACCATGCCGGGCGCGCCAGTGTCCAGCCAAAGCGCGCAGGGGAGTAGCAGCAGGCAGTTGCCGCCCCTGCCATTGCCAGCAGAGGGTGCAGATTAGCGGAAAAGATGGTAAGATAGCGGTGAGCCAGCACTGGCCGGGGCAAACTCTGCGCCAGTTAGTCGTGGTGCTGGCCGAAAGGGACGCTTGGGCATACCTGATCTGCAACTGACCGCTTTCAGCCCGCTCCTGGTCCTGCTTGGCGGGGCCGGTCTGGTCTGGCTGGTGGGGCTGGGGGAGCGCACTGCTGGCTGGGGCGGCTGGCTGGCTGGGCTGCTGGTGGCGGTGGCAGCCCTGGCCCTGGTGCAGAGTGAGCAGCAGCTAGCCGTTGAGTGGCTGCGCCTGCCGGGGGGCAACCTCAGCCTGGTGCTGGCGGGCGACAGCCTCAGCCGCCTGTTCAGCTTGGCGACGCTAGGGCTAGCCGGGCTGCTGCTGCTGGCTCACACCAACAACCCGCTAGCCGAGCGGCAGCCCAGCAGTGGCGGCGAGCGGGGGGTAATCTTTGGGCTGCTGTTGCTGGCAGGGCTGTTGCTCTACTATGCGGCGGCCAGTTGGCTAACCCTGGTCTTCGGCTGGGCGGTCAGCGGGGCCGCTGCGTGGCTGGTGTTCGTCGCGGACGGAGCCGCAGGCGAAGGGCGCGGGCGCGTGCTAGGGGCCAGCTTCGGCGGGCTAACCTTGCTGGGCATCGCGGTCTACCTGGTACGGCTCAACCTGACTGGTGAGTTTAGCGGACTGGCTGCTGCCGTCTTCGCCAACCCCGTCGTCCTCAGCTTGCTGCTGCTAGCCCTGGTCGGCGGCCTCAGCCTGTTCCCCCTCTACTGGCTCAGTTCGGGCGAGGGCGCGCGGGAGGCGGGCTGGCGCGGGCGTGGCCTTGTGCTAGCCGTCACCTGCGGCCTGCCAGAGGTGTACCTGCTGCTGCGGGTGGAGCGGCTGGCGGGCGGTTCGCTGCCGGATTGGTGGTACGGCTGGCTGGCCGTATTGGGTGGGCTGAACGCGATCCTGGCAGCGGTCTTCGCCTTGCGTGGTCGCTCGGCAGCGGCGATCTTCGATGGGCTGGTGGTGGCGGGCAACGGGCTGGCGGTTTTTGCCTTCGCCCTGCACAGCGACGCTGCGACGCTGGCTGCCCTCACGCTCATCTTCGCCTTCGCCCTCGGTCGGGCTACGCTAGCGGCGGGCATGAGCCAGCGGCTACTGGCACCAGTGGGGGCGTTGAGCCTGGCCGCCCTGCCCCCCTTCGCCGCCGCCCCCGCCTTCTGGCTGCTCTGCACCGAGTGCCTGCGCGTCAACAGCCTGCTGCTCTGGTTGCCACTCGGCTGGCTGCTGCTGACCCTCTTTGCCAGCATCGCACTGGTGGTCGAGGCGCGGAGTGGCGGCGGTGGGCTGGCGATTTGGCTGGCGGGTGGTCTGCTTGGCCTGGCTAGCCTGGCGGCAGGCGGCCTCGGCGACCACGCCCTGACCTACCTGGCCCAGGCAGCGGGCTTGCGCCTGCCAGCCCTCGCGCTGCCACAATGGTCAGCGGCTGGTTATGGGCTGGGGCTGCTGTTCCTGGTCACCGTTGGGCTGGTGGCTCGTAGGCGGGGGGTGCTGGTGGCGGGCGAACGGCTGACCGCTCCCGATGTGATCGCTCCGCTTGGCGACTACCTGCGCCTGGCCGACTGGTTGCACCCCCGCGCCTGGGGTGGAGCAGCCACCAACCTGTTGCGCTATGTAGCAGGGCTGCTGGGCAATGTCAACAACGCGGTCGAGGGCCGCTACTACCTGCTGGCAACGGCCCTGCTCCTGCTGGTCGCTCTGTTGGTGATCAGCAGGTGAGCGGCCCATTTATGAGCCGCCAGCTAGCCACTGCTGCCCAGATGGGTCGGCTCTATGAGCTACAGCAGGCGGTTTTGCGCCGCGACCACCCAGCCACCCTAGTTTACAGCGCAGGAGGAGGCGCGGGGCTTCTAAGCGACACGGCTGGCAGAGCGAAGGCGGTGGCTTCAGCTTACCAGAGGGGGTTGGTGTATACTACAGGCTGCGCCAGCAAGCGAGTGGGTGATGGGCCACAAGGAACGCGCGGGTGAGGGGAAGGCGGGCTGATGATTGATTTGGCGGCGATTGGCATACCAGGGGGCATAATCCTGACAGGCGTGCTGCTGGTGCTGCTGCGCGACTGGCGGTTTACTGTGCCTGCGCTGCTAGCCCAGTACCTGTTGGTTGGGCTGCTGGTTGGCGGCAGCGTCCCAGCGGACACGCGGCTGCTAGGCTTCGACCTTAGCAGCAGCACCCTTTTGCAGGTCGTCACCGGCTTGACGGTGGCTGGGTTGTTCGCCACCACCAGCCTGCGTCTGGAGCGAGCGCGGGGCATAGTGAGCGACTATGAGGCAGAGTTGGACGAGTTCGCGCTGGCAGCCCTGCGGCGGCGGCAACGGCTGGCGGTGCGGGCCGCGGCAGAGAACACCTCGCGCCGGGCTGTCGTTCTCGACTATTTGCTACCTAGCACTGCGCTGCTGATCAGCGGCATTGCGGCCTACGCGCTCAGTGCAGCCTACCCGGTCAGCGTGCGCGGAGAGGGGCTGGTCAACTTCAGCTTCTACTGGGTAATACTTTGTGGCGTGTTCGTGCTGGTGCTGGCGCGGGACATCATCAAGCTCAGTGAGGGCTTGTTGGTCACGCTCAACGGCCTCAGCCTGCTGCTGGCAGCGTTGGCGACGCGGGGAGGTCTGTTGGTAGAGGGCTTGACGGCAGCAATCACCATCGGGCTGGCGGCGGCTCTCAGCTACCTGTGGGTGGCTATGTACGAGCGGCGACGGAGTCTCAGCCTGGAAGTACTGCGTGATGAGTAGCCTCCTGCTGGCCCTCATCTTTGCGCCAGCAATCGGGGCTGCGGTCGCCTTTATCCTACGTGGGCGGCAACTGCTGGCAGTGGCAACCGCCGTGCTGACTATCGCAGCCCAGGGGGCTTTGCTGGCCTTCACCCCCGACGGCAGGGGGGGGCTGCTCGGCCTCGACTTGCAGCTTGGCCCGCTGGAACGGCTCTACCTTGCGTTCGCCCTCGTGCCGCTGCTGGCCGCTATCCTCTACCATGCGCGGGTGGCAGAGGAGAGCAACGCGCTGGTGACGACCGCACTGGCGGTAAACAGCGGCGCGAGCCTGGTTGCCCTCAGCCAGAACCCCTATGCCAGCGCGATCAGCCTGCTGGCTAGCAGCCTCGTCCTCTCGCTCGGCCTGGTGGCGGTCAGCAACCGACGGGCAGGGGAGGCGGTGACGACGCTGCTGCCCGTGCGCCCCTTCGCGGCGGCCCTGCGCTACCTCAGCCTGGCGACGCTTGCCAGTGTATTGCTGGGGGTTGCCCTGATCCTGGCCGACTACTATCGGCTCAACCCCGACCAACGCGGGCTGCTCAAGGCGGCCTTTGCCTTCCTGGTCTGCGGCCTGGCCCTGCGCCTGGGTGTGGTGCCGTTCCACTACTGGCTAGCCACCCTGTTCGACCCCGGTCGGGGCAGCGGGCTGACAGGGCTGCTGGCGGTCGGTAGCCTCTCTGGGGCTGCGGTGCTGTTCGCAGCCCACACCCTGGCCGGGCTACCGCCGCTGCTCTTGCAGAACGACCTTGCCCGCCTCGCCACCCAGGGATTGGGCATGGGCGGCGCAATCCTGGGCGCGGCCCTGGCCTACGCTGGGGCAGAGCGACGGACGCGTATCCTCGCCTACCTCTACGTGGCTGATGCAGGGGTGGTGCTGTTCGGTCTCGGCAGCGGCACCGCCCTCGGCCTGAGCGGGGCATTGATGACCGCCTTCGGCTATAGCCTGAGCGTGCCGCTCTTTCTAGTCAGCCTCAACCTGGTGGAGGCTGGGGCTAGCGCGCTGGTGGTGCGAGCCGGGCTGGTGGTGGCGGGCCTCTCGTTGGTCGGCTTCGTGCCGCTCTACGGCTTTGCCGCCCGCTATCAGTTGTATGCAGCGGCGGCGCAGCTTGGTTGGGGCTGGCTGGTAGCCCTGCTACTCGCCAGTCTGCTGATGCTGGCAGCGGTCGCCCGCCACTTTACCCCCCTGCTGTTTGCTACTGCCACAACGAGCAGCACAGGGCAAGCGGCAAGTGACTTGCGGCCCGACCTGAGCGTAACTCTACTGCTGCTGGTGCTGCTGGCGAGTAGCATCGCGCTCGGCCTCTACCCCGCCCCGCTGACCGGGGTGATCGGCCAGTGGGTGCGGGGGTTGGGCTGGCTGCTCTGAGGCTAGAGCTTCTCGGCAAACCAACCTGCCATCAGGCCAAGCCACTCAACCTGGTGGCGGGGCTGACCGCGCCGAAAGAGGGCGTGCGGCTCGTTGGGGAAGCGCACAAACTCCACATCCTTGCGTAGATACTTGAGGGCGGTGTACATCTGCTCGGCTTGCTCCATCATGCAGCGGTAGTCCACCTCGCCGTGCAGGATCAGCAGAGGAGTCTCTACCTTCCGCACGTGCATGAGTGGCGACCGTTCCAGGTAGAGGGCGGTTTCGTCGAAGGGCGGGTTGCCAAACTCCATGTCGTCGAACAGTGCGCCAGTATCGCACGTCCCCCAGTCGCTCATCATATTGCTCAAGCTGGCCTGGGTCACGGCGGCCTTGAAGCGCGTGGTTTGGCCTACGATCCAGTTGGTCATGTAGCCACCGTAGCTGTAGCCGGTCACGCCGAGGCGCGTGCTGTCCACATAGGGCAAGGTGCAGGCGTAGTCCACCCCAGCCATCAGGTCGCGGTAATCGCCGCCACCCCAGTCCTTGAGGCAGCCACGAGCGAAGTCCTCGCCATAACTGGTGCTGCCGCGACAGTTGAGGTAGACGACGACGTACTCGCGCCCAACCAGCACGTGGTTGAGCAGCGTCCAACCATCGCCGAAGCTAGATTGCGGGCCGCCGTGTATCTGCAAGACGAGGGGGTACTGCTTGCCCGCGTCGAAGCCCGCAGGCTTGTGCAGCCAGCCATCGATCTGCAAGCCCTCATTCTCTACCGTGAACTTCTCTGCCGTGCCAAGCGCAAGTTCAGAGAGCAGCTTGCCGTTGAGGTCGGTCAGCCGCCGCCGATTGGTGCCGTCCAGGGCGCAAGCATAGAGGTCGGAGGGGATGAAGGTCTGGCTCATAGTGTAGACTAGCTGCCCATCGCCCAGCAGGTCGAAGCCTGTCATGCGGAAGTTGTCGCCGTTTACGAGCCGGGTCACGTTGGTGCTTGCCTCTGGCCCACTGCCACTGCTAGTTGCGCCAACAGCACCTTCGCCACTGGTGGGCGGAGCAAGAGGAACGCTGAAGATGCTGCTGTTGCCTCGGTCGCCCGCGAAGAAGTAGAGCTGGCTGCCATCCGTGCTGAAGCGGTGATCGCCATTGGTTGCCATCACCCCCTCGGCCCCGACCGAGCGGGGGAAGTCTGCCGTGAGGCAAGTAGCCTCCTGCTGCTCCTGCGCGGGGTCGAGGGCGTAGAGGCGCACTGGCGTACAACCCGCGTGGTCGTTGGGGTCGAGGTGGCCCGCGTAGACGATTACCCTACCATCGGGGCTGAAGACAGGCGCACTGGCTGGCCCCTGGCTGCGCGTAAGCTGGCGCGGCACTGGGAAGCTGCCTGTAGCCTCCCCACTGGCGGGGGGCAAGGTGGCAGTGCTGGTCTCCACCACAAAGATGTCGTTGATGCTAATGTTGTAGTCGCGCTCTGGGCTGCGGCTGCTGCTGAAGGCGAGCAGGCTGCCGTCGGGCGACCAGCAGAGTTCGCCGTCATCCCAGTTGCCGCTGGTAAGCTGGCGGGTGGTGTCGCGGGGGTCGCGCTCCTGGGCCTGCTTCAGCTTCGGGTTTAGCTTCTCGTCCTTCTTAGCTGCCCCTTGACCTGCGTCCTCGTCCTTCTTCTTCGGCTTGCTGCCGAGATCGAAGGCGGCCAGGATATCCTCCATGTCGGTGGCGGGTATTGGCACATCTGCAAGGAAGATGTGGCTGCGCTTGGTGTCGTAGAAGCCAGTGCCATCGAACTTGTAGTGCAGGCGACTGACGACCAGCGGCTTGTTCTCCTCGCTCTTGTCGTACTCGCTGCTGTCAGTTTCGCCCTCGGCGGGCTTTGGGCTGCTACGCTGCGCGCTACTGTCGCCCTCGCTGGGGGTGGGTGCGTCTGCCCCCTGCGCCTCCTCAGCCGCGCTCGGCAGTTCGGCTTCGGGCTGGCCGGGGGCGCGGGTGGCGCGGATACCCATTTTGCGGATGCGCTCCTCGTAGCCAACCAACTCTGCGTCCTCCACCTCGCTGACCAGGGCGATGCGGGTGCCATCTGGCGACCACTCGAAGCCGCTCACCCCCTCGCGCAGGTAGGTTAGTTGGCGTGCCTCGCTGCCGTCCATCTCTAGCAGCCAAACCTGCGGCTTGCCGCCGCCCGCTATGGAGTCGCGTTCGCCCTCCTTGCCCCGGTCGGAGAGGAAAGCCAGGCGACCCGCCTGCGACCAGCGTGGCTGACTCTCGCTGCTGGGGCCGGAAGTCAGCCGCCGCACATTGTTGCCGTCCAGGCTAGCCGCCCAGATGTTGCTGCGGTAGCGGTTCTCGGCGCGGTCAACCACACGCAGGGTAAAGGCCACCCACTTGCCGTCGGGTGACACGCGCGGGTCGCCAGCGGTTCGCAGACGGTAGACATCTTCGGGGGCGAAAGGCCGCTTTGGGTTGCTTGCCATCTTATCTCCAGGTGATCAGTGGGTGGCCGCTGGCTGGGGTTTGCTATCCCCCAGCAACCGACCGGAGCTACAAGCCGCTAAAGGTGGGTGTCGAACCAACCCGCGATCCGCTCAAGGTTCTCGATGCGGTGACGTGGCTGGCCGCCTCGGTTGAGGCCGTGCGACTCATTGGGGAAGCGCACCATCTGCGTCTCCACCCCACGCAGCTTCAGCCCAGCGAATAGTTGCTCGGCCTGCTCGATCATGCAGCGGTAGTCCTGCTCGCTGTGGATGATCAGCGTCGGGGTCTTCATCTGCTTGAGGTAGCTGATCGGCGAGTGATCCAGGTACCACTTGAGCGTGGCCGGGTCATCCCAGGGGTGGCCGGGCAGTTCGTACATACCAAAGAAGATACCAGCGTCGCTCGTCCCCCAGAAGCTCAGCAGGTTGGAGATGCAGCGTTGGGTGACGGCGGCCTTGAAGCGGTCGGTGTGGCCGATGATCCAGTTGGTCATGTAGCCGCCATAACTACCGCCAGTCACACCCATGCGCGCCGTGTCCACGTAGCCCTGGGCCACCACTGCGTCCACCAGAGCCATCAGGTCTGCATAGTCCACCCCGCCCCAGTCGCCGCGGATCGCATTGGCGAAGTCCTCGCCATAACTCTGGCTACCACGTGGGTTGCTGTAGAGGACGATGTAGCCCCGCGCCGCCAGCAGTTGGAACTCGTGCGTGTACTCCGCCCCATACGCACTGTGCGGGCCGCCGTGTATCTCAAGGATGAAAGGGTATTGCTTGCTCGCCTCGAAGTCGGCAGGCTTGAGTAGCCAGCCCTGCACTGTAACCCCATCGCGCTGAATAACAATCTCCTCTGGCTCGCTCAACTGCACCTCGGCAAAGAGGGGTGTGTTGACCTCGGTCAGCCGCCGCTGGCCGCTACCGTCGGCGTTGAGCAGGTAGAGGTCGTTGGGGGTGAGGGGGTCGCTGCCCGCATAGACCAACTGCTGCTGACCTGGGCCGAAGCTGTAGGTCAGCAGCGAAGGGGTGCCGCTGCTCAAGCGAGTGATCGGCAAGCCAGCCTCCGGGTGGCTGTAGCTGTCGCCAGCCGCGCCCGCAGTTGGCGCAGTCTTTACCAGGTCGAGGCGGAACAGGTAGTTTGCGCCCCGGTCGCTGGCGGCAAAGTAGATGCTCTGGCCGTCGGGCGACCAGATCGGGGACTCGTCGCCCACCCCCTCGCGCATATCGCTGCCCACCTGGTGGCCGAGGCTGCGCTTGAAGCCCTCACTGAGGCAGCGCACGCTGGCGGCACCAGCCTCCACATCTAGCAGCCAGAGCTTGTTGTCGAAGCCACCGCCCATCTCGCCCTGGTGGGCGTGGCCCACATAGGCGATCTGCTTGCCGTCGGGCGACCAGGCCGGTTCGCCGCTCGGCCCGATACCAGGGGTGAGCTGGCGCGGCTCGGCAAACGCGCCCCCAGCAGCCAGTTGGCTGGGGATGAGGAAGATGTCGAGCGCGGGGGTAAGGTCGCGGTCGGGCAGGCGGTTGGAGCAGAAGGCCAGCCACTTGCCGTCGGGCGACCAACGGGGGCTGAACTCGTTGTAGTCGCCGCTGGTAAGCTGGCGGGCGGTGTCACGAGGGTCACGCTCCTTGACCAACTCCTCGTCCTTCTTCTCCTCCTTCTTGCGCGGCATCGTTGCCAGGTCATGCTCGGCCAACGTGCTGGCGAAACCGTAGAGGTCGCTGACCGCTGGCACGTCAATCACAAAGAGGTCGACGCGCTCTGGGCCAACGTAGCCGCCGCCGTCCTCTTTGTAGCTGAAGCGACTGATCACCCGCGGGCGGTTCGCGTCGTTCTTCTCCTCATTGACTGCACTCTCGTGGGCAGGCTCCGGCGACCTGAGTGGGCTGCCGAACTCCTCGCTGCCACCCTCCTCGTCGGTCATCCCTGCACCAGCGTTGCTCTTTTCCGCTCCCTGGGCGGCAAGCTCGGCGGCATCGGGTGCGCCAGTGCGAGCCAGCTTACCAGCCCCCATGTCGCGGTCGCGCTTGGCCTCGGCCAGCACACCAGGCTCATCCACCGCTGCTACGAAGCAGATGCACTGGCTGTCGGGCGACCAAACGAACTCGGCCACCCCCAGGCGCATGAAGGTAAGCTGGCGCGCCTCGCCCAATCCGTCGGCGGGCAGCAGCCAGAGTTGCGGCTTGCCACCGCCTGCGCTCTCCTGCTGCGGGCCAGCCTCGCCCCGGTCGGAGAGGAAAGCCAACCAGCGGCCATCTGGCGACCAACGCGGGCGGCCATCGTTCTTCGGGCCGCCAGTGACCTGCTGCGCCACCCCACCTGCGAGCGGCAACTGCCAGATCGTCGAGCGGTAACGGTTGTCGGCCCGGTCTACGGTGCTAAGAACAAAAGCCACTCGCCTACCATCTGGCGAAACCTGGGGGTCGCGCAGGAAGCGTAGCTTGTAGAGGTCATGGCTGGTGATCTTGCGCTGCTGCTTCGCCTGGGTAGTCTGCGGTTCGGTTGCGGTGATCGGCATCGTCGCCCTCCAAAGTAGACATATGTCAAAGTTGCTTGCTAAAGTTGCTTGCGCGCCCATTATACAACCATCGGGCCGTCAAGTCCAGTATAGCAGAGGATGGCGGAGAAGATAGTTCGTCCCCGCTTGTAACCAGGGTCGCAAGCAGCGTGTTTCATCTCTGGGGTTGGCTAGCAACGTCGCTGCACCTTACCAGCTACCTTACCAACATCGTACTAGCCAAGCTAGAAGTTTGCCCGTTTCTTGTCAGAGACGGCAGAGATGTGCTAAAATAGCCCCGCTACCGCGCTCCAGGAGGGTAGTTTTCGCCATATGCCTTGCATTCATCATCCGTCAGTCGCGCTCAGGAAGGTAGTGAAGATGTCCGCACCCTACAACGGGCCTGAAGATCAGTCAGCAGCGGCGGTCAGTCAGCAATGGTCTGGGCCAGAGGGGCAGCCAGCAGCCGTAGAGCCGCAGGCCGAGGCCGCCCATGAAGCCGCCCTAGCGGAGGAGAGCGCAGCGGTCGCTATCCGTGCCACTGCCGAGGCCGAAGCGGACGAGCCAATCCCTGCCGAGCAGTATGTAGCGGCCAGCACCCCCCTGCCGCTGATCGCTCCCGCTAGCCCCGTTCGCCCCGCCCAGCCCCGCCGCGAGAGCCAGCCGCGTGACTGGCGGATGATCGGCCTGCTCAGTCTGCTGCTGCTGCTCGCTGCCTTCTTCCGCTTCAGCGGCATGGATTGGGACAACGGCAACCACCGCCACCCGGACGAGCGGTTCATCGCTGCCGACATCATCTACCGCATCAGTTGGAACATCCCCTTCGATTTTAAGGTGATCGGCAAGGATGGGGTGGAGGTGCCGAAGGATGGACTGACCATCTGGAACATCCCCGCTGGCGACAAGGTGCTGAACACCACGGGGCAGGAGGTTAGCACGCCCTGGGGCATCCTGACCGACGTAGACAACAGCCCGATCAGCACCCGCCACCGCGTGCCAGATGGGGGGGCCGGGGGGGTACGAGCCAGCTTCAACGACTTCTCCTACGGTAGCCTGCCGCTCTACCTGACTAAGGTGCTGCATGGACCGGTTACGGGGCTTTTCAACGTCCTCAGCCCGGTGCTAGGCAAGGGCTGGAAGGAGATAGATGGGGCGGACAACAACGACGCACGCTACTTCCTGGTCGGTCGCTTCCTCAGTAGCCTGGCCGATCTCGGCACCGTGCTGCTCGTCTTCCTGATCGGGCGGCGCATCTACGGCAAGTGGGCGGGCCTGTTCGCTGCCGCCCTGATCGCCTTCAGCGTGACCAACATCCAGCTAGCCCACTTCATCACCACCGACTCGTTCGTTACCTTCTTCGTCACCCTGACCATCTACTTCGCGGTGCGGATCATGCAGCAGGGGGGTTGGGGGTCGGCGATCCTGGCGGGCCTGGCCCTCGGCTTCGCTATGGCAACCAAGATCACGATTGTGCCACTAGCCATCGTGATCGTTGTCGCCTACGCCCTGCGCGCTATCTACGCGAACCGCAGCCGTCAACTGGGGGCTGCCTACGACGACCCGATTGGCCTGCGCCCCGCCAGCCCCTTCGAGCGCGACCACCGGGTTAGCGTGTTCGTCAAGTCGCTGCCCCGGCTGATCGCCAGCGTGGTCTTCACCCTGGTTGGCTTCGAGATCGGCGAACCCTATGTCCTGTTCCGCCTGCGCGAGTACCTGGGCATTGTCGGCTACCAGAACAACATCATGCGCGGGCTGGCCGACGTACCATATACGCGCCAGTACATCGGTACCAACATCTTCTACCACCCTGGCAACCTCTACCTGTGGGGCTTCGGGGTGATCGCAGGTACGGTGGTGTTTGCCGCACTCGCCTTCATGCTGATCCGCTTCGCCTTCGACTTCGCCGCTATCTTCGAGTTGCTCTACAACCAGGCACGGCGGCTGGCCCAGCGCGGGGCTGCTAGCCTGGCGATTGCGGTGGGCGGAGCGGTGCTGGCCCTGGTCGCCCTCTACTTCGCCATGCGGGTGCTGCTCAGCCTGTTCGCGCCAACCTTGCAGACCCTGGTTGGTGGCAGTGGCGACCCAAATGACATCTTCAAGTACGGTATTGCCGGGCTGGTCGGGCTGGTCGGCTTTAGCCTGCTGATCCTCAGCCTGCACTACATCACGCCAGGGGAGATGCTACTCTTTAGCGCAGGTATCCCCTATGCTGCCCTGATCCTCTCACTTGAGGCAAAGTGGATGCGCTATACCTTGCCGCTGGTGCCGATCCTCGCGCTGCTCACTGCCGGGGCGTTGTGCATCGTCTACCGCTGGGCGCAGCAGCGTTGGCCGCAGGCCCAGGGCCGCTTCCGCGTCACCCGCGTCGTGCAGGCAGTGGGCATGATCGCGGTCGTCGGTGGCTTCCTCTGGGCCGTCGCCTACGATGCGATCTACACCACCGATCACACCTCGGTAGACGCTACCAACTGGGCCAACCGCAACATCCCTACGGGCGCAGTGGTGGCGAAGGACGGCGCAGCCTGGGAGGAGGGCTTCCCTGTTGGTTCAGGTGTCAAGGGGCCAGCCAGTGGCTTCAGCATGACCGACATCGAGGGGCATGGCATGGATATGCCCGGCCCCCAGGCGTTGCAGAGCTACAAGGACAAGCTAAAGAGCATTGACTACATCGTGATTGTCAGCAACCGCTTCTACGGCACGCTCTACAAGATGCCCTGGCGTTACCCAGTGGCGACCCGTTACTACGAGTTGCTGCTCAGCGGCAAGCTGGGATTCGAGATGGTGCATGATGCCAAGAGCTTCCCCCGCATCTTCGGCTTCGAGATCGATGATAGCCACGCCGATGAGAGCTTTACCGTCTACGATCACCCGCGTACGATGATCTTCAAGAAGACGCGCGAGTTGGCAGATGAGGATTACGCGGTGCTGTTTGGCAATGTTGTGGATCGCCCGGTTTCGCAGGCCCGCTACAACCCACCGGTGCCACCCTACACGATCAACGGCAACGTGCCGGTTGACAAGCTGATGAAGATGGACCCAGAGCCATCGAAGGCTCCGGTGGTAGATGACTACGCCTGGAACACAACCGCCAACGACAACCAGATCGTGGCGATCATCCTCTGGCTGTTGGCGATCTACCTGCTCGGCTTCCTGGCTCAGCCACTCACCTGGGGGATGTTCCGCTGGCTGCCAGATCGCGGCTACATCTTCAGCAAAGTAGTAGCCCTGGTGCTGGTCGCCTTCTTTGCCTGGCTGCTAGCTAGCCTGCACATTGCGATGTTCAGCGTCTGGACGATCCTCGGCTGCGTGGTCTTGCTCAGCCTGCTCAGTGGCTACGTCTGGCGCAGCAAGCGGGAGCAGATGCTGGCCTGGTTTAGGGCAAGCTGGAAGCTGGTGCTGGCGGTGGAGTTGGTCTTCATCCTTTCCTTCTTCTTCCAGTTGTGGCTGCGTAGCCTCAACCCCGACCTCTGGGGGCCAACTTACGGTGGCGAGCGGCCAATGGAGTTTAGCTACTTCAACTCGGTGCTGCGCGCCCCCTGGATGCCGCCTGGCAACGCCTTCTTCGGCGGCAACATGATCAACTACTACTACTACGGCTACGTAATCCTGGCGGTGCCGATCAAGCTGACCGGCATCATCCCCACCATCGCTTTCAACCTCAGCATGGCCCTCGTCTTCGCCTTGATCGCAGCGGGGGTCGCCAGCATCGTCTACAACCTGATCGCCTTCAACCGCCAGCGGCGGGAGCAAACGGAGCAGCCTTACAATACGGCGGGCGGCTTCAACGGCACTGCCATGCGTTACGGAGTGCTGGCAACCTTCCTCACCCTGTACATCGGCAACATATTCGGCGGGCTGGTGGCCCTCTACAACCGCGTCGGCTTCGTTGGCGATACGGTGCTACCCTGGTTCTACAATCTCGGCCTTGATCCGAGTCGCATCAACGAGGCAAGCCAGGGTGGGTACAACTTCTGGACTCCTAGCCGCATCTACACCGGCGGTGGTTATATGATCCAGGAGTTCCCTTACTGGAGCTTCCTCTACGGCGACCTGCACCCGCACATGGTGGTGATCCCCTTCGCTCTGCTCGCGGCGATGTTCGCCCTCAACTTCGCCTTTGACACAAAGGGGACGGAGCGATGGCTGACCTATGAGCAGCCGAGCGGTCGCTGGCCGCAGCGGGTCACCAACTTCTTCCAGCGGTCTGGCACGCTCTGGAGCGACAACTTCGCCCTCGGCCTGCTCACCCTGCTCACGGCAGCGATCAACCTCGGCAGCCTGTTTGTGGTCAACTCCTGGGACTTCCCGACCTACGTGGTTGTCACCCTGGGGGGGATGCTAATCCCGCTATTCGTCCGCGAGCGGGTGCTGGGCCGCAACGAGGCTCTGTTGAGCCGCCCGACTGCGATCCTCGGCCAGCTAGCCACCTTCGGCGGGCTGGTTGGCCTCTCGCTACTCGCCTACCTACCCTTCTTCATCAACTTCAAGGTATTCTACAGCAAGGTGGGGGTGGTACCAGTGGACAGCCGCACCCGGCTGGGCGAGTTCCTGGTAGTCTGGGGGCTGTTCGTCGTCCTTGCCGCCGCCTACGTGCTGCTGCGTTTGGCGGGGGTGAAGTGGATACCGGGCGGTCTCGGCTTGCGCCCCGCCCGCAGCCTCAGGTCGGTTAGCGGCTTCGTCGCCCCTGGCTTCGTCCCCCGCGAGGAGGGAGAAGGGGAGAGCGTCACCACCACCAACCTTAGCAGCGGCGGCCACGCTGCTAGCAACGGCCACGAGCCAGAGGCCGCCAGCAACGGTAACAGCCACAACGAGGAGGCTAACCCCACCGCCCTACCAGTGCGCGGCACCATGCGCGTCCGCACGATCAACCGGGTGGCTGAGGAGGTTGCCAGCGACTATCCAGCCCACCCCTACCTCTGGACAGAACCAGAGCAGTCAGCCAGCGCAGCCGCCCCCACAACAGAGCAGGCGGCAGGGCTGGCCGAGGATAACGCCCAGCCAGTAGAAACAAGCAGTGTAGCTACCTACCCCTGGGTCGCAGATGCGAGGGAGCAGCCCGCCACTGAGGAGGAGAAGCAGCCACCCCGCACCCGACCTGCCCGCAGCCTGGGTGTGCCAGGTTTGAGCCTAGCCCTGCCTGCTCCTATCCCTCTGCTGGCTACGCTACTGGTGCTGGCTGGGGCAGTGCTGCTGATCACAAGGGGGCTGCCGGTAGTGGGGATGCTCGCGCTGCTGGTCGGTCTCGGCGTGATCACCCTGTTTGGGCGGCGCAACGACCGGGCTGGGATGTTCGCCAACCTGATCCTGCTTGGTGGGGTGGGCATCACCCTGGCGGTAGAGTTGGTCTACCTGGTAGACTTCAATAATAGTCGCATGAACACGGTCTTCAAGTTCTACGAGCAAGCCTGGGTACTGCTGGGCATGGCGGGGGCGATGGTCCTCTACTACATCTACGATGGTCGCGACGAGGCGATCCTGGCCGACGAGGGTCGCAGCCCCGCCCGCGCTACCGCTACCGTCACTCTCGAACAGAGCGTCCCCACCCACTCGCCCGACGAGCCAGAGCGCGACGTGGTTGCCGCAGCGGAGACGACTGCCCCGGCAAGCAACATCGCCAGCTATGGTGCAAACAGCGACGAACCAGCAGCCATCCCTCTGCCAACTGATCAGGACGCAAGTAATATTGCTAGCTACGGCGCAGTCGCGGCGGAAGCGACCGATGCAGAAGCAGAAGCGGCTGATGCAGAGACGACCGAAGCAGCAGCCTACGATGCGACCAGCTACGACACCGCCAACAGCGAGGTAGCCGCAGCCGCTCACAATCTCAGCTACAACGACGCGGAGGTGGCGACGCTGGTTGGCGACGGGCAGGACGAAGCCACACCGATGCTGCCAAGGGTCGCCCCGGACGAGCCGCACCACCCTCAGCCAGAACCGCAGCGCGGCTGGTGGGGCCAGCAGTTCAGGCCGCCCGTGGGCGGGGCCAGCCTCGCCTACCGCCTGGTCTTCACCCCGATCTTCCTGGTGCTGCTGCTGCTCAGCCTCGGCTTCAACTTCTTCGGCACACCCAGCCGCCTCTCGGACAACAACCGCTTTGGCCCTGGTTCGCCGACTGGCACGCTGGATGGCATGGCCTGGATGAAGATGGCGGTGCTACAACCCGGCTATGAGGATGTTCACAAGAGTGGCCGCCTTGAGTTCAAGTATGAGTACGAGGCGATCAACTGGCTGCTCAAGAACGTCAAGGGTACG
>JBBROH010000057.1:0-20749 GCA_038229595.1 Chloroflexia bacterium | reverse complement strand
CGTTGTAATTTGCGTCAAAGTTGATCAGCAGATTGCCGTTACCAATGGGTAGATCGCGTGGCAAATTGGGTTTCTCCCTAGCAAGGATTGGCACGACGTTGTGCTGGTGAGCTTCATTTTACCACATTGTGGCCCGCCCTGCCCAGCTAGGTGACAGATGAGGCTGAGGGCTGCGCCTGCCTTCCTCCCCTCGCGGAGGATGAGCGCAGGCCGTTGGCTGTGACCCTGGGCAGCTATCGTGTGTTATAATGTGGTGATGACAGCAGACGAGTTGAACGAGCAGGCGGCTGGCTGGGGGCTGCGGGCTAGAGCGGGTGGGGTGGAGTGGCAAGTGCGAGCAACACCACGCGCCCCGCGTAACGCGATCCTCGGCCAGCAGGCTGGGGCCACTCGCATCGCCCTCACTGCGCCACCGGTCGCGGGGGCTGCCAATGCCGCCCTAACGGAATATGTCGCCGCAGTGCTGGGGGTTAGTAAGCGGCAGGTGAGGCTGACTCACGGCAGCAGCAGCCGCAGCAAGCTGTTCCAGATCGAGGGTATAGAGCTTGAGCAGGCACTACGCCAGGTGCAGGCCGCCAGCAGCGGGTAACCAGGAGAAGCAAATAATGACCCATGACGAGCTAATCGCCGCTATCCCCAAGACGACCCGCGCCCTCGACCAAATCGCCGACCGCCTGAGCGATGAGCAACTACGCCAGCGACGCAACGACGGCCACTGGTCGTTCAAAGAGGTGATCGGCCACCTGCGCGACGTGGCCGCCATCTACAGCGAGCGTATCCAGCTAATCGGCCAGGTTGCCAGTCCCCCCTTCGCGCCCTTCGATCCAGAGAAGCTGGTAGCCGCTGGGGGCTACAACAGTCTGCCCGCCGAGCAAATGACCGCCGAACTTGCGGGGCTGGAGTGCAGCATCACCCAGCTACTTAGCGGCCTGGACGAGGCGGGCTGGCGGCGAAGCGGTGTCCACCCCACGCGCGGCCCACTGACCATCGAACAGCTAGCCAGCAGCTATGTTGACCACGCCAACGACCACGTGGATGACCTCTGGGAACGGATCGGCTCTTGCTAGTCGCCAGCCCATTTAGCAAAGGAACAACAAATTGACGCACGACGAGATTATTACCGCCCTGCACAGCAGCAGCGGCCAGCTTGAAGCGACAGTGGCGGGCCTGGATGAGGGGCAAATGAGCAGACGGCGGGCGGACGGCCATTGGTCGATCAAAGAGGTGATCGGCCACCTGCGCGATGCCAGTGCGCTGTTCCACTACCGCATCAGCCGCATCAGCCACGAGGACAATCCGCTGCTCCCCGATGCGGACACCGATACGCTGGTGGCGAACGGCAACTACAACGCCGCCGACGCTGCCGCCCTGTTTGCCGAGACCGCTGGGTTGGACAACCAATTGGCGGGGCTGCTGGCCCAGCTAGACGCAGCGAGCTGGCAGCGCAGCGGTACCCACGCCACCAACGGCGCGATTACCGTCGAGCAGATCGCCACCTACCATGTCAACCACGCACACGGCCACAGTGCGGAGATTGGCGAGCGATTGGCGGGGGCTAAGTTGACGCACGAGCAGATGATTGCTGCTTTGCACCACAACGCGGGCCAGCTTGCCGCACTGGTGGCGGGGCTGGACGAGGAGCAGTTGCGCCAGCCTGCGGCCAACGGTTGGTCGATCAAGGAGCTGGTCGGCCACCTGTACGACGCTAGCAGCCAGTACGCCACCCGCTTCCGCCGCATCGCAAGCGAGTATAGCCCCACCCTGCCCGGCTATGATCAGGAGCAGATGGTTCGCAACGGCGACTACCAGAACCGCGAACTAGCCCCGCTGCTGCACGAGATCGCCGAGCGCGACAAGCAGACTGCTGCCTTCCTCAGCGGCTTGCCAGCAACGGCCTGGCAGCGCAGCGGAGTGCATGAGGAGCGCGGCCCAACTACGCTGGCCGAGATCGTCCGCCACTACGTTGAGCATGAACATGAGCATCTGGCAGATATAGCGCAGCTAGCGGGGAAATCCGCCAGCTAAACCGGGCAGACGGTAGCTGTAGCCCCACTGCGCTCCTAAATCGGGGGGTAGCCGAAGCCTGCGCGGAAGGAGGCTACGAACTGGGCAGCCACGGCCTCCATCGCCAGCGGTTGGCCGCCCAGTGCTGCCAGGCTGGTTACGCCCTTGCCCTCCTCCTGGATGCCGCAAGGGACGATGTAGCCAAAGTAGGCGAGGTCGAGATTGACGTTGAGCGCAACCCCGTGCGTGCTAATGCCGCGCCCGTTGACGTGGACACCGATGGCCGCCAGCTTGCCTAGCCTGCCGCTCTGCTCCGTCACCCATAGGCCGCTGTAGCCTGCCACCTGTTGCCCTGCAATGCCGAAGCCTGCGACGGTGGCGATCAGCACCCGCTCAAGGTCGCGCACGTAGCGAGGGTAGTCGAGCGGTATGCCGCGCAAGGCTAGCAGGTCGAGGATCGGGTAAGCGACTAGCTGGCCGGGGCCGTGGTAGGTCACGTCGCCGCCACGATCTACGTTGAAGGTGGCAGCCCCACGCTCGGCCAACTGCGTGCTGGTGAGCAGGATGTTCTCCGCCTTGCCGCTACGCCCCAGGGTGTAGGTGTGCGGGTGTTCGAGCAGCAGCAGGCTGTCACCGACCACGCCCGCCGCCCGCCGCGCCGCAAAGTCTGCTTGCAGCCGCAAGCCCTCGGCATAGCTGACCAGGCCCAGGTGATGGGTAGTTAGGCTGGCGGTCATCGGTTCTCCTTTGTGGGGCAGGCTGCCCGTGCGCCAGGCTAACTCATCCCCTGCTTCGCCACCGAGCAGGCTCAGTTGCTTGCCGCGTGGCCGTTCGCCGCGAGTGGCGGTCTGCATCGTCTGCGCCTCGTAGTGTGGCGGCATCTCCACCCCCTTGCCCGCGATCAGGTCGGCGGCGGTGATGATTTGCAGGCGCGGGTAGCTCTGCTCGTGGCCGCGCAAGATGTAGCCGCTCTCGTAGGGTGCAGCCGTCTGCGCCTCCTGGGTCATCGGGCGGGTTGGCTCCGCCGCCAGCACCAGTACACCGATAGCCGCCTGCTCGCGCTCGACCGTGCCTGCCAGGTCGCGCATCATGCCCACGCCGACGTTCTTACCGCCCTTGACCGAGATGACCACCTTCTGCGGCTTGCCGCCATCCTCGAAGTAGATCACTCCGTCTATGCCACCATCCGCCCCCTTCTTGCTCTTGCCGGGGCGAGCCGCGTCCTCGTGGATCGGCTGACCGCCCAGCTTCAACACCACCCAGTCCTGGAACTCGTACTTGTCGCGGGCGGCCAGTTCCAGCGCGTCCTCTGCGCTGTCGGGCAGGCCGACTACGCCAAAGCTCGCGTCGGGGTAGGTCTGGCGGATGCGCTTCTCGATCACCCCGATTGCCAGGCTAGTGATATCGATCCCCAGCCAGCCGCGCCCCAGCTTCTCCGCCGCCACCACTGCTGTGCCGCAGCCGCAGAAGGGGTCTAGCACAACATCTCCTGGGTTGCTCGATACCCTGACGATGCGCTCAAGTAGAGCCAGTGGCTTCTGCGTGGGGTAGCCGAGTGCTTCCTTAGCCTGCGAGTTGATTGGCGGAATGTCCGTCCACACATCTTGCAGTGGAACGCCTGGCATTTCGTCAAGGTAACGCTTGTATCTAGGCACAATGCCTGGTGCAGTCTGGACTATGCGCCCTTGCTCAATAAGTGCCTGCATCTTCGCCCTTGTGTAACGCCAATAGCGAGTGACACCCATTACCTCGTAGGAGGGATTGCCCTTACTGGCACCGCCTGGTGCTTGAAGGTTGTCTAGCCAGTAACGGCGACCTGTCTCCGGCTCTATCGTGCTATAGTAACGCTTGACATAATCGGCATCGTAAGCTGTGTAGATTGGGTTCCACGTCCACTGGTCAGTCTTAGTGTAGTAGAAGATGGTATCGTGGATGCGGCCTGCCTGCTTGCGCCCCTGCTTGCCGTCGTTGTGAGCAGAGGAACGCTTCCAAATAAACTCGTTGCGGAAGTTCTCCGCGCCAAAGACGGCATCGAGCAGCAGCTTGAGGTAGTGGCTGGCGGTGGGGTCGCAGTGCAGGTAGAGCGAGCCGGTCGGCTTGAGGGCGCGGTGCAGTTCGGTGAGGCGGGCGGCCATCATCACCAGATAGCCAGTCAGTGCGTTGCGTCCAACTAGCTTGATCATCGCTCCCAGCGCATCCTTGACCACCACTGGCACACGGGGGCTGCGAACCACCTCGTTGTACTCCAGGCTGCTCCACTCCCAGGTGTCGGTGAAAGCGTGTATCTGGGCCTGTGCGTCGGCCCCACTGACCGCGCTCTTGAACAGCACGTTGTAATTGCGGTTGCTGTTGAAGGGGGGATCGAGGTAGATCAGGTCCACGCTCTGCTCGGCGATCAGCCCGCCGCGCAGCACTGCCAGATTGTCGCCGTAAAACAAGGTGTTCTGCAAGTCAGCCACTCCTTTCGCTAGCGGCCATTGCCGAAAGCGAAGTGGCTGGCTTGCACCAGCCACCACTATCGCCGGATAGAGACTACCAGGTGGCCCGCTCAGGAGCCGCTCGTAGCCTTCTTCTCGCCTAGCGGCACGAAGTAGGTAGCTGCGGCCAGGTCGATCATCCGCGGGCTTAGCTGCGGCGCGATGTTCTGGTAGCGGGCCAGGCTGGTCAACTGGCGCAGGATATCGCGGGGGTGGACGGCGCGCATCGGGCGGCTAGTCTTCATGTAGTGTTCGCGCACCAAGTGGCTGAAGGCACTCTCGTCATAGGGGATGCCTAGCCGCTGGCACTCGGCCATGAAGATGTTGCGGAACTGGTCGAGGCTGGGGTCGGGCATATGGAGCTTGTTCTGGATGCGGCGCAGGAACGCCTCATCTACTAGCTCGGCTGGCTCAAGGTTGGTGGAGAAGACGAGGAACAGTTCGAATGGCACCTGCAACTTCTTGCCAGTGTGCAGAGTGAGGAAGTCAGTTCCCTTCTCCAGAGGCACGATCCAGCGATTGAGCAGTTGTTGCGGACTCATCACCTGACGGCCAAAGTCGTCGATCAGGAACACGCCGTTGTTGGCCTTCAACTGGTAAGGAGCCTCATAGAAGCCCGTGTCGCCGTGCCACACCAGGTCGAGGTCGGTCATTGTCAGTTCGCCACCAGTGATCACCAGCGGTCGCTGCACCTGTACCCAGCGGCGGTCAGCGCACTCGGCGTGGATCGGGTCAACCAGGCCGCTGAGGCCGGGCGGCGGCAGGCCGTTCGGCCCAGGGAAGGCAATGGCGTGGTGCAGGTACAGGTCGAAGAACTGGATGATCTGCCCATCGGCTTCGAGGGCGTAGGGGACGACCACCGCATCGCCCATCATCATCCCGATCCGCTCCGTGAGCATACTCTTGCCGTTGCCCGGTGAGCCAAACAGAAAGAGCGAACGACCCGCATTGACCGCCGCCCCCACCTTGTCTATCGTATCACCGACCAGGTTCATGCCACGTAGGGCGTTTTGGACGACCGCCTGGTTGATCTGCGGCTTGTGCTGGGCCTGAAGCAACACCATCTCGATGTACTTAGTGAGTGGCACGGGGGCCGGGCCAACATAGCTGTTGCGCTTCAGCACGGCTTCGGCGCGATCCATGCCCTTGCGGGTCATCACGTACTGGTAGCCCGCTGCGCCCAGGCCGCTAGCCCCAGTCAGTTCGACCAGTTCCTCGCGCTTGAGGGCTTGCATGACCACCTCGATCACCCCGTAGAAGGGCAGGCGCAGTTGGCTAGCCATCTCATAGCCAGTCTGGTAGCTCTGGTAGTAGAGAACCTTGAGGACGAGTTCGGTAACGAGGCTGGGACTGAGGCCGGTCTCGGCCATCGTCTTCGGCTCTTGCAGATAGCCATTCTTGGGCTGGGCCGCCGATTGCTGCACCGACACGGCGGGCTGCGGCGCGGGCTGATAGGCAGGGGCGGCTTCGGGCTGGGCATAGCCACTGTTGAGTTCAGAAGGTTGGCGCGGGATAAACTGGCTCACGATGCTCTCCTTGCGCGGCTGCGGGGCGCGAGTATGCGGAAAGGGCTGGTCGTCTACCCCATTATACGCCTGTAACCCCCTTCTTACAAGGGGCCGCACAAGATGGCTGTTGGGCTTGTTCATCAATGTTGCAAGCATCCTGCTGTACTGCCTTGCGTAGCTGCGCCCGCGCTTGTAGAAACTTCCTAGACAAGGGTTACTGCCTTACGCCTACGCCTCTACCGCAGTGGGCGCGAGGCTGGTTAGCGTGCGTAGCAGTCTCTGTGCGCCAGTGGTTGTTGAGCAACTTCACGACTCCTGGTAAGCTGGCTTTCATGCTAGATGGTAGAGGGTGGGAGTCTAGCTCCTGCCCAACCCTGGCTGGCTAACACGCAGATCGTCTTCACGTGTGCTGTTTAGTAGCTGCTGTATATCTGTAGGCAGCGGCGGTAGGGCTGGGTAGGGCCACCAGTGGAAGGAGAAGGTACGCGGCTTTGGTAGCTGCTCGCCAGCATCCTGTGCAGTGTCAATCCAACTCTCCATCGCCTCCTGACCGCGCTGGGCCGCCTCAGCATAGGTTCGCCCGTCGGTGCGGCAACCCGGTAGTTCTAGCACAGTGGCAATATAGAGGTTGTCATCTACCGACCACTCGATCAGCATGGAGTATGGTGGGTAGCCTTGATCGTGTTCACCATTCATCACTGACTCCTTTGTGCCTCTTGCAGTTTAGCAACGAAGACGCGGATTTGATCCTCAAGCCACCTCGGTACATCGTCACTATCTTTGCCAGCGAGGGTAATTCTGTCGGAAGTATAAGGGTTTGCCCACGTTTCATGACTGCCCTTTTGCCGTTTGAGTAGCGCACCTGCTTTGCGTAGCTGCGCCCGCGCTTGTAGAAACTTCCTAGACAAGGGTTACTGCCTTACGCCTACGCCTCTACCGCAGTGGGCGCGAGGCTGAGGGGAACAAGACGGCTGCGGGCAAACTCGCGCCTGGGCGGTACCATGCGGCCAGCGTTGAGAACCAGCACACCCTCTGCCTGCTGCGCCTGCTCATGGGCGTGGTAGCTGCTCCGCACCAGCGGGCCACTCTCCACATACTTGAAGCCCAGCTTGCGGCCAATCGTCTTTAGTTCGCCAAACTGCTCTGGCGTGTAGTAGCACTCTACCGGCAGGTGCTTGAGCGAAGGGCGCAGGTACTGGCCGATAGTCATGATGTCGGTACCCTGTTCGCGGATGTCGCGCATGGTCTGCACGATCTCCTCCCAGGTCTCGCCCACGCCAATCATGATGCCGGTCTTGGTCATGATGTTGCGCTCTGCGACCATCTCTTTTGCGCGGCGCAGCAGTTGCAGCGAGCGTTCGTACTTGGCCTGGGGACGCACCAGGCGGTAGAGGCGGGGGACAGTCTCAGTATTGTGGTTGAGAATGTCAGGGCCAGCCTCCATCACCAGCTTGAGCGCGTCATGGTCGCCCTTGAAATCGGGGATCAGAACCTCGATGCTGGTGCCGGGGCAGTTCTCGCGGATCAGGCGCAGGCACTCGTAGAAGATCGGCGCGCCACCGTCCTTGCGCTCGTCGCGGTTGACCGAGGTGATCACCACGTGCTTGAGGCGCAGGGTCTGCACGGCGTGCAGCAGGCGGGCAGGCTCCTCCCAGTCCAGTGGGCCGGGCCTACCGGTGCCAATCGCGCAGAAGGAGCAAGAGCGGGTGCAGGTGTTGCCGAGGATCAGGAAGGTAGCCGTGCGGTTCTCGAAGCACTCCCCAATGTTGGGGCAGTGCGCCTCCTCGCAGACGGTGTGCAGGTCGTTCTCGCGCATCAGGCTCTTGACATCGCGATAGTTCTCGCCAGTCTGTAGCTTGACCTTCAGCCAGTCGGGACGGCGCAACAGGGGGTCAATAGGCATTTTGGTTCGTCTCCGTTTCCGTGTTCAACCCTGGTTCTTTGCTCGAATCCTCGCTCTATTCTCAAGTATAACCCCTCACTTCCCCCTATGTCAACGAAGGGGCCGCCAGCTAGCAGGGTAGCCAGTGGCCCCTACGCAAGAAGAAGCGTGCTACAACCTTGCGGCGGTTAGTAGATGCTGGTCTGGCTGTTGACTGCTTCCAGCCACTTCTTGACGCTCTGGAGGAAGCGGCCCGCCGCCCCACCATCTACGATGCGGTGGTCGAAGCTGAGGCAGGAGTACATCATGTGGTGCACGGCGATCATCCCATCTACGATCACCGGACGCTGGACGATCTGCTCCATGGTGATGATTGCGGCCTGGGGTTGGTTGATGATTGGCATGGACATGACGCTGCCGAACGCGCCGGGGTTGTTGACGGTGATCGTGCCGCCCTGGATGTCGTCCAGCTTCAGCTTGTTGCTGCGGGCGCGGCCAGCCAGGTCGCTGATGCTGCGCGCCAGCCCCGCCACGCTGAGGCCGTCGGCGTTCTTGATCGTCGGGGTGATCAGCCCGTCGGCGATGTCCACCGCAATGGCGACATTGATCGCCCGCTTGAGTACCACCTGGTCGTCGCGCCAGGTGCTATTCATCTGGGGGTACTGGCGCAGAGCCTCGATCACCGCCTTGCAGAAGAAGGGGAAGAAGGTGAGGTCGAAGCCTTCGCGTTGCTTGAACTGCTCCTTCGCAGAGCCGCGCAGCTTCCAGACGTTGCTCATGTCGATCTCCACCATCGTCCAGGCGTGCGGCGAGGTGGCAAGGCTGCGAACCATGTGTTCGGCAATCGCCCGCCGCATGGGGGTGAGCGGCACGATCTGCTCGTCGGCCCCGCCAAAGTTGGGGGCAGCAGCGGGGGCAGGCGGCTGGGTTGCGGCGGGGGCAGGCGGGGGCGCAACAGGGGCAAGCGGCATAGCGGGCATCGGCGGCGTAACGCTGCTGCCCATCGGGAAGCTGATCTCCGGGTGGTGCGGTGCGCTCTCCATCGGCGGCTGCGGCGGCACGGTAGGGATGGGGGCCGCTGGCTTGGGGGCGGGAGCGGCAGCCGGGGCCGCATCCTGACCCTGGGGCATGGTCTCGATGTAAGCGAGGATGTCTTCCTTGCTCACCCGCCCGCCGCCGCCGCTGCCCGTGATCGGGGCAGTACGCAAGTCTACGCCATGTTCGCTGGCGATGCGGCGCACGGCAGGCGAGTAGAGCCGCTTCACCTCGTCGTCGCTGAGGCTTTGGGCTACAGTGCTGCTGCTACCATTGTTGCTCCCGTTGCTACTCTGCAAGCTATCTACGTGGACGGCTGCCCCGGTCAGCGTCTCGCTCGGCCCGCTCTCGGCAACCTCTAGCGGAATATTGCCTGCTACGCCGACGCTAGCGGCTGCGCCCACTGGGGCAGCTACGTCGCTGGTCATCGTTGCAATAGCGGTGTTGACCTTGACCGTCTCGCCTTCCTGCACCAGGATTTCCTTCAGCACCCCCGCTTCGGGGGCGGGAACCTCCGCTGTCACCTTGTCGGTGATCACCTCGACGATAGACTCGTACTTCTCGATCTTGTCGCCCACCTTCTTCAACCAGGTACCAACCACCCCCTCCGTGACCGTCTCACCTAGCTGGGGCATTACTACTGTCAGGTCTGCCATGCTCTCCTCCTCCAATTTCTACGCCGCTGCCTAATACTCGGCCAGTTTGCGGGCGGCCCGCTCGATCCGCTCTGGGCTGACCAGGAACTCCTCCTCAAAGACGTGGTTGAAGCCCATCGCTGGCACGTCCGGCCCCGCCAGGCGCATGATCGGCGCATCCAGGTAGCTGAAGGCATACTGGGCGATCAAGGCGGACACTTCGCCGCCGATGCCGCCCGTCAGGTTGTCCTCGTGGACGACCAACACGCGGCCCGTCTTCTGGGCGGTGGCGAGGATCGCTTCCACGTCCAGCGGGCGCAGGCTACGGAGATCAAGGACTTCTACGTTGATCTCGTCCTGGGCCAGCTTCTCGGCGGCGGCCAGAGCGTGGTAGGTCATCAGGCCGTAGGTGATGATGCTGAGGCTATCGCCAGCCCGCTTGACTTCAGCCTTGCCCAGGGGGATGGTGTAGTCGTCGTCTGGTACTTCTTCCTTAATCAGGCGGTAGGCCTTCTTGTGTTCAAAGATCAGCACCGGGTCTGGGTCGTACAGTGCGCTGCGGAGCAGCCCCTTGAGGTCTTTCGGGCTGGCGGTGGCGACCACTTTGAGGCCCGGCACATGGGCGAAGAACGCCTCTGGTGACTGCGAGTGGTACAGTGCGCCGTGGATGCCGCCGCCATAAGGGGCGCGGATCACAATGGGACAGGCCCAGTCGTTGTTCGAGCGGTAGCGGATGCGGGCCGCCTCGCTGACGATGGCGTTGAAGGCGGGGAAGATGAAGTCGGAGAACTGGATTTCGGCAATCGGCAGCAGGCCGTTCATGCTCGCGCCCACCGCCGCGCCAACGATGGAGGACTCGGCCAGCGGGCTGTCGATCACCCGGCTATCGCCAAACCGCTTCCACAGGCCGTCGGTCGTTCGCAGCACGCCGCCCAACTTGCCCACATCCTCGCCCAGCACGATCACCCGCTCGTCCTGCTCCATCAGGGAAAGCATCGTTTCGCGCACCGCCTCGATCAGTAGCTTGATTGCCATTATTGCTCCTTGTCTAAGTCAGTAGTTAGTCCATCGCCAGTCAGCAGCCAAGCCGCTCACCTACTTGCTGCCGCTCCACTCGAAGGAAAGCTGGCTGTCGAAGGTGCGCTCGCTCTGGTCGGCGTAGACGTGGCGATAGAGGTCGCTGGGCGCGGGGTCGGGCGCACTCATCGCGTACTCGGTGGCCTCGTCAACCTGCGCCCGAATGCCAGTGCGAATCTTCTCGTCAAGCTCACTAGTAAGGATACCCTCGTCGGTCAGCAGCTTGCGGAAGATGGCAATCGCATCGCGGTTGTTCTTGACCTCCTCAACCTCGGCGCGGTCGCGGTAGCGGCGGTCGTCGTCGTCCGAGCTATGGGGGGTATAGCGCGTGACCTTCGCCTCAATCAGGGTGGGGCCTTCGCCAGCACGGGCGCGGCGCACCGCTTCGACGGCGGCGCGGTAGACATCCAGCACGTCGTTGCCGTCTACGATCACCCCTGGCATCCCGTAGCCGGGGGCGCGGTCGGCCACGTTCTTGATCGCCATCTGGCGGTCTTGTGGCTCGGAGATCGCGTACTTGTTGTTCTCGACCATCATGATCATCGGCAGCTTCATCGTGCTGGCGAAGTTCATCGCCTCGTGCCAGTCGCCCTGGCTGGTGCCGCCTTCGCCGATCTGGGTAGTCACCACGCCGTCAATGCCGCGCAGCTTGAAGGCGAGGGCCACGCCTGCCGCATGGACGTTTTGGGTACCAATAGGGCTAGAGCCGGTCGGCACGTTGAGCTTGCGGTGGCCGAAGTGACCAGGCATCTGCTTGCCACCGCTGTCGGTGTTCTCGGCCCGACCCCAGACGGAGAGCATCACGTCCTTCGCGGTCTGGCCCAGCGTAACCATGAAGCCCAGGTCGCGGTAGTAGGGACAGACGAAATCCTTACCCTTCTCCAGGGCGTAGGCAAGACCCACCTGGGCGGCCTCCTGGCCCTGGCAAGAGATCACGAAGGCGATTTTGCCCTGGCGATTGAGCAGCCACTGCCGCTCGTCCAGGCTGCGGGCTAGCAGCATATAGTAGTACATCTCCAACAACTGGTCGCCGTTGAGGCCGAGGTCACGATAGTTGGCGCGGGTGGCGGGCTGAAAAGCCTCGTCCGCCCCATCGCCATTTTCGCCAGTCATATTGGCCTGAGCTGTCGCTTCTTCGGCGGCAATCGGGTGTACCTCTGCGCTATCTTGCATGCCCGCCATAACCTGCGCCTCGGCCTGTTCTTCCCTGGTGCTTGCCATCTTAGGTGCTTCCTCCTATCCGAATGGTGAATGATCAGTAGTGTGCTGCGTGCTGCTGGCTTAACTGCTTGACCGCGACCGCAAGGCCGTCGCTGGTGGGGATGATCGTGGCGTAAAGGGACGGGTCGCTGGCGAGGATGCGGTTGGCCTCCTGCACTGCCAGCACTGCGGGGTCGTCGCTGGCGGTAAGGACGGCCCCGTGGCGGTAGCTGTTGTCTACCAGCAGCAGGCCGCCCTGCCGCAGCAAGGGGATCGCCAGCCGCACGTACTCGGCCTGGTTCGGTTTGTCAGCATCAATAAAGATAGCATCGAAGGGGGCTTCGGCGGCGAGGGCGGGCAACAGATCGAGGGCGGCCCCCTCACGCAATGTCACCCGGTCGGCCAGGCCCGCACGGGCGTAGAACTCGCGGGCGGTAGCGGCGTGCAGGGGTTCGCGCTCAAGGGTGATCAGTTGGCCGCCAGGGGCAAGAGCGCGCGCCAACCAGATACCGCTGTAGCCCGCCAGTGCGCCGATCTCCAATACCCGGCGGGCGGCAATGCTACGCAGCAGCACTTGCAGCAGCCGCCCTTCCAATGGGTTGATCATGATGTTGGGGATACCGCGCTGGGGCAGTTCGGCGCGGATCGCCCGCAATACCGCATCCTCTGGCGCAAAAAGGTCGCTGCTGTATTGTTCCAGCGCGCTCATGGCGTGTTCCGGCATCCGTTCACCTCGTCGTGACGTGCAATATAGGGCGCACCGCTGCCACAGCGTAGGGGAGCGTCGCTGGCGGTATTATAACACGCAGGCGGGCGGCTTGTCTATCGGCAGCGGGCGCGCAACGGTGCAGGCTAGCAGGCCGCAGCCACTGGTCACTGGCACTTTGCAAATCTAGTAGCAAAGTAATATAATGGCAGCAATCCTGTTTTGCCGCCCTCGCTCTCCTATAGAAAGGCCTGGGAGAAAGGCGGGGGCGGCGGTCAGCAGAGCGCGACCAGCCGAACCGCAGCGGAGTGCGCCCCCAAGGTCGTGGGCGTAGCCCTCCCAGCATTGTCGCTGATATTTGGTTCCTCGGCTTGCCTCTTTTTGGCCTAAGCCATAGTTTGCACGATGCACAAACAATTTTGCCCCCACCGCTTTGGTGGCTGGGGGTGCTGAGAAGGGAATAGAGTATGAGCAGAACTAACGATATGACGATCAAGCTGGGCGGCGAGGCCGGTCAGGGGGTTGAGTCTAGCGGCGCGGGTTTCCTAAAAGCGATGGTGCGCGGCGGCCTCTACTGCTACGGCCTGCAAGATTACCAGTCGCGCATCCGTGGCGGCCACAACTACTACCAGATTCGGGTCAGCAGCAAGCCGCTCTTTAGCTGGAGCAGCGATGTTCATGTGCTGATGGCCTTCGATGACGAGTCCCTCTATGCCCACCCGCAGGAGATCGTTCCTGGCGGCGCGATTATCTTTGACGAGGGGCTTAAGTACGACAAGAGTCGCGTCGAGGCAGGCCACACCAAGATGATGCCGGTGCCACTCTACAAGCTGGCTCTGGAGATCGGTGGCGACAAGGTGATGGCGAATACGGTGGCCCTCGGCGTGACCAGTGGCATTACTGGCTACGACTTCGAGAAGATGGCTGACGTGATCCGCCAGAACTTCCGACGCAAGGGCGAGAAGGTGATCGCCGCCAACCTCGGCGTGGCGGAGGCAGGCTACCGCTATGGGCTAGACAACTTCGCGGCGGACTTTGAGTTCAAGCTGGAAGCGATCCCCAACGCCCCCAAGCGGATGGCTCTGCACGCTCACCAGGCGTTCTGCATGGGCGCACTGGCGGCGGGCTGCCGCTTCAATTCGGCCTACCCCATGACCCCCGGCACCAGCGTGATCGAGTGGATGACCGCAAAGGCCAACAAGTTCGACGTGCTGACCAAGCAGACTGAGGACGAACTATCTGCGATCCTGATGGCTATCGGCGCGGCCCAGGCCGGGATGCGCGCCCTGACCAACACCAGCGGCGGCGGCTTCAGCCTGATGGTCGAAGCCCTCGGCCTGGCAGGGATGACCGAAATCCCCCTGGTGATCGTAGATGCCCAGCGCGGTGGCCCCTCTACGGGCTTGCCGACCAAAACGGAGCAGAGCGACCTCGCTTTCGTCACCAGCGCAGGGCATGGCGAGTTCCCCCGCGCTGTCCTCGCGCCTGGCTCGGTGCAAGAGGCCTTCGAGGCGGGCTGGCGCGCCTTCAACCTCGCCGAGAAGTACCAGATGCCCGTGCTAGTCCTCACCGACATGATGCTCTCTACCAGCATCGAAACGCTGGACCCGGAGCAGATCGACTTCAGCAAGGTGGAGATTGATCGCGGCGATATGGTTAGCAATGCGGAGCTTGACGCACTAGCCGACTCCTGGGCCTACAAGCGGCACGCCGTAACCGAGAGTGGCGTTTCGCCACGTGCGCTGCCTGGCCATCCAAATAGCGTGTACATCACCACTGGCGACGAACACAGCCCCGACGGCCTGATCACCGAAGACCCGGCTACCCGCGTTGCCCAAATGGAGAAGCGGATGCGGAAGATGGAGTCGGCTCTCGCCACCACGATCAAGCCGCTGCTCTACGGGCCAGCGGAAGCCGACGTGACCGTGATCGGCTGGGGCAGCACCTACGGCGCGATCCGCCAGGCAGTAGACGCGATGAACGCGGCAGGCGAGAGCGTCAACTTCCTGCACTATGTTGACGTGTGGCCCTTCCCAGTGCAGGAGACCGAAGAAGCGTTTGCCAAGATGAAGTTCAGCATCTGCATCGAGCAGAACTTCACCGGCCAGTTCGCCCGCCTGCTACGCGCCGAAACCGGCTTGCGCGCCAACGCCCAGGTCTTGCGCTACGACGGCCACCCTTACACCGAAGAAGATGCAGTGGCCTTCATTCGTCGAGCCGTGGCCGAGAAGGACAAGCCGCACAATGTGATCCGCTACCAGGTGCCAGTCAACAGCGGCAACCGCCAGGGCTATGCCCCCAGCAACGGCCACAGCAACGGCGCGCACGGTAGCGGCACCAGCCAGGGCCAGATCAACAACAACAACCTGAATACTAATAGCACCGCCAGTCTCTACGATCTGAAGGAGGAGGTGAAGGCATGACCGACACAGCAATCCGTCCCGATAGCAGTGGTCTAACCTTGATGACCAAGGTGGACATGAAGACGTTCCAGACGACCGAAAAGAGTACCTGGTGTGCTGGTTGTGGCGACTTCGGTATCCTCGCCTCGATCAAGCAAGCCCTCGTTGGCCTCAACCTCGCGCCGCACCAGGTGATGTTCTTCAGCGGTATTGGTTGCGGCTCTAAGCTGCCGCACTATATGCACGTCAGCGCGCTGAACACGATCCACGGGCGCGCCCTGCCCGTCGCCACTGGCTTCAAGCTGGCTAACCACAACATGAAGGTGGTTGCGATCACTGGCGACGGTGACGGCTACGGCATCGGCATGGGCCACCTCGCCCACACTATGCGCCGCAACCCCGATATTACCCACATCGTCGAGAACAACCAGGTGTATGGCCTGACGAAGGGCCAGTACTCGCCGACTAGCGGGCATGGCTACATCAGCACGACCTCGCCAGAGGGCAGCATCGAAGTTTCGGTCAACCCCCTCGCGCTGGGCATGGCGATGGGGGCCAGCTTCCTCGCCCGCAGCTTCAGCAGCGACCCCAAGCACCTCGCCAGCATAATCATGAAGGCAATGACCCACAAGGGCTATGCGCTGGTGGATGTGCTGCAACCCTGCGTCACCTACAACCACGTCAACACCAACGAGTGGTACAAGAGCCGCGTCTACAAGGTCGAAGACCTGCCCAATTACGACCCGACCAACCGCCAGATGGCCTATGAGCGGGCGCAGGAGTGGGGCGACCGCATCCCAATGGGCGTAATCTACGCCGACCCTGACCGCCCCACCTACGAGGATCAGGTTCCCTTGCTGCAAAAGGGTACCCTGCTCGAACTCTCTGAGAAGGCGATGCGTAAGGACTACGACTACGAGAGCCTGAAGAACGAGTATATGTAAGCCGCATTGCTACAGCGTAGACGAGGGCGCACCGTGGCGGTGCGCCCTTGTTTGTCGGGACTGGAAGTGGCTGGCCCTAGCGCGCCCCCAACATCGCCACCACCTTCGCCCCCAGCGCATTGGCCGCCACGCCAGCCGCAAGTGGGTCGCCTGTCAGCAGGTACTCGCAGAGGAAGGCAGCAGCGAACGAATCGCCCGCGCCAGTCACGTCCAGCACGGGGGTGGGCGTGGCGGGTATATGTTGACGCAGACCAGCAGCAGTACTAATCATACAGCCTTCGCTACCTAGCTTGAGGGCGACCAGGGGGGCGTACTGGTGCAGGGCGGCGACGACGGCCAGCGGCTCTGTCTCTCCCGTAAGCGTGCGGCCCTCGTCCAGAGTGGGGACCAGCAGGTCGGGTAGCACTACGCGTAGTAGGCGGTCGAACGCGCCGCCCATCGCCACGATCTGGCTGGCCGAGGAAGGATCGAGGCAGACCAGTGCGCCCCGCTGGTGGGCGATCTCGCAGGCACGTAGGGCCGCTGGGCGGGGAGGGTCGCTAAAGAGTGAGTAGGAGGTGAGGTGGAAGGCGCGCAGGTCAGCGATGCGCTCCAGGCACTGCTCCACCTCAGCCACGCTAATCTGGCGGGCTGCGCCGGGGTCGCTGATCATCAACCGCTGGCCGCCGCTGCTACTAACTACCAGGACAGTGCCGGTGGGCAGTGAACTGCCGTCGTGCGAAGCGTTGACGCAGGCGTTGACCCCCTCGCGCTGCAAGCCTTCGATCAGGGTGGGGCCGCTGATGTCCAGCCCTACCTTGCCAATGAAGGTGATCTGCCCACGCACGCCGAGGGTGCGAGCGGCCCAGACCGCAAAGTTGGCTGCCGAACCGCCCGGCACATGGCGCACCCGCCCTACTGTCTCGCCCTCCACCCGCAGGTCGAGGTAGTCGGTAAGCACCAGGATGTCCATCACCATGTCCCCCATAGTGGCAATCTGGAGCGGTGGATTGAGCGGCTGCTCCTTTATCAACCCTTGCCTCAACGGTAGAGTTCGACGGCCACTGCCGCTGCCACCGCCGCGTTGTTGCGGAGCAAGGCGACGTTGGTGGTCATGCTGCGCCCTGCTGTTGCCTCACGCATAGCATTGAGCAAGTAAGGGGTGACATCGCGCCCCTGCACGCCTGCCGCTCTGCTCTGGCTGAGGGCATGGCTGATCGCCGCCCCAATCTCGGCGGCGGGGATCGCCAGATTGGCAGGCGGCGGCACAGTCAGCAGCACCGCACTGGGCAAACCGGCCCCCCAATGGGCGCGGGCGACAGCAACCACTTCCGCTACGCTCTCCACCCGCAGGTCAACTGGCAAGCCGCTCTCCCGGCTGTAGAAGGCGGGTAGCTCGTCGGTTTGCCAGCCGAGGACGGGTATGCCCGCTGTCTCCAACCACTCGCGGGTGGCAGGCAGGTCGAGGATCGCCTTTGCCCCAGAGCAGACGACCAGCATGGGGGTGCGGGCCAACATAGGCAGGTCGGCGGAGATGTCGAAGCTGCTGCTAGCTCCACGATGCACGCCGCCAATGCCGCCGGTGGCGAACACGCGGAGGCCCACCTGCTGGGCTAGCAATATTGTGCCAGCCACTGTCGTGCCGCCATAAGGGGCGCGCAGGCCCGCTAGCATCACGCCCACATCACGGGGGCTGACCTTAGTCTTGGCCTCGGTGTGGGCAAGGGCGGCCAGTTCGTCGCCAGTGAGACCCACCCGCGCCTCGTGGTTGATGAAGGCGACGGTGGCGGGGGTTGCGCCGCCAGCCCGCACTTCCCCTTCAAGGGCGAGGGCGCATTCGAGGTTGATCGGCGACGGCAGACCGTGGGTGATCACCGCCGACTCCAGAGCCACAAGCGGCCCGCCGCTTTCGAGGGCTGCAGCTACTTCTCTACTAATGATTAGCTTCATGACCCCGATTATACCACATTCGGCTAGCCTACAAGGGAGGTTTCGCTGTGCTATAATGTCGCCATGCCACCTGCTACCAACTGCCCTCCCTGCCGCTGCAAGGGGGACGAGGGAGAGCGCGATGGCCGTTCCAGCGGTGGGCAGCGGTTGGTGGGCGAAGGCTCGTGGGGGAGGCTGGTGGCTAGCATCCTCAAGCTCAGCCCGATCTTGGTCGAGCAGCTAAAGGGGGCGCGGTGAAGGGCAAGCAGCTACTCTTTGTACATGGCAGCGGAGGGAACGCCGACTCCTGGTACTACCAGACGCACGGGCTGGCGGGTAGCGACGCACTAACCCTGCCCGGTCACGCGCACGGCAACCCTGCCTGGCAGTCGCCGGTGCCAGTGCCGCCGGAAGTATGCGCCACTGTAGCCTGCAATGCCGCGTACCTGGCCGATTACATCACCGCGCGTGGCTACGCAGCAGGTTCGGTGGTGGCAGTCGGCCACTCGCTCGGCGGGGCAGTGGTGATGCAGCACGCGCTTGAGCGGCCAGAGCAACTGGCGGGCATCGTCCTGGTCGGTACGGGGGCGAGGCTACGCGTGCTGCCACAACTGCTAGCCGATCTACGCGACGACTACCCGGCGGCGGTCGCGTTCCTGCTGCAAAGCTACTTTGGCAAGGGTGATGACCCCGCCTTGGTGGAGGGCAGCCGCCGCAAGCTACTGCGCTTCCCGCCAGATGTGGTCTTGGCCGACTTTGCCGCCTGCAACGCCTTCGACCTGACGGCGGCTGTCAGCCAGGTCAGCCTACCTACCCTGCTGATCTTTGGCAGTAGCGACCCGCTGACCCCACTCAAGTACGGCGAGCGACTGCAAGCACAGATCGCTCGTTCGCGGCTAGCAGTGATCGAGAGCGAGGGGCATATGTTCCCCCTCACCCAGCCAACTGAGTTCAACCGCCTGGTCGCAGGGTTCGTAGAGGAGCTAGCGGGGGATTAGCGTCAACTGCCCCCACTACGCCACGATCTAGGCGCGCTATGACAGTCCAACATCAACACTCTCAGGGTTGCGCCATTTTTCAAGCGGGGCAGCAGAACGGCCCCAGCCGCCCGCAGTGGGCAGTGGGGCCGCGTCTAGAGAGCCGCTACTACCGGGCGGGGCCGACTGCTACCTGCTCAATGAAGGTCCACTTGCCGTCCTTCACCGCATAGAAGCAGAGGCTGTTGTTAGTTGTGTCACCATTCTGGTCAAAGCCGACGCTGCCCGTGATGCCAGCATACGCCTTGGTATTAGCGATGGTGGCGCGCACTAGTTCGCGGTTGGCGGCCACGTCGCTACCCCACTTGCCCGCGTTGCTGCGGATGGCGGCGATGATGATGTTGGTCGCTTCGTAGGCGTTGGGGCCATAAGCACCGGGGTCGCTGCTGTAGCGCGCCTTGTACGCCTCGATGAACGCCTGGCCCTTTGGATTGAGGCCAACATTGACCACCCCAACCGTTCCGTAAGCACCCTCGGCGTTCGGCCCTGCATCCTTGAGGAACTGGCCCTCCACAATGCCGTCCGGCCCCATCAGCGGCGTGCTGCCCATCACATCCTTCATCTGGCGGCGGAAAAGGCCAACCCCGTTCGCGCTGGTGCCACCGTAGTAGACGAACGCCGGGTTCTTCGCCTGGATAGCGGTCAGGATAGTGCGGTAATCGCTCGTCCCCTTCGGCACCCCGTCGCGGCCCACAATGGACTCCTTACCCAGCCGCTGCTCAAAGCGAGCGGCGAAGTTCTTGGCTACCCCTTTGCCATAGGTCTCCTGGTCGTCGAGGACGTAGACGGTCTTGAAGCCGAGCTTGTCAATCGCGTAGTCAGCGGCGGCGGGGGCGCGCACGTCGTCGGCGGTGGCGACTCGGAAGTAGGTGACTTTCCCGCTGGGGCGCAGGGTGACGGTCTCACCATACTGCGGCTTGGTCAGGCTCTCGTTAGCATTGGACGGGCTGATCATCGTCAGATTAGCGTCGTTCAACACAGGCATCATCGCCTTCGCCACGTTGCTGTTGTAGGGGCCGACAGCGGCCACCGTCATGTCGTCAGCGATGAAGGCCTGGGCGTTGGCTACGCCCTGCTGGGGGTTGTGAACACCGTTCACCGCGTCGTCAAGGGCGTACATCTGCACCTTGTAGCCAGGGATCACCTCACCCTGAGCGTTGGCCTGCTCGATAGCAAGCTCGATTGCGTTGCGGATGGGGATACCCGCACTGGCTTCAGCCCCACTTACTGGTAGGTCTACTGCTATCTTGATCACGCCCTTGCTGCCCGCTACGCCACTGACGTAGGCTGCGCCGTTGCTGGTCGGGCTGGTATTGGCTGCATTGCTGGCGGTAGTGGAGGTGCTGGCGGCCCCAGCTGCGGTGGGCGTGTTGGTAGTGCTAGCAGCAGTACTGCTGTCGCAGGCAGCGAGAGCAAGGGTCAGCAGGAAGATGGCGACGATGGTGGTCAGCTGGCGTTGCGCGGTCGTCGAGCGAAGGTAGGTCACAGGTCGGCTCCTTATCTGGTGCGTTAGTTACGTTTGTTGTGTTCGTGTACAATATACCCTAACGTTCGTGTGCATTGTACCATATCGAAGCTGCGCTCCGCAAGGTGTACAGGGTACAATTTCTCATATTTTAATGTTCAGGTTGCAGGAGCGGTTAGCTGGTCGGTAGCAAGGACTGGTGGGCTAGCTTAGCCATAGCACTAGGCGGCCCCGCTGTGCTGCCATTCTGCCAGCCCTATTTTGCCGCCGCAACCCTGACTCTCGAAACAAACAAGGCCGCGTTTATGTTATAATGGGGCTAGAGATAAACTGTGATTTGTGAAAGGGGACGAAAGATGGTGACAGCAGAGTACAAACTGGTGAAGGCGCGCCACAATCGGCTAGCGGGGGCTGCCGTGCGGCGGCTGATCAGCAGATCGCTGGCGAGCAGCTTCAGCAGCGTACGGCT
>JBBROH010000056.1:0-20888 GCA_038229595.1 Chloroflexia bacterium | reverse complement strand
GTCGCCAGGGTGGTAAGCAAGATGGTCAACACCGCTTCGAGGATGCGGCGGGGCAACTCCTCCTGCTCGCCACCACGCCCGCCTTGCATCGCTTCCATGATATTCTGCATTTGCCTTTTCTCCTTGTTGTTAGTGGAAACACCCACCTTGCCGCCCCATGCGGGGAACAGCAAACTTCGCTTTATTCTACTTCTTGCTGGTCAATCTTGCAAGCAGTCCCGCCAGCAGTGCGCCACCTGCCGCCACCGCGATCACTGGGGCGGCCTTAATCAGCGTCTCATCCTGCTTTTGTGCAAGAGTGCGGCCCCCCGCACCTGCCGCTGCCGGGTCCATCCGCTGCTGGCTGGCCTGCTGCCGCTGGGCAATGCGAGCGCGCACAGCGGCCAACGCATCCTCCGCCTGGGTGCGCTTCTGCTCCGCGGCCTGCGCGATGCTTGCCTTGCGCTCGCTGGCCGCCTGCTTGCTGCTGCTATCCTTCTCCGTTGCCTCCCTACGTTGCTTAGCATACTCAGAGCAGAACTCTGCCCCGACCAGTAGGATTTGGGCAGCGATGTAGATGTAGAAAAGGAGACCAACCAGCGAACCAAGCGGGCCGTAGACCTTGCTGTTGTTGGCGAAGGCCAGGTAGAAGGCGAACAGGTTTTGCAGTAGGGTGAGGCCAATCGCGCCAACCAACGAGCCGAGGATCACGTCCTTGAAATCGATCTTCGTTCGTGGCAGGAACTTGTAGACGACGATCAGCACCAGCCAGAGCAGTAGCACTGAGATCAGCAGGTTGACGATGTAGAAGACCCAGGGTGGCAGCTTGAGACCGAGGAACTCCAGATTCTGCGCCCCGCTGGAGACCACCCCCAGCAGCCCGCTGGCGACATTGACCGCCAGAAACAGGCCCCCTGCCACTAGCAGGCTGAGTAGATTGCGGAAGTAGTCGAGCAGGAAGTTGCTCTTGGCCTTCACGTCCCAGGCGACGGTCATGGCGTGCGAAAGGGTGCCAAAGATACCGAGCGAGGAGAAGACGAGGCCGACTACACCGCCAATGCTAGCCCCACCGCCCTCTTTGGTCGCGTTGTCAACCGCGCTCTTGATCACCGTCTCGCCCAGGTCGGGGAAAGCACTGGTGATCGTGTTAGTGATCGTCCTGCGCCCTTCCTCCGAGTTGTAAAGCAAGGCGACAACTGCTAGCCCGAGCAGCGCGAGGGGAAAGATAGCGAGGAAGATGAAATAGGTCAGCGCGCCCGCATAGGTGGGCATATCGTCGTCACCGAACTCCTGGATCGTGTTTTTGCCAACCTCAATCAGGTTGACTTTGGAGCTAGACTGCTCGTCTTTCTGCTTGTCGTTGTCTGCCATAGCGGTGTGCTACCTCCCCAGGCCCGCCACAGAGGACGGGCGCGTAACTTTTTGACGGCTGGCTGCTTGTTGAGCAGCGTTTCGCTGTAGTCGAGGCCGTGCTTGCCCAATTCGTCGAGCATCTCCAGGATGATCTGCACGCCAGCCAGGTTCACGCCGAGGTCGTGCGTCAGGTGCTGGATGAACTGAAACTTGCGGATGTCGTTCAGCGAGTACCGCCGTCGCTTGGTCGGGGTGCGATCAGGGACGACCAGTTCATGCTCCTCATAGATGCGCAGCGTGCGTGGGTGCAGCCCCAGGATGTCGGCGGCTACGCTCAGGGTGAAAACTGGTTTATCGGCACTGATGCGGCTACCGCTTAGGCGCGGGGTACCAAATGAGGGGCTAACCTGCGCTGATCCGTCACTCGCCCCCTCCGCTAGCTGGCTGCCCTGCGATCCGTCTGCCTTGCTATCTTCCATAGCCTACCTCGGCTCCTTCTCTGCTAATCATTTTCCATGCCATCTCAGCCCGATCATAGCACAGAGTGTAGATTGTGTCAAGAACAGGGTCTGGAATTGTGCAGTGGCAATTGCCAGTTTTCAGGTTCGCCTGATTGCTACTATTGGGCAAGGGCTGACTAGCTTGTACAGCACGCCGCCCCACTCTCAGCGTCGCCTCCGCCTGCCAAAGAGGAGCAGCCAGACTACAGTTGCTAGCAACGCCCCCAGGGCAGCGCGGTAGAGCGGCACCTGTTGGTAGACGATCTCGTTGGGCAAGGCAAAGGGCAGGTAGCTGGCGGCGGCCCAGGCACCAATGGCGGCCACCGCAATGCTGCCCACGAAGTTAAAGAGCAGGGGCCGCCCCACCACTATCTCGCCTAGCAAGCCGAAGCCTGCGCCAAAGAGGAGGTAGACCAGAGCCTGGATGATCAGCGGCTGGTTGAGTTCAATGTTCATGACCCCTATTCTATCCGACTGCACCCCTGGACGCAACTTGCTTGACAAGGGCAGGGTGGCTGGGTTATAATAAGGGCGCGCAAGCAGATTGGGCTATCGTCTAACGGCAGGACAGCTGATTCTGGATCAGTAAGTTGGGGTTCGAATCCCTGTAGCCCAGCCCCTTTAATGCTCCTCCACCAGAGGGGCATTCTTCTTGCCTCCTACTCCGCAAAGTTAATCCACCAGGGAGGGTGATATGGAGATCAACCAGGCACCAGGCAAAGTGACAGTGGAGCGGCTGCGGATCGCGGGTGAGGAGCCAATCCCGGCGATCATTGTGCGGCCAACGGGGGTGGACAGCCCGCCAGCAGTGATCATCGTGCATGGCTATGCTGGCAACAAGGACGACCACCTGGAGGAGGCGATGGGCGTAGCCGCTGCGGGAGTGACAGTTGTCAACATTGATGCCCGCGCCCACGGTGAACGCAAGAACCCAGCAGTGCTGCTCGACCCGCCCGACCCCTGGGACTTCTACCACATCATTGCTGGTACGGCGCGTGATGTGAGCGTGGTGGCCGACTATCTGCTGGCCCAGCCTGCATTGTGCAACGGCAGGTTGGGGCTGAAGGGTGGCTCGATGGGTGGCTACGTCGCGCTGGCCGTTGCCAGCCACGACCGCCGCTTCGACCCGATCTTCTCGATCTGTGGTGGGGCCGACTACAGCGACGACCTCCTGCGCCGCTTCGGTCACGTAGATGGGGTGGGGGAACTGGCCGCCCTCGCTGCTAACCTCGACCCGCTTAAGCACCTCAGCAGCTTCTACCCCCGCCGCCTGCTGCTGGTGCATGGTGAGCGCGACGATATAGTACCTTACGCGGGACAGCAGCATCTCTACCATGCCCTCAGCCCCCTCTATGTGGGTGAGCCAGACCGCCTGGCCTTTGTCTCGCACCCAGGCTACCACGCCACTCCCCTACCGCTGCTAGAGTTCGGCTGGCAATGGCTACTAGGCGGCTTGGGCGCGGGCTAAGTTGTGGTACAATAAGGCTATGGACATCCCGCAGCCAATGACCAACCCTGCCATGCAACCACCAATGCCACGCGGCCTACAAAGGCGCGTCTTCGGCTGGCTGACGCTCGGCATGATCCTGCATGGCCTGGTTGCCATCTTCATCCTGGTCAACCTGCTGCTGGTCACTGCCGAGTGCATCAACTCAGTGGGCCGACCCTGGGGTGGCTTCAACTTCAACTACTACTTCAAGGTCAGTGACCCCCAGCCTGAATTGAGCGAGGCAGGCAAGCAGGTGGGGTTGGGGCTAGACAGCTATGGCGTGCGGGCTGGCGACGTGTTGATCCGAGTCAATGGGCAGGCACCACGCTTCTTCGACGACGCAATCAGCCGCAACCCGATCATCACCCGCGACCAAAGCGGCACGCCCAACCAGGTAACTTACGTGCTGGGGCGCACGGTGCGGGGCGTAGAGCGGCAGCTCACGGTGACGGCGAAGGTCTACATCTTTAGCTTCAGCGACTTCTTCGCCCTCTATGGCGTAAGCCTGATCATTGGCTGGCTAATGTACCTGGTCGGCATCCTCGTCTATATGCTCAAGCCCCATGACCGGCCCAGCCAGTTGTTTATGCTAACGATGGTAGTTGCCAGCGGGGTGGTGATCACCGGCTTTGAGGGGGTGTTCACCTATCGCGTCCACCCGCTGGATTTCGCCTGGTTCGGGATGTTTAGCGCGGTGCTGCTAGCCACCCTCGGCGCATCCAGCTTCCAGCTTGCTACCCAGTTCCCTGGGGTAAAGTCCTTCGTGGTGCGCCAACCCCTCTGGCAGTATGCCCTCTACCCGATCAGCATAGGGCTGGGTATCCTCTACGCCTACCAAACACAGGTCAAGATTACCGATGCGGTAGAGCGCGAAGAATACATCACGACGATCCCAGCAGAGAGCCTCACCTTCTTCTTCACCGGCCTCTGTATGCTAGCCCTGATGCTAGGCCTGATTTGGGATGCCACCCGCAGCCCCGAACCTTTGGTGCGGCGGCAGAGCCTGATCATCCTGGTAGGGGTACTGTTCGGGCTGGGGCCGACGATCTTCCTCACCGTGCTACCAAAGGTAATCAGCGGGCGGGAGGTGGTTAGCTTCCCCGTCACCTACAGCTTCCTGGTTGCTATCCCCTTCACCCTGGGCTACGCAATCATCCGCTACCGCCTGTTCACCCTCAACTTCGTGCTACGCCGCTCGATTGCCTACCTCAGCGCGAGCGTGCTGGTGGTCGCCCTCTACTTTGCCAGCATTGCCCTGCTGCAAGTGCTACTCGTTGGCGAGAACGCATCGCAGTTTGTGGTGGTGATTAGTACGCTGGTGACGGCGATCCTATTCAACCCGATCCGCGAACGGATGCAAGGGCTGCTCGAACGCTACTTTTTCCGCGAACGCTTCGTCTTTGAGCAGGCGATGCTCGATTTCGGGGCCGACCTGGGTGCTATCCACGACCTGGACGCACTCAGCTACAACCTGGTCAGCGGCCTCACCCGCATCATGAATCTGCAAGATGCTGTCCTCTACCTCGCTACTACTGCCCCCGATGGTACTAGCGTGCTGCACCGGGCCAACTCAGCGACCCGTCTGGCGCGGGGAGCAGGGCGGCGCGGCATTGGTGGCTTCCGCGACGAGGATAGCGGGGAGGAGGAGACCGCCCAACAGTGGCCCACTAGCCTGCCCGTGGCCGCCAACTTGCGCCAGTGGATGATGGTATACCGCACCCCGCTGAATGTGGGCAGCGTACCCCCCCATCTGCCGAGCAGTGGTAGGGGCCTGGTAGCGGCCTTGCAGGAGGCGCGGGCGACGATGTTTGTCTCCCTGGCGGTGCAGGAGCGGCTGGTAGGGCTACTGGTCCTCAAGCGGCGCGGGGGGATGGGCATTGGCCGCGAGGAAGTAGACCTGCTCACCGCCTTGCTACCACAGGCGGTGCTGTCGCTGCGGAACGCCCAATTGTTGGTCGAAGCTGCCGAGCAGGAGCGGGTAGCAACCGAGTTGGAACTGGCGCGTAGTATCCAGCGCGGCCTCTTTCCCACCAGCATCCCCCAGCCGCCCGGCCTGCAAATCTCAGCCTTCTGCCTGCCTGCGCGGGAGACCAGTGGCGACTTCTACGACGTGGTAGACTTCCCCGACCAGCTAGCCCTGATGGTCGCCGATGCCTGCGGTAAGAGCGTACCAGCAGCGATGACGATGGGCCTGGCCCGCAACACAGTGCGAAGCGAGATCGGCCACCAGCGCGACCCTGGTGCTGCGCTGACGCGGGCCAACCGCTGGTTGGTCGAGGATATGGGTGGCACGCGCTATGTAGCTCTCACCTACCTGCTGATCGAGCGGGTGGGTCGGAGGTTGACCCTGGCGAACGCCGGTGGCCTCTCCCCAATCCTCTGTCGGGCGGGCCAGTGCAGCTTCGTTGCCACCCCTGGCCTGACCGTACCGCTGGGCGTGACCTATGAGGTGGAGTACGAGCAAAGTAGCCTGGAGTTGCAGTTGGGAGACCGCCTGCTGCTCTACACCGACGGCATCGTGGAGGCGGCCAACCTGGAAGGGGAGATGTTCAGCTTCGAGCGGCTGGAAGCGAGCATTGCCAGCTACCTGGGCGACAGCAGCGAGGGGCTGATCCGCCACGTCCTGACCGCCGTCGAGCAATTCTGCGGCGCGGCAGTGCAGGTCGACGACATGACCTTGGTGGCGATCCTGCCCGCTTAGGCCTTGCCGGTCTAGCCAGCAAGCGCGCTGATGGGCTATAATAGGCTATGAAGCCAAAGATAGCCCTGGTTGCTCCCCTCGTCTATCCGATCGGCCCACCCTTCAGCGGCGGGGCGCAGGTGGTGGTCTACGACCTGGCGCGGGGCTTGACCGAGCGCGGCTACGACCTGCATCTCTTTGTTGCACCCGGCTCCAACGTGCCGGGGGTGCGGTTGGTGGAAGTGGAGGTTGACCCCTTTGCCCTGCAACCGGCTACCTTCACCGCACAGGGGGAGCAACAGGGGACGCTGGCCGAGGCGTTCTACCTTAGCAGCGACGCTTTCCGCCGCGCCTTCCTGGAGATTGGCAACAGCCAGCCACCCTTCGACCTGGTTCACTGCCACGCCTTCGACTACCCGGCTTACACGCTGGCCTCCTTCGCCCACAGCCGCGCGCGCCCGATCCACACCCTGCACCTGCCAGCCGTAGACCCGGCGATCAACCGCAGCCTCGCCAGCCTGCAAGTTACCGCCGCCCGCTTCGCCCCGGCCAGCCGCCCGGCCCTGGTCACCGTCTCCCAACGCTGCGCCGCCACCTACGCGGCAGTGGGGGTTGCCATCGAGCGGGTGATCTACAATGGGGTGGCCGAGGGCATCCCCTACCGGGCGCAGGCCGAGGACGACCATCTGCTCTTTGTCGGGCGCATTGCCCCAGAGAAGGGAGCGGCTACCGCCATTCGCGTCGCCCAGGCTACTGGCAGGCGGCTGCTGATGCTAGGGGCGATTTACGACCAGCAGTACTACCGCAGCCAGGTTGCCCCCCACCTCGGCGCACAGATCGAGCATCGTGGGGCGGTCAGCCGCGAGCAGGTGTACGACGAGATGGGCCGCGCCGCCGCCCTGCTCTTTCCCGTCGCCTGGGACGAGCCGTTCGGCCTGGTCGCCGCCGAGGCGATGGCGGCTGGCACGCCAGTGCTGGCTTACGCACGCGGAGCCTTGCCGGAGATCGTGGCGGATGGTGAGAGCGGCTACCTGCTACCCGCCGCCGACGAGGCCGGGCTGATCGCCGCCGTCGCCAGGGTGGGCCAGCTAGAGCGTGCTGCCTGCCACGCCACCGCCGTCCGCCGCTTCAGCCTCAGCGCAATGCTAGATGCCCACGAGTCGCTCTACGCTGACCTGCTGGCCGGGGCGAGTTTAGGCGATGATAAACTGACGGATGATCGCCAAAGCCGCGTCGTAGGGGTCGGCAGTGGTGTTGTCGAGCCAGCGTAGCTCCTGGTCGCGCCGAAACCAGGCATACTGGTGGCGGACAAAGGCGTGGGTGTCGAACTTGATCTGCTGGCTTGCCTGGGCTAGCGTGCATTCACCGCGCAGGTAGGCTCCAACCTGGCGGTAGCCAATGGCAGAGAGGGCGGGCAGGTGGAGGCCGTAGCGGGCCAGCAGCCCTTGCACCTCTGCCACCAGTCCTCCAGCGATCATTGCATCTACCCGCGCGTCGATGCGGCGGTAAAGTTCCCTGCGCTCGCAGGTGAGGGCAAGGCGTAGCTGGCGGTAGGGGGGCGCGACCTTACGCTGCTGGCTGCTGAACTGCTGGCCGCTACTGTGCCAGACTTCGAGGGCGCGGATCACCCGCCGCTGGTTGCGCTCGTCAATCTTCGCAGCAGCGGTGGGGTCAACCTGCTGCAACTCGGCATAGAGGGCAGCGGGGTCGCTGGCTGCCAATCTTGCGCGCAGGGCCGCATCAGGTGGCGTGGTTGGGATCGTCCAGCCCTCCACTACCGCGCTTACATACTGCAAGGTGCCGCCAACCAGCAGCGGCAGCCGCCCCCGCCGCAGGCAGTCGCCAATAATAGAATACGCCTGCTGCTGGTAGAGGGAGAGACTGTAGCTCTGGTCTGGGTTCACCACGTCGATCAGGTGGTGCGGCACGGCGGCTAGTTCAGCCGGGGAGGGCTTGGCTGTCCCCACATCCAGACCCCGGTAGACGGTGCGCGAGTCGGCATTGACGATCTCGCCGCCCAGCGCAGCCGCCAGCCGCAAAGCCAGCCCGCTCTTACCCACCCCCGTCGGCCCACTCAGGGTGATCAGCATTGCGCTCTGCCCCGCCCAGCCCCCCTGGAGCGGCAGGCTGAGAGGGGGTTCGTTCACTTAAGAGCCTCTGCGTCCAGGTCGGGGCGGTGGTGGGTGACGTGTTCGCGCATCCGTTGCAGGCCGGTTGTGCTGCGGATGTATTGGGCGAGGTCGTCGCGGATGTCGGTCAGGCGGGCGGCGGAAGCGAGGCTGACGTTCTGCAACGAGTCCTCGATCATTGTGTTCAGCACGCCCAGCATCTCCTCATCCGCGAGGTCGGGGTTCTCGGCAAAGAGCAGTCGCCGCTGGCGTAGATCGCCGCTGGTCAGCAAGACTGCCTGCAAAAGCTGGCTGCGGTAGGCCGCCTTGATCGCCGTGTCCAACTCTGCGTCACGGCGCAGCCCGCTAACTACCATCGCCAGTATCTCCAGGCTGGGGAACGTCCGTGGCTGGTAGAGGTAAGCGTCATCCTGGGCGGCAAGAGGCAGGCCGCTGACCACCCACTGCAACTGTGCGCCGACTGCTGCCCAAACCTGCTCCTCGTTCATGCCCTCAAGACCAGGGATTGCTGCTAGCAACGCCTTGCGCGGGCGGTCATGGTAGAGCAGCGGCCAGCTAACCAGCCCCTCGAAGCCGCAGTTGGGGCAGAGTGAGTGGTTGAGGGTGCCAGCAGCAAGCTGGATCGCCAGCCCGTCGTCGCCAGCCTCGACTACGCGCACCACGTCGCTGCTGAACGGTTGGCCGCAGCGGGGGCAGGTGATCCTTACTTTCTCTTTCTGTGCCATAACGTTACCTGTCGATCTCGATCAGCAGCACCCAGCCGTTTACTAAAGCCAAGACGAAAGAAGCAAGCATAGCGGAGTCGCCATTGCCAGCCCGCGATCCTGTGGGGCGATCTTGCGTATCCGGCAGTGAAGAGCCGCCACCACCACCACAGCGACGAAAAAACTCGGTCATCCTTGCACCGCTGGCTACCCCCTTCAAGCAAGATGGTGCTAGTTGCTAGCGGGGTGGGTAGTGTCTGCCTGGTTTTCAAGCATCCCCACCCCCTGGAAGGCAAGGCTCATCAGTTCGTCCATGCCCAGCCCGCTCTGCTCGACGGCACGGGCGATCATGCGAGGGAGGAACTCACTCACCGCTGCCTTCCGCTCGTCGGGCGCGAGGTCGCCAATCAGGGTATCCACGATCTTGTCAGCAAGGGCGTAGCGATCTTCTGCGCTCATCTTCTCCAACAGGCGGGTCGCCACCGTAGTCAGCATCTCCGCCTTCTCTTGCTGGCTCAGGCGGGCGAATGCCTGGTCAATCGCGTTTTCCATAATTCCCATCGCAACGTCCCTCCCCTATCCCTGCTGCTGATCTTATTCAAGTCGTGGCTGATTATACCATAACGGATTGTGAAAAATCAAACTTGCTAGCCTGGGCGCAGTGTAGCGGGAGCAGCGGAAGTGGCAGGAGCCGCCATCTGCCACCTGCGGCCTGATGTGGATGGCAGGGTACGAAGCGGCTGCGTAGCGGCAGCCCCGTAGGGCAGACGCGACAACTTATGCTTGGCTAATAGCAGGCAGTTTGGTATAATCTTAGTACATAGTTTCTATCGCTGGCCGCAAACGCCGTTGGCTGGATCAGGAGCAGAGGTCGTTGATGTTGACGCAAGAGAAACCAACCGGGCTGCTAACCTACGCTGCGCTCGTTGCCGAGCGGGAGCAGCGGTGGAATATGCGCCCTGACCTCAAGCTCTATGGCGAGGGTGGGCCGCTCTGGTTCATCGAGAAAGTAGGGGTAGCTGTTCCCTTCTCTGCCCCTGACCTGGTCTTGCCCAGCCTCTGGTGGGCCTTGTTGGGCCAGCGCAGGCAGATGCACGATGCTCGGCATGACTGGGCGGCGGGCAAGGTCTGGAACCTGAAGGACACCCTACCTGCCGAGCGCAAGGTCTGGTACGGCAAGCTGGTCAAGAGCAAGCCCGCCTTCATCAGCCTCAGCCTGCTGCCCGCCTTCTATGCCCTCTCACCCAACTATGGCGAACTGGACGACTATCTTGAGCAGTACAAGGACGGCCTGCTCAGCGACGATGCGCGGCGGGTCTACGAGGCGGTCTTGGCGCAGGGGCCAGCCAGCACCACCGTGCTACGCAAGGCAGTGGCGATGCAGAAGGGGGACGCAGCCGCCCGCTTCGACCGGGCCATTGCTAGCCTCACCAGCCAGTTCAAAATCATGCAAGTTGGCACCGCCGCCGACAATCGCTGGAAGTACTGCTTCGTCTATGATGCCGTACCGCGCCACCTGCCAGAGCAAGTACAGGCTGCCCGCCAGTACACTGCCAGCACTGCGATCCAGCGGATCATCAGCACCTACCTGCCACACGCCGTTGCTGTGCCACGTGGCTACCTGCCAAAGCTGTTTGGCTGGGACAGTGCGCCGTTCGAGCGGGCGGTCAACAACCTGCTAGCGGCAAACCTGCTGCACGAGGCGCAGGTGTCAGGCGGAGAGGCTGAGGGGAAGCAGCGCAAGGGTGAAGCCGCCCCCTGGCTCGCCTGGAGCGGCGCAGTTTGATTTGCTGCTCTGTGGTATAACAGCATGATGGAACGTAATGCTACCCTCCGCTACGGCGCAAGCCTGCTTGCAATCGCCCTCGGCCCGCTCTGCTGCCTACTAGTCGTCCTCAACTTCCCGCTAGTCAGCCTCTATGATCGGGTGGGCGGGCTAGATAGTGCGGCGATCCACCTACGCTATCTCGGCCTCTACGCCGCCAGTCTGCTCGCCTATGCGGTCGCTGCCTACGCCTTGCCCCAGCAGCCGGGCGGTCGCCTGCGCTGGCTGCTCATCACTGGGCCGCTGCTGTCAGCGGCGGTGATGCTGTTCTTCTACCCGCTCACCTCTAGCGACATCTACGATGCGCTCTTTCGCGCCCGCATCAGCACGCACTATGGCGGCAACCCTTTCACCGATCTGCCACAGCAGTTCGCCAGCGACTCCTTCTACGCCCATGTCGCCTGGCAGCGCGACCCCTCGCCCTACGGCCCAGTCTGGGAGTTGCTGGCAGCCGCCGCTAGCAGACTGCAGGGCGACAGCCTGTTTGCCAACCTGCTAGGCCTCAAGCTGCTGGCTGCTATTTCGTGGGCGGGCTGCTGGGGGCTGGTGGCGGCATTGGCACGGCAGTTGGGGGTTGCCTCGCTGCGGGCAGGCTACCTGTTCGCCGCTTGCCCACTAGTCCTCTTTGAGAGCATCGGCAACGGCCACAACGACCTGACCATGGTGGTGTTCATGCTGGCCGCCTACCTTGCGCTGCTACGCGGCAGGCTGTGGCTGGCGATGCCGCTGCTCACCCTGGCGGTGCTAGTCAAGTTCGTGCCGCTGCTGCTGCTGCCATCTGCGCTGGTCTACAGCTGGCGCAAGTCTGGCCCGAAGATGGTTGGCGGTCTCTTGCCTGGTACAGGTCTTAGCCTGGCGATTGCTCTACTTTGCTATGCTCCCTACTGGCGGGGGTTCGCCAGCTTCGCCCCCTTGCAGCGCGGCGAACTGCTGACCAACTCCTTTGCTGCGTTGGGGGTGCAGGCTGCGGTCAGCCTCGGCTTCGGGCTGGCCCAGGCTCGTGGCTTCTTCATTGCCAGCGGGCTGCTGCTGGCGGTCGGTTTCGCTCTCTGGCAGGCAAGCCGCCTTTGGCAGGCTGCCGACCTCGACGATGCGCTGATTGGTGGGGCAGCCAGCTTCTTCGCCTGCTTGTTGGCCTTCGCTTTGGTCTGGTGGCAGCCCTGGTATGTGGCCTGGCTGCTGCCCTTCGTCGCGCTGCGACCACAAGGCGGCTGGCTGGCGGTGCTGCTCGGCTTCCTGGCCGGTGGCCTGGTCGCCTTTAGCTTCTACTCGTTTGTGAAGGAGAAGGTGACGGTGACGTACTTCGAGAACTGGCTGGCCTGGGTGATCTTTCCCCCAGCCCTGGTTGCCCTCGGCTGGGTCGGCTGGCGTGGTCGTAGGTCAAAGTTGGCGGCTAGCTTGCTGTTGCTCGCCATGCTGGTTGGCTGCGATGGGTCGCCCACACCGACCCCACCACCCGCCACCCAGTCTGCCACTGCCGCCCCAACTGCTGCGCCAACTAGGGCAGTGCCAACCCCAATGCTGCCTGGCGAACTGCGCGTGGCCGTCCCTGCCAGCCGCTATGCCGCCAACCGCGACGACCTACTCCCCGGCTACGGCCTGGTCAGCGAGCAGCGAGGTAGCTACTTTTACACTGCACACTACCAGAAGCCAGACGGCTTCCGCCACTTCACTGAGACGGTGGCGATCTACCAGGATGCGGCGCGCGCAACGATGGCGATGACCACGCAGCAAGCGGCCCTGGCTAGCGCGGGTTGGCTGGAGTTCGCGGGCGTAGGTGAGGTGGCAGTAGTGCGCCAAAGTGGGCGCGAAAGTGGCAGCTACCCGCTCGGTACTACCCAGATCGTCTACCGCTACGCCAATGCCGTCGTCACCATCGAGTTCAGCTATGGCCGCAACTACGTGACGGATGACGAGGGGATGAAGCGGGCGCAGGGCCTGGCAGCGATCATTGGGGGCAAGCTGATCGCGGCGGCCCGCTTAGAGCCGCCAGTCGGCAGCGGCATAGCTTCAGACCAGTACGCGGCTGGGCTGCCAGCTTTCGTCCATCGCGGGCTGCACCTGGCAGAGGCCGAGGCCGAGCAGTTCGTAGCAGACGCGGGCGACGGTCAGCGGGTCTTCGTTGAGCGCAGCGGCAAGATCGGCTACGCTCTGCGGCCCGCCGACGACCCTGGTCAGGATCGTCCACTGATAGGGCTTGATGATCACGTCCCCGCTGGGGTGGTCGCGCACCGAGATCAGACAGCCGAGGCTGGGGATGGTATCCAGTACCTCACGCCAGCGGTCGAGCCAGAGGCGCACGCGCACCTGGATCACGGTCAGCGGTAGTTCAATCGTGCGTTCGGTGGTTGGGCAGTTGAAGAAGGTAAACTCGCCCTCGCGCCACGAAGCCCCTTCAAAGAGGGCAGGCAGTCCGCGCAGGCGGCCCAGTTCGGCATCCACCACTTCGCCATCCTCTACCATGATCAGGGCTGAGTAGCCATGATTGTTGAGGGACAACAAGCCAGTCTGCCGCTGCATATTCAACAACGAGAGGAGAGTAGCGGCTGAAAAGCCGTGTAGAGAGCCGCTAAGTATTGGTGGTCCCAAACTGCCGCTTTCCAAGTGCAAAGTCGTGTCCTCGCTTTCCTGCTGATCCACTTCCTCCTAACCCACTCTATTATACGCCAGCTTTGGCAGATTAGGGCTGGTACTTTTGGCTAAAAGGTACTGGCAAATTGGTACCCCCTTGCCAAATCGCATAAGGCAGGCGCAGCTAATTGTAAGGTTGGCGGTAAGGTTGCTCAGGTTGCGTCCATCTCCGGTATCTCAATCGTCTTGCTGGCTGGTTTGCAGACCCCACAGAACAGAACATCCTCGGTAACAAGCACCTCTGGCACCCCTTTGTGGTCGAGGTAAGCGGTGACGATGTAGGGCATCTGCTTTGCATCCGCCTTGCAGATGGCCCGCCCGCAGAACTGGCAGACCCCGTTCGCCGGTTTGTTGCACACCCAACAGAGCATGGTGAAACCTCCTGTCTAAACTCCTGCGCCCCAGGCAAACTACGATGCGACGGCCCGCCCTTCCCGCCTGACGAACACCCGCCCCAGCAGGCGCAGCAGCCGTTGCCGGTAGATGAGCAGCAGCAGCGCGAGAGCGATAGCGTACGCCAGGTTGTCGCCGAGACTGCCGAAGGGGGTTGCTAGCCAACGGGCCAGTTCGGCGAAGAAGCTGAGAGCCAACCAGACCGTTATGGCCGCGTAGATCGCAGCCAATATGCCAAAGATGGTGAAGATGCACCCCTCGCGATCAAAGCTCTCGCGGCGTAGCAGTTTGCCCACCAGCCGTTTGTTGACGAAGGTGAAGGCTCGGCGGCGCAACTGCGGCAACTCTAGCCAGTCCATCAGCATAAAGTAGCCGTCTAGTTCGAGCAGCGGGTTGAGATTGAAGAAGCTGTTAAGGTAGCTGGTGAAAGCGAGGGCGTAAAGTGCGCTGGCTAGCCCGCTGCCGGGCGGCAGGAAGAATAGCGTGATGCTGCACAACCCCGCCACCACCAGGGTAGAGAGTGGCCCCGCCCAGCTTACCATCACCCGCGCTCTGCGGTCGGCCAGCCACATATCATCGGTGTCTACGAACACAGCGGGCAGGCCGAAATAGAGCATGAAGCCACCGCGATGCACCTCGCGCCCATAGTGCTTGCAGGTCAGAGCGTGGGCCAGTTCGTGCAGCAGGATCGAGGAGAAGTAGGCGGCATAGAGGGCGACCAGCGACCAACCAGCCCCACCACTGTCGGCCCCAGCGATCAGGTCGAACCGCCCGCTGAAGAAGTAGCTGGTGAACAGTATCAGCCCCACCAGGGTGATCACCAGGTAAGCTGCCAGCATGGTCGGTCGGTAGAACAGGTGGCCGCCCGCGTTGTAGAGGCGGCTGATCGGCCCATCCACGTTGCTGAAGGTGCGGCCCAGGTCGAGGAAAGAGAGCCGCTTGAGTAGGCGGCGCAGCGGCCTGCGCTCGGCGGCCACCTGGCGCGCCCGCTGACCAACATCCTGGTAGATGTGCAGACCGCTGTCCAGCAGGAAGCCCGCATCGTCGAACAGGTCAACCACCTTCGGCACTGCCAGCGGGTTGCCATGGTACTTCTGCATATAGGCCATGCTCAGTTCGCGCATCGTGTGCTTGCCATCGAGCAGCGACCAGAGGTAGACCTGCTCATCGCCCAGCCGCAGGTAGTTAGCCTTGTGGTTGTCCTTCAGCACCCAGTAGCTCTCGCCTGTGGTCGTCTCTGCCTGGTACTTTTCGAGCGTGTACTTGGCGATGCGTTGGGGATGTTGCTGGCTGGGGCGCAGGCGGTCAGTGACCTCGGCATAGACGCTGGTCGCTGGCAGCAAGGCAGTCGGCTTGCCAGCACTGCGCTCTGCCAACCGCTGGCTGACTACTGCGCTCAGGCTGCCAGCGGCTGGTGGGCCACCAGCGGCTTCCCGCGCACGGATCAGGTCGTAGATGCTATCACGTTCCTTGCTCATGCCACCATTATAGTTGCTAATCAGCAAGCGGTCAATAGCTAAAGTTGCACCAGCCAAACCGGCTAGCTAGCTCTCCGCCAAAAGTACGAGGTTTGTAGAATCGGCAACGAACCCATTGACAAGCCTGCTAACTTTGTATATAATTTCACTAGTGAGATTAGATTAAGCCAGTGATCTGCTTACCAGGTTTGATGCAGATAGCCAGCAGCCGCAAGATGATGAAAGAGGTTAGCGCAATGGCAACCGAGACGCAAGCCAGCCCCGCCCGCAAGATGCCAGCGGTAAGCAACAACCGAATGTTTGGCAACATCAGCCTGTTCCGCAAGAACCGCGTCAGCTTCCTCAGCCGGGTGACGCACGAGTGCGGGCCGATTGGCTGGCTCTACTTCGGCCCCTTCAAGATGATCGTGATAGCCGACGCTGACCTGGTACAGAGCCTGATGGTAGAACACGCAGCCGACAATAACAAGCCTGCGGGGATCGCCCGTGCCTTCCGTACCGCCTTCGCAGGTGATGGGCTGTTCACCAGCGAGGGGGAGGAGTGGCGCAAGCAACGCAAGCTGATGGCCCCCGCCTTCACTGCCCGCCGCGTTGCCAGCTATGCCGAGACGATGGTGCGTTACACAGAGCAGGCCCAGGCGGGCTGGCACGAGGGTGCCACGGTCGAGATTAGCCACGAGATGGCAGCCCTGACGATGAGCGTGGTGGGCAAAGCTCTGTTCGATGCCGAGGTCTTCAACGAAGCGGATGAGCTTGGCGCAGCAGTGACCGAGGTGGTCACCTTCACCGGCAAGCGCACCAGCCAGTTCTTCCAACTGCCAATCGCGGTGCCGACCGCTGCCAACCGCCGGGCGCAGCAGGCGAACGCAGTCATTCAGCAGCGGGTGCAGGCGATGATTGACGAGCGCAAGCGCAGCCCAGAGGAACGCAACGACCTGCTCTCCATGCTCCTGGCGGCGAAGGATGAGCAGGGGCAGGGCATGGACGATCAGCAGGTGCTAACCGAAGCCCTCACCCTCTTTCTAGCCGGGCATGAGACGACTGCCGTCGCCCTCACCTGGGCCTTCTACCTGCTGGCGAACAACCCGGCCAGCTATGACAAGCTGCTGGCCGAGGTAGACGGTGCGTTGCAAGGGAGAGCTGCCACCTACGCTGACCTCGCCAACCTGCCCTACAGCGCACAGGTGGTCAAGGAAGCGATGCGCCTCTACCCGCCCGCCGACTCTATTGGCCGCCAACCTCTGCACGACTACGAACTGGGCGGCTACCGCATCAGCCGCTGGCACGTACCGGTAGTGGATGTTTACAGCATCCACCACCGCCCCGACTACTACCCAGAGCCAGAACGCTTCAACCCCGACCGCTGGACTGCTGAGTTCGAGAAGTCGCTGCCACGCTATGCGTACATGGCATTCGGGGCGGGGCCACGCATCTGCATCGGGATGCACTTCGCTCTGATGGAGGCACAACTACTCCTCGCCACCATCTGCCAGCACGTGCGCTTTGCCGCGCAAGGGCAGGGGACGGTAGGGTTCTCCCCAATCCTGACCCTGCGACCAAACGCTGACGTGCTGATGGAGGTGCAGAGGCGGTCGGCGCAGCCAGCAGCCAGCAGCGTGGCACCAACCCACTGAGCCATGGTGCCAACCCACTGGCTGCTAGCCCCACCGCAGCGGCTCGCTATCACCAATAGCCCTTGAGGTCGAGGCGGCGGGCCAGTTCGTAGCCCAAGCGACCCAGAGTAACGCTACCATTGGCGTGCAGTTCGAGCCGCCCCCGCTCAAAGTATTGCACCAACAGTTCACCCTCCAGCAGTGGTTCCGAGAGTGGGTAGCCAAAGGTAGCCAGCCCACCCTGCGCCTGCCAGTAAGTGAGGAAGGGGCCGCTAATGTTGTGGCTGGTTTGCGGATAGTAGAGGAAGTCAGCAGGCGGGGTGGCGACGACGGTTGGCGGCGGGGTAGCCAGGGCGGGCTGTACTACCTTCGCCTTCCCTTTCGGGGTGGCCGTCGCCAGCGGGCTGGGGCTGGCGGTGGCAGGCGGCTGGTAGAGGGGGGCAACAGGCGGGAAGCTGCGCCCCTGCGCCAACAGAGTCTCACGCCCCAGCAAGCCGAACTGGAGGCTTGCGCCACCTTTGCCGTCAGGGTGCAACTCAAAGCGCGCCCGCTCTGTATACTGGATCAGATTGCCGTCCTGTACTACCGCCTCATGCAGGGGGTAGCCAAACATCGCCAGCCCGCCGCCCGCCTGCCAGGCCGCCACAAAGCGCGCGTCAAGGTTGTGCCGAACCTCTGCGAAGTAGACATCGCCGCCGAAGCGGGGGCCGTAAGTAGGCAGGAAGGCACGAATTAGCTCATCCTGCGCACTGTACGGTGGCTGGTGGTTGGGGTCATCGGCAATGCTGGCAAGCGCAGCGTAGGTGCGCGAGATAGCGGTCACGCTGCCCCCTCCGTCCAGCCCGAAGAACCAGAAGCCGCCACTATGCCGCATATCGTCTGGCAGGTACAGGCCCGGCACGTAAGCCAGTGGCATGACAGTGACGACCAGGGGATCGTTCTGCCAGGTCGGCCAACCGATCCGTACTTGGTCGGCCAAATCCTGGTCGGTGTAGACGAAGTGAGGGTCGAGACCTTCCTCCATGATGTAGACCGGCACATCGCGGCCCATCAGGTCGAGTTGTTCGCGATAGCCCAGATAGTTCCAGCGGCGATTGTCGGTGTAGGGGCGCAGGGTGTAGATGTTGATCGCCGTACCGTCAACCTGATTAAAGATGTCGGGGATCGCGGCCTTCATCCCCTTGACGAAGGTGGCGGGGTGGATCGTCTGCCCCGACTCGTCAGATGCACCGAGGGTCAGTGCGCTCATCATGATCTTGTACGCCCCCGGTGGACTGGCCGTAGCGCGGATGGTGCGGGCAAAGAGACTGAGCCAATCGGCATACTCGGCAGGGTTCGCCTTGCCACCCCACTCCTGGTCGAGGTTGACCTCGTTGTTGACTACCAGCAGGCGCGGCAGGTCGTGCCAGTTGAGGGTGTTGAAGACGTTGACCCAAAAGAGAGCATCGCGCAGTTGCGGCTTCTCCCACCTGTCATCCTGGCCGCCCGTCACGCTGATCCGCAGCAGGGGGGTGAGGTGTAGGCTGGCACAGTCGTCTAGCAGTTGTTGTAGGCGGAACGCCTGGTCGGGCGAGGTCAGCACCCCCACGTACCCCCATTCGCCAACCGCACGGGCAGTAGCCCGCAGGTAGGCCGTATCGTAGAAGCCCGCCAGGTTGACTCCAACCTTGTTGGGGGCGGCGGCCCGCGTGGGTTGTGGCTCAAAGCTGGACAACAAGCTAGCAGTGAGGACGAGGACAAGCAGGACGGTAAGCTGGCTTTTCTTCAAGGCGGCACTCCAAAGGCAGAAGGTGGATGGGGCGAACGACGTTGCCGCTATTATACATGATGGTGGCCGCTTTGTAACCCATGTTTGGGCAAATGCGGGCTAGCTAGCTGAGTTTTGTACAACCGCGACCAGGGTGTTTCCCATCAGGTAAACTGGTTGGTACCAAACCCAGCACTTGCCTGAAAGAAATACTATGCAGCATACCACTCGATGCGCGAACCTTTCTATGGAGCTGATGCTTTGCTAACACCACCATACAAGAAGGGGTTTTGCCTTGCTTATCTTCTTGCACAAACCCGGTGAGAGGGTGGTAGCTGGTAGACAATAGCAGGCTGTTGTAGTACAATGGGGAAGTGCCGAGCGGCGGCCCGCTGCTTTTGGATTTGCAAGTTGCAAGGTTGGAGATCGATATGCCACGCGGCTGGCACAAACTATGCTCAGCCAAACAGCATGAGACGCAACCAGATTGACGAGTTCGATGAACTGGACGACGACGAGCAACTGACGCAGGCGGAGGCGGCGGAGTTGCGCCAGCGGGCGGCCCGTTGGCGGGTAGACAATACCGATCTGCCCGACCCCAATACCCCTCTCGCGGTTGCCTGTGCGGGGGTGCTGTGCAGCCTGGGGGCTTTCGCTGCCTACTTGCAACCCTGCTTCGGCCTGCTGGCGATGCTCGGCACCGTCTGCGCCTTTAACGCCATCGCCACCCGCAAGCAGGGACTTGAGGCGCGGGTGACGCTGGCGGTAGCTGGGGCTGCACTGCTGCTGGCGGTTAGCGCACTGCTACTGCTGGTCGCGGGGCTACCACGTTCTTTATACGTTCTCCACAAGGGGAGCGACGGGGGTGAGTATGGACGAGCAACGCAAGCGCAGGGAGATCGAGCGGGTTGGCGAACAGCCACGCCCGCAGCCGCCACCGATCCGGGTGGAGATACCCGCACCCCGCCGCGAGATACCGCCGCCAGTCCCCCGCCAGCGCGAAATCCAGCCGCGTCCGATCTATCCCCGCGACGACTATCGCCCACCCGCCGACGACCTCGGCATTGACGCGATCCAGCAGGCTTACGGCGCGAACGGCAAGCGCGGCCCGTTCGATCCCCTGCTGGTTGCCAGAGTAGTGGGTGTGCTGGCCTGGCTGGGCCTGGCTATCGTACCACTCGCCCTGTTTGGCGGCATCTACAGCCTGACATTGATGGGGACTGCTGTGCTGGGCCTCCTGCTAGCGGTTGTCACTATTGCCCTACACGGCTTCGCAACCAGACCAGGAACGGTGCTGGCGGTCAGTATCCTGGGCCTGATCCTCAATGGGATGCTCTCGCTGCTGTTCGCCTGCGGCCTGTTCTTCAGCAGCCTCTTTAACTCGCTGTTCGGCTGGATGGGGCGGCACTAGCGGGCGGCGGTCAGTCAACGAGCGGGGCCACCTGATCCACTAACTCGGCTGCAACCTTGCCGCAATCGGCTGCGTAGATAGAGGTAGAGGAGCAAGATGAACGACCACTACCAGCCAGAGCAGCTAGCCAAGCCCGACCCGCACGGTCAGCTACCCCTATCCTACCCGCAAGTCTCGCAGCCAGACAAGGCGCAGGATGATCGTGATAGCCTCAAAGTGCAGCCAGCTAGAGAGGTGGATACCCTTGTCGCCGTAGCAGCGGTGGGCCTGGGACTAGGCGGTGTAGCTAGCCTCAGCCTGTTGCTCGAACCCTCCCTGGCTATGATTGCCATCCCCGGCTTGATCATCAACATCATCACCTTGCTGCTACACAAGCGGTCGCGCAATCGCTGGCAGGTGCTTATCCTCAGCCTGCTGGGTGTGATCCTCAACGCAATGATTGCCGCTATGATCATCGTAGTAGCTCTGGTCTGTGGTACTGCCCTCGGCACACTCGCTCGCTTGCGCGAACCTGCGTCAAAGGAGGCTGGCAGTGGATAGTCGGCCAGTGGGCGACAGGCCAAAGCGCGGCAAGCGTCCGCTGCTCAGCGACGACCCGCACTACGACCACGCCTGGCAACTGCGCCACGACGAGCTGCGCCTGGCCGAACGAGCCTTGCGCCAGAGCCACGAGCGAGCCGCCTGGGTAATACCAATTGCGTTTGGTCAGACAGTTTGTTTCGGCAGGCTGGCAAGGTTGTCCTCGATCCAGCCCCAGCCCGCCAGTTGTTTGATCCGCTCCCGGTCCCCCGCTAGCTCCTTCAGGTATACTTCTGCTGCCGCTTGCTTCTCGGCCACGCTGCCGTAGACCCGCCCTTCCACGTGTCGTCGTACCTCTTGGAACACCCGCTCCGCTGGGTTCAACTCTGGTGCATACCCTGGCTGGATTACCTGCTTGATCGCCACTGCTCGCCCCG
>JBBROH010000055.1:0-21055 GCA_038229595.1 Chloroflexia bacterium | reverse complement strand
TAGCCACCGCTGGGTCAGCTAACTATCACCGAAAGGGATGGCGCATTGCTGATGCGCGAGAACAAGGCACCGGCAGGTTGGCTCCCCCCTGCTCAAGCTGCACTGCTCTGGCGGTGAAAAGGGCTAGCTCTGTGTAGCTACTCACTGCGCCGCTGCTCCAATCAAGCGTCAGTTCACCAACCGGGCCGTGTGCTTCGCCACCCAGTTCTAGCATCACTGGCACCCGCCAGCGACGGATGCGGTCGTCGCGCTCTGGGAAGCCTGCCACAAAGCGGCGGTCGCTCAGGTGGAGCGCAAGCCAGCCGTTGACTACCGCCCGCGCCTCCGCTACGTTGCCGATCTGCTCGAAGCTACCTTGCCCAAAGCCCTCATCACCAAACTGTAGTTGCATCGTTGCCCCCTCCGCTATCGGCTCATTATAGCATAGTCTTCGCTGCCCTATGGTATGCTATAATCTATAATTAGCACGAAGCAAAGCGGGCTGCCCGCAGAAGGAGGCACGATGAGCAGAAACCGACGGTTGGCAGACTGGCTCGGCACAGCGGGGACGGTTTTTGGTATCCTCGGCACCCTGCTGCTGGTCGGCTTCCTCTTTAACTTCGTGCCAACCCTCCTCTTTGCGGGCAGCGGCGTGCCAGCCACCGCCACCGTCGTGCGCCTCGACAATCGTGGCAGCAACTACTACCCGGTGATCAGCTACCAGCTACCCAGCGGCGAACTGCACCTCGCCAACGTCCCCATCGGCAACAACCCGCCCGCCTTCCAGGTTGGTGAGCAGGTGGCTATCTTCTACAACCAGGACGACCCCCGCGAGGCGCGCATCAACCGCTTCATCTACATCTGGGCCATCCCGCTCGCCCTCGGCGGGCTGGCTGCCCTAGTCTGGCTGGTCGCGGGCCTCTGCCTGCTGCTCAGCCGCCACTTCAACAGGCGCATCGGCTACGAGCAGCGGCCAACAGCCCCCTAGTCTAAGCGGCTAACGGCTGGCGGATTGTGCCGCTGTGCCACTTGCGGTCACGCCAGACCCTCCGCCTACACCCCAGTTTCGCCTCCAGCCAGCCAGTTTGGTATACTGTATTAACCACCGCCACGTCAGGAGCAGAGATGGAGATTCACGACACCCGCCAGCTTGCCGCCAGCCTGGGCTTGGCCGCGCCCAGCTACCACGAGTTCATCCACCAGCCTGCCCTCAGCGTCGGCCTCTATCTGCTGCCCGCTGCTAGCGACGACCCTCAGCAGCCGCACACCGAGGACGAGGTCTACTACGTGGTCAGCGGCACGGGCCGCATCGTCGTTGGCGACGAGGAGCAGGCGGTCGGCCCTGGCAGCAGCATCTTCGTCGCCGCCGGGGTCGAACACCGCTTCCAGCAGATTGCCGAAGCCCTGACCGTCCTCGTCTTCTTCGCCCCCGCCGAATACTCGCTCAGGCCGCAATTGCGAACCAACCTCTAGCCAGCCGCCGAAAGTAGCCCCTTGCAACCACTCTCCATCTACATCCACATCCCCTACTGCGAAGCCACCTGCATCTACTGCGACTTCAATACCTATGTTGGCCGTGAGGGGCAGTTCGAGGCCTACACCGTCGCCCTCTGCCAACACCTTGCCCTGGACGCGCCGCTGGCCGTTGGCCGTGAGGTGCAGACCGTCTACCTCGGCGGCGGCACCCCCACCATCCTCAGCAACGAGCAGCTTGGCCGTATCATGGCGGCAGTGCGGGCCAACTACGCCCTCGCCCCCGCCGCCGAGATCAGCATCGAGGGCAACCCCGGCACCGTCACCGTCGAGAGCCTGCGCGGGCTGCGCGAGATCGGCTTCAACCGCCTCAGCCTCGGCGCACAGACGTTGGACGACACCATGCTCGTCACCCTCGGTCGTCACCACAACGCCCGCGAGATCGGCCTGGCCCTTGAGGCAGCTCGCACCGCTGGCTTCCAGAACGTCAGCCTGGACTTCATCTTCGCCCTGCCCGGCCAAGATGCCGCCCACTGGCAGCAGACCCTTGAGGGCGCGCTCCAGCTTGCCCCCGACCACCTCTCCGTCTACTCGCTGATCGTCGAGGACGGCACCCCCCTCGCGAAGTTCGTCAGCGAAGGGCGGCTGCACGTCCCCGACGACGACCTGGCGGGCGCGATGTACGAGTGGACGGTGGCGCGCCTGGCCCAGGCTGGCTACCAGCAGTATGAGATCAGCAACTGGGCGCGCCCCCCCTCCGCCGCTCCCGGCCTGCCACCCTCGTTTGAGAGCAGGCACAACAAGGCGTACTGGTACAATGACGACTGGCTGGCGTTCGGGCCGGGCGCGCATGGGCATTTGGCGGGCCGCCGCTACTGGCAGGTGCGCGCCCCCAATGCCTACATCAAGCGCATCGCCAACGGCGAGTCTACGGTCAAGGGTACAGAGCAGCTAGACCTGCTCAAGCAGGCGGGCGAGACGATGCTGCTGGGCCTGCGCCTGGTGCGCGAGGGCGTAGACGTGGCCGCCTTCGCCACCCGCTACGGCCAGCAGCCCGCAGCCCTGTTCGGCCCGCAGATCGAGAAGCTGCTGGCGCGGAGGCTAGTCGAGTACGCCCCCTTGCCGTCCACCGCAGGGGGGGCTGGCAGGCTGGTGATCCGCCTTACCCCACAGGCGTATGTGCTGGGCAACGAGGTCTTCGTCGAGTTCATTTGAGCGGGCGGCCAGCGGCGTTGCAAAGTTGCGGCTGCTGTTCTTCAGCCACCCTCAGCGTTCGACCAGGTAGGCCGACTGCATGATCAGCGGCACGTCGGCCACGTCCTGGTTGGCGAGCAGGCGGGGGATCAGCGGCATATTAGCTTGGCCTGGGCTACGCCAGCGCAGGCCAACCAGCCGTTCGCCGTCGGCTGCCACCCGCAAGTAGCAGAGCAGTTCGCCCGCCGCCGCCTCAACCCGCGCCAGGATGTCCCCACCGTCAGAGAGCAGGCTGGCTTCGCCGCGCAACGCTCCCCCCCCCTCCGCCAGTTCGTTGGCCGCCGCGTGGGTCAGGCGCAGGGCAGCGACCGCTTCCAGCAGGATCAGCACCAGGCGGGCGAACACGTCGCCGCCGCTCTGGGTTAGCGGCCTGATGCGGAAGTCGTCGCTGCTGGCATAGGCAGCGTAGGGGCTGCTAGCCCGCACGTCGGTGACAACGTCGCTGGCGCGGGCGAAGGGGCCGACCGCCCCAAAAGCCAGCCCGTCCTCGGTCGTCAGCACCCCCACCCCGACCAGCCGCCGCAGGATGGCCCGGTCGCGGATTAGCAACTCGGCCCCGCGCCGCAGCCGCCCCTCGACTACCGCCACCTGCTCGGCCAGAGCCGCCGGGTCGTTCAACTCCCGCGCTACCCCGCCGATGGCAAGGATCGGCTCGTCGTTGGCCGCCAGCTTGTGCGCCTCCTGCAACAGCCGACCGCTGGCGGCAAGCTCTGCTACCCAGCCGTGCGCCCCCGCCAACTCGAACAGGCGGTAGGCCATCGCCAGGTGGCTGTCGGCCCGCTCAAGCTCGGCCAGCACGGTGCGGGTCAGATTGGCTCGTTGGGGGATTACATAGCGGCCCATTCTTTCGACCGCCAGCACATAAGCGAGGGCGCGGGCTACCCGCTCGTCGCCCCCCTGCTTGACCACCTCGGCCAGGCCCGCCGCCAGGTCTTTGCCTGCCACCACGTCCTCGTCCTCATGGCCCAGGTCAGGGACAGCGAACTCGACGGCGGCCACGTCGCTGCCGACCGCTTCCAGGGCCAGGGTCGCACCCAGCGGCATCGCCACCTGCTGGGGGGTCAGGCGTAGGGTGTAGCTCATGCCAGCAGCCCGCCGATCTCTGCCTCGGTGAAGCGGATGTTGAAGCGTTCAGCGGTCGCCTCCTCCTGCCAGCCCGCCCCAGGGTAGTGCGCGGCGATGCTGACCAGCAGGCGGTTGTGGGTGCGGAACTTGACGGTGCAGACCCGCTCGCGCCCACCCAGCTTGAGCGCGTAGTGGTAGCAGACCATCACCTCGCCTTCATCGGCGTAGGCAGTCAGCCCCACCAGGCGCGCCCGCTGCTGGCCGAAGCTGGCTGCCAGCGGCACCGGCGACCCCTCGCGGAACTCCAACCAGACCTGATCGCTACCCTCGTCCACCGCCGCCGCTTGCAGCAAGGTCGCCAGTTGCCGTTCGTCCATCGCTTCCCCCTTCGCTCACCCAGGCTGCGCTCAGTATAAACGCTGAGCAGCGATTGGTCAAAGCGGCGGGCGGGCGGGCGAAGGGAGCCGTCCTCTACTTTGGCTTGAGGCTATTGCCCTCGTAGGTATACCACACGTCGGCGAACTTGACGTAGTAGTGCTGTTGCAAGGCGGCCCGCATCCCCGCCGTCATGATGTCGCGGCGCAGTTCGCTCGGCGCATTCGCTAGCAACACCAGCGCGAAGCCCTCACCCGCCAGCCCCGCCCGCACCGCGCGCTCATCCCACAGCCGCTTGTTCGCCAGGGCGGTCATCGTAAAGAGGTCGTCGTAGGCCGGTCGCTTGCCCGCCAGCACCAGCAGCCCCACCTCGTCGGCCAGATAGTCCTTGCCAGGGTTGCTCGTCACATTGCTGACCACCCGCGCCAGTTGCGCCTGCGTCGCAGCATCGGGCTGGCGCAGGTCGAGGCCGTACCAGCCAGCCGGGCTTGCGCTGCTCAGCAGGTAGCCACCGATAGCTAGCAGCACCGTGGCCGCTGGCAGGTAGCTACCTGCGCGGCTGCCCGCAGCGGCGAGCATGGCGCGGCCCAGCCCTTCGCCCGCCACCAGCACCAGCGCGAGAGCCACCGCCAGCAGGTGATTGCTGTCCGCCCCCACTACGCCACCGCTAGGCAGTAGCAGCAGGCTGGCTAGCAAATAGGGCAAGCAGATCGCGGGCGGAGCGGTCGTCGGCTGGCGACCTTGCTTGAGCAGCCGATAGCTTTCGTAGGCGAGGTAGGCCGCCGCCAGCAGCAGCAGCGGCCAGTGGTTCTCCAACAAAGCAGCTAGCAGGCGGCTGAAGGTCTTAGCCTCCCAGGGCAGGTTGTGGTAAGTCACCATCTTATCCCAATACCCCCCCTGCGTCGCCGCCGAGAGCAGCAGGGTGGGCAGCAGCAGCAAGGCCGCCAGCCCGCTACCCCAGAGCAACGCAAACCTGAACGTCACCCCTCGTGCGGCATCCGGCTGGCGCAAGCGGCGGCCCTGCCAGGCCCGCAGCAGCAGATAGAGACCGCCCCCCAGTGGCCCAGCCAGGTACGTCTGCTTGGTGTAGAAGGAGAGGGCGAAGGCGGCTGCCGCCAACCATGCCCCCCAGCCAGCGGGCCGCGCCTGCATCGCCGCCAGCCCCGCCGCCACCAGCGCAAGGGCCACCATGTCTGCCCGATAGCGGCTGGCCCAGACCAGCACCGGCGGCAAAGTGAGGAACAGCCCGCCCGCCACCACCGCTGCTAGCAGCAGGGCCGCCCTGCCAAACCGCGAGGCTACCGCCGCCCGCCCGCCCGCCGCGCTGTAGACCGTCAGCCCCGCGCAGGTGGCAGCGACGAAGCTGGCGGCAAAGGAGAGCAGCCGCCCCGCCGCAAAGTCGGGCCGCTGCGGGTCGAGCAAGGCAGCGGTCAGCAGGTAGTAGAGGGGGGGATAAGGGGCCGAGATGAAGCGAGTGGGGCTGAGCGGCAGGTAGATGTTCTCGCCGCCACGCAGCAGCAACGCCTCGTACATGGTCAACCCCTCCGACCCCTGGCGTGGGAAGGGGTAGGGCAGCCAGTAGGTCGAAGTCGCCACAAAATCGGCCACCCGCCAGCCGACCAGCAGCAGCAGCCCGCCCGCCAGCAGCAGTAGTAGCCCGCTACCCACCCCCAGGCGGGGAGAGTTCGGGCTGGCGGTGGCTGTTGGCAGGTTGCTCATCGGCGCATTGTACGTGGCAAGCAGCCTGGCTGTCAAGCCGTGGTGCTTGCTACGGCAAGGCTACATTGCTTCTTGGGTGAAGGAGGGCGGCTACTTGCCCGCTTGCCGCCCCGCACCGCCTGGCTCCAACCTTGACAGCAGTCGGCGGTTTAGGGGATAATGGGCCTATTCGGGGCCGCTCGCCCCTACCGTAAGAGACGCGCCCGCCGCGTCCACTTTTTGCCTGTGCGGTGGGTCATCACCGTTAGTGAAGGAGACAAGGTGCCTAGTTTCAACAGTCTGGCAGGGCGCAAGCGCGGCCTGCTCCTCCCTACCATGCTGGTGATCAGCCTGCTGCTTAGTGGCTGCGACCTGTTTGGCAGCAGCGCGCCTGCTACCCCGCTCGCCAGCAGTAGCACCCCCGCCAGCAACACCCCCGTTGCAGCCGCCAATAGTAGTGCTACCGCTGACAGTAGCACTGCCACCGGAGGCAGCAGCGGCAGCGCAGTAGCAGCCAGCAACACGCCCACTAGTGCCGCCAGCCAGCCAACTGGCACCAGCGACCTGGCCCTGGCTGCCCCAACTGCTAGCCCCCCCCCGGCCCTGCCGACCGCCACCCAGCCCACGGTGGGCCGTAGCCTCAACCTCACGGTCAGCGATGCCTTCAGTGGCAAGCCGATTGTGGGCGCAACCATCAGCGGCGGCGCGGCCAACGCCAGCACCGACGCGAATGGTGGCTACAACTTCGCCAGCCTCGACCCCGGTGCCACCCTTAAGGTCAGCGCGCCCGACTATCATGAGGCGACAGTGGACACCGCTAGCCTCGCCCAGGTGACAGCCAGCCTGATCCCCAGCACCCTCCGCGGCAAGGTAACGGACGGCACGACCGGCAAGCCGCTGCCCAACGTGCTGGTGCGCGTCGCGCTCCCCGATGGGCAACCTGCCCCGGAGCAGCCTGCCCCCGCCCAGCCGATTACCGCCACCCCTGGCGCAGCCCTCTACCATAAAGTACAGGCTGCCCCCCACGCCCAGGCGGTCACTGGCACCGGCGCGACGACGGAGACCACCGCCCCGGCTGCCCTGCTGTACCTGCGGGTCAGTGGCACCGACGCTGACGGCCTCTCGATGGTCGTGGCAGCACAGAAGGGAGCCGAGCGCGTCGGCATCATCCCCGAAGGCACTGTCCTTCAAGTAGTCGGGCCGGAGGCGACCAACCCCGACAACAACCTCAGCTATGCCAATGTGCAGACCCTGGATGGTACAAAGAAGGGCTACTGCGCCCGCCAGTTCCTCGTTGCCGACCCCGGCCCCAACCAGCCGACCTTCACCCCCGTGCCACCGACCGCCACCCCCGCCCCGCCACCGAAGGCCGACCTCTTGCAGCAGCCGATCACCACCAGCACCCTGATCACCTTCACCAACGAGAACGGCGAGTACACCCTGCGCGACGTGCCGCTCAACCCCATACTGCACTTCAAGTACTCGGGTTATGAGCTAACTAAGGTGCAAGTCAACAACGAGGCAATCAAGGATGTCGCCCTCAAGCAGTTCCACGTCAAGGCGGTCTACTTCACCGCCGAGTTCGCGGCCAGCAGCGAACTGATAAACAAGCAACTGGCGATGGTTGACAGCAAGGAGATCAACGCGGTCGTCCTCAACGTGCAGACCAACCAGACCGCCGACTATCACGGCATCAACATCGCCTACGGTGGCAGCCAGATACCGCTGCTCAAGGCGGCGGGCGAGGATGTCTACATCAAGGATATGCGCGCCTTCGTCCAGAAGTTGAAGAAGGAACACAACCTCTACGTGATCGCTCGCATCAGCACCTTTGTAGAGAGCGACCTGGTGCAGAACCGTCCCGACCTGGCGATCAAGAACGCCAGCACTGGCAAGCCGATCCGCGGTGGCCTCGGTCAACTCTGGCTGGACATGACCAACCCCGCCACCCGCGCCCACGTGCTTAGCATCATCAACGAGGTCAAGACCCTGGGCTTCGACGAAATCCAGATGGACTACGTGCGCTTCCCCTCCGACACCGAGGGCGGCGGCCTGGTCTACTCTGTCGGCGCGCTTGGCGACCACCCCGACAAGGCGCAGTGGTTGCAGAAGTTCCTCAGCGAGGCTTACGAGAACCTGCGCTACACCGATGTCTTCTTCAGCGCAGACGTATTTGGCTACTCGCTCTGGCCCGACCAGGCCGAGGGGCCGGTTAACCGCAGCATAGGGCAGGTCTGGGAGTACCTGATCAAGAGCCTGGACTACGTCTCCCCGATGATCTACCCTTCGCACTTCAGCCCCGGCGAACTAGGCTTCAACCGCCCTAACGACCACCCCTACGAGATCATCAAGCAGGCGGGGGTCTATGCCGCCGCCCGCTTCGCCCACACTGGCGACAACCCGGCCAAGTACCGGCCCTGGCTGCAATACTTCACCATGAATGGCACCCTGGACTACACCGGCGATGTGATCCGCCTGCAAAAGAAGGCCGCCGCCGAAACTAACACCTGGGGCTGGATCATGTGGGATGCCTCCAATCAGTACGTCTACCCCGACGCTTTCGACCCCAAGCCCAAGCCGTAGGCAGGCTGGGCTGCTCTTATGATGCTGGTCGGTAGGGGAGGCTAGCAAACCCCCTACCGCAAGGGGCTAGATGAGGTCAGGATGGCAGGTAAGGACAACTGGGGCTACTATCAGGATGAGGAGCAGAAGCGGCGGGTCAACCTGCTGCCCTACCTGCTGGTTGCTATCCTCGCTGGGCTGGGCCTGGCCTACTACCAGTTTGTGCCAGAACGCTACACCACAGGGCTGCTCTACGACGCTTACTCGCGCCAGCCGATGGCCGGGGTGGTCGTCTCTGTCACCACCAACCTGCCGCTCTCGGACACCAATCCAATCCCCGCCCTACGCCACGACCCTACCCTGACCGCCACTACCGACTTGAGCGGCACCTATACGCTCAAGAACTTGCCGCCCGACGCAGTAATCCACATCGCGGCAGACGGCTACACCAGCGAAGCGATCACCCTCTCCCAGGCGATTGGCCTGCGCGCCTTTGAGCGGGCGATGCAGCCGGTGGCCCTACGCGGGCGTATCCTGGACGCGAGTACGGGCAAGCCAGTGCCAGCCGCCTTCATCCTGATTGGCGAACCAGGGGCAATGGCCGCCGCCCGCAACCTCAGCCCGACCGTCAACGTAGCCGCAGTGGGGGCGATGATCGCCGACCCAGATGGCAGCTTCCTGCTCACCCTCGGCAACCTCAATCTCACGCGCACCTTGATGATCAAGGCTCCCGGCTACCGCGTCCTCACCGCCACCGTTGCCGCGACCAGCACCGTCACCTACCACCTCGATCCCTTCCAGGCGCGGGCGATCTACGTCAACTCGGACAGCATCGCCACCCCCAGCACCTTCGCCCACCTGCTTGAGCTAGCCGACCAGACGGGGGTCAACGCCTTTGTGATCGAGATCAAGGAGCCAGAGAGCGGCACCGTCCTCTACGATAGCCAGAGCGCGACCGTGCTGGCAGGAGGGCAGGTTAGTCCCCGCTTCAACCTCGACGACGTGGTGGCGACGCTGAAGGAACACCACATCTACGCCATCGCCCGCATCGCCACCTTCCTCGACCCGGCGGCCACCACCCGCCACCCCGACTGGGCAATCCAGAGCATCAGCCGCCGCGTCCCCTGGACGGACGCGAATGGCAGCCGCTGGCTCAACCCGCTCAACCCCGCCGCCGTGCAGTACAACCTGGCAGTCGCCAAAGAGGTGGTCGCCCGTGGCTTTGATGAGGTGCAGTTCGACTCGGCCTGGTTCCCCACCGCTGGCAACCTGGACGACGCGGACACCGGGGCAGGCAGGCAGGCAGATGCGCTGCAAGCCTTCTACATCGAAGCGCAGAAGGCGGTCGGCCCGCTCGGTGGCTTCGTCGCGGCCAACACCTACGGCCTGGTCGTCTCCAACAAAGGCGACCAGGGGGGAGGGCAGGAGTTGGAGAGCCTGGCCGCCTACGCCGACTACATCTGCCCCACCCTGTTCCCCACCTCCTACGGCAAGGGCTTCCTCGGCTACGACCTGCCAGAGCAGCACCCAGCGGAGATTATCGCCTGGGCCTTGAAGCGGTCGCAGGCCCGCATCAGCCTGCTGCATGGCCGAGTGCGCCCGTGGCTGCAAGCCTTCGCCTCCAACAACGTCTCCTACGGCCCCAACGAGGTGAAGGCGCAGACCGCAACCGCCAGCCAGTACAACACCAGTGGTTGGATGCTCTGGAACTATGGCAACAACTACGACCCCGCCGCCCTCGGCAACCGCGAGTAGCAGGCCCAGTTCAAACGAAGCCCTAACGCTTGCCCCGTTCTACTATCCACCATGTTGGCGTATACTGGCCGCAAACCAACAGGAGAGTAGCGCATGGCAGAACCGAAGCAACTGGCCGCCCAAGACGAGCAGCGGCCCAGCGAACCTCACCACAACCAGGATGGCAACACGATTAGCCGCCTTGAAGCCTTCAGCGACGGCGTGTTTGCCATTGCGATCACCCTGCTCGTGCTAGAGATACCCACCTTCCTCGGCCACGCGCCGGGCAAGGGGTCGCTGCTAGAGCAGATGGCAGAGGAGTGGCCCAAGTACCTGATGTACGTGGTCAGCTTCCTGATCATCGGCATCATCTGGCTCAACCACCACATCACCTTCCGCTACATCCAGCGGGTCAACCGCCCACTGCTGATGCTCAACGTGCTGCTGCTGATGGCGATCTCCTTCATCCCCCACGCCAGCGCGGTGCTGGGCGACAACTTCCGGGCCGGCCACGCCGATGACAAGCAGGCCGCCGCCGTCCTCTACACCGGCACGCAGTTGTTGACCGCTATCTTCTACTTCTCCCTCTGGACATACGCGATTCGGGCCAGGCTGGTCAACCCTAGCATCAGCGGCGAACAGGTGCGCGCGATGACCCGCTCCTACCTGTTCGGGCCAGTCTTCTACACCCTCACCTTCATCCTCTCCTTCTTCAGCATCGAAGCCGCCCTGGTCTTCTACGCCCTTGCCGCGCTCTACTTCCTGATCCCCCGGTCAATGGATCGCTTCTGAGCAGGGGCAATCTGCTACCGCCACCGGCTGGCTCTGCTCGTCGCTGGGGAGATGGTGTATAATAGCGGCTAACCGAGAGCCAGCGAAGGAGGGGATGATGCCCACATATTCAGCGAACAGCAGTCCGCGCTAGTGGCAACCGACTTTGTGCAATGTGGGTTGCCAGTCAAGCTACCTCCGCCCAGAACACCCTTCCACCGCTAGCATCAGCATGGTAAAGAAGGCGGCTGGTACCCTTGATCCCCTTAAGGTCAACAAGGTCGTTCAATCTGATCCAGATCATCACCAAGTTAAGGAGCTGCTATGCGCGAGGAGATTGCGGAAGCTGCCGTCGAGCAGGCGCGGCGGGCTGGGGCCACTTACGCCGAGGCCCGCATGGAGGATAGTTTCACCGAGACGATCAGTGCGCGGGATGGCGCGTTGGAGAGTATGGAGCGCACCGAGGATAACGGTTGGGGCGTGCGCGTGCTGGTTGGTGGCGGCTGGGGTTTCGCCAGCACCACCCGCAGCGACAGCCATGCCGTGCGCGACCTGGTAGCCGCGGCGGTGGAGATCGCCCACGCCAGCGCAACGGTTCGCAAGTCGCCCTCGCTGTTCTACGCCAGCGACTTCGACCCCGCCCCCTCCGCTGAGGTCGCCGAGTACGCCAGCCCGGTGCAGCGCGACCCTGCCACAGTGCCGCTGAGCGAGAAGGTTGCCCTGGTGCTGGACGCTTGCAACGAGGCCAGCAAGGGCGCGCACGTCAACACGGCCAACGCTCACCTCTACAGCCGCGAGCAGCGCAAATACTTCGTCAGCAGCAATGGCCTGCGCCTGCGCCAGCGGCTCACCTCCACTGGCGGCGGGGTGGCAGCCCACGCCCGCGCTGAAGGAGCCAGCTACCACCGCAGCTTCGACAACTACCACCAGGCGGGCTTCGAGTACGTTGAGAGCTTGAACCTGCGCGCTGTTGCCCAGCGGGTTGGTGCAGAGGCGGGCGCGCTCGTCGTCGCCCCCTGGGTGGAGGATCGCCGCACCACGGTAGTGCTGGGTTCGCAGATGCTCTCCCTGCTCTGCCACGAGAGTTGCGGCCACCCGATTGAGCTTGACCGCGTGCTGGGGGCCGAGACCGCCTTCGCTGGCACCTCATTCCTGACTACCGACAAGCTGGGTGGCTTCCAGTACGGCTCGCCCCACGTCAACCTGACCGCCGACGCGACCCTGGCCGAGGGGCTGGGGACGTTCGGCTGGGACGACGAGGGGGTGACCGCCCAGAACCTGCCGATTGTGCGCGCAGGCAACTTTGTGGGCTACCTCAGCAGCCGCGATACCGCCCCCGCGATTGGGCGCAGCAGCGGTGGTTGCGCCCGCGCCGACGGCTGGGGGCGGATGCCGATGGTGCGAATGACCAACGTCAGCCTCGAAGCGGGGCCGGGCGATACCACCCTTGCCGACCTGATCGCCCAGGTGGACGACGGCTACTACCTCGACACTCCTTCTAGCTGGAGCCTCGACGACAAGCGGCTGAACTTCAACTTCAGCACAGAGCTTTGCTACGAGATCAAGAACGGCAAGCTGGGTGAACTGCGGAAGGGAGCCAGCTTCAGCGAACTAACCCCCACCTTCTGGGGCAACTGCCAGGCGGTGGCTGGGCTGGGCGAGTGGCAGTTGTGGGGCTTCCTCGGCTGCGCGAAGGGCGAACCGATCCAATCGGCTGCCGTCAGCCATGGGGCCAGCCCGGCCCTCTTTACCAACCTCAACGTGGTCAAGGGAGGAAAGTGATGTCGCTCAACTTGATTGGACAGGAGCAGGCGTTGGCTCGGCTGGAAGCTGCGCTCAAGACCTCGACCGCCGAGCAGACCGAACTGCTGCTGCTGCGTCGTTCGCAGGCGGTCACCCGCTACGCCCACGGCGAAATCCACCAGAACGTCTACCAGGACGACGTGCAGGTAGGAGTGCGCGTAGTAGTCAACGGGGCGGTCGCCCGCCTAACCGTCCACAGCCTCGAACCCGACGCGCTGGCCCGCACCCTGGCGCAGGCGGTGGCAACCGCGAAGCTGTTGCAGCCCAATCCCCTGTTCAAGTCGCTAGCGGGGCCGCAGGCCGACAGCACCGGGCCAGCCACCGCTCCCTACTTCTACGCGAGCGTAGCAGGGCAACTGCCGCAGACCAGGGCAGATGCGGTGCGCGAGATCGTGGCTGCCGCCGAGGGTGCGGGCTTCGCCAGCTTTGGCACCTACAAGGCCACGGTAGACGAACTGGCGGTGGTCAACTCGCTGGGCGTGCGGGCCTACGCGCCGAGTACGACCGCCTACCTGCGCGCCCTGTTCGACAACGGCCAGGGGACGGGCTACGCCGATGCCCTCAGCCGCGACGCTGACGAATTGGACGCAGCAGCCCTGGGCCGCACCGCCGCCGAGAAGTGCCGCCTAAACCAGAACCAGCGCGAGATCGCTCCCGGCGATTACGCTGTGGTGTTGGAGCCAGACTGTGTAGCCGACATGGTGCGCTTCCCGGTCGGCTGGGGCCTGCACGCCCGCGCTGTGCAAGATGGCTACTCGTTCATGATCGACAAGCTGGGCCAGCGGGTGACGGGCGCGCAGGTGACGCTGTGGGATGATGCCCGCGACCCCCGCTGCCGCCCGCTGGCGATTGACTATGAGGGCCAGCCCACCCAGCGGGTCAACCTGATCACCAACGGAGTCGCCGAGGGGGTCGTCTACGACAGCTATACCGCCAGCCAGGAGCCAGGCAAGACGACCACCGGCCACGCCTACAACCCCTTTGAGTACGGCGACGCTGTCCTGCCTGCCAACGTGCTAATGGCAGCGGGCGAGGCCAGCATTAGCGACCTGGTCAGCCACCTGGAGCGTGGCCTGCTCGTCACCCGCCTGCACTACACCCACTGCCCCGACCCACAGCGGGTAGTAGCTACCGGCACCACGCGGGACGGCACCTTCCTGGTAGAGGACGGCAAGATTGTGGCCGCCGTCCGCAATCTACGCTTTACCCAGAGCGTCCTCGAACTGCTGGACACGGTGGAGGAGCTAGGCCAGGCGAAGCTCTGCCAGGATTGGTGGAGCCAGAACGGGATGGGTGACATCAACTACTACGTGCCAGCCCTACGGATCGGTCGCTGCACCTTTACGGGGGTGACGACGTTCTAAAGTTACTCACCGGAGGTTGGGAGGAGTAAGCATGGCAACAACCACCCGCGAACGGCGCAAGGCAGCCGCCAACCAGCCTGCCCGCAATGTAGCGATCAGCAGCATCAAGCTGACCAACCTGCTGTCCTTTAAGGAAGCAGAGCTAGAGTTGCGCCCGCTCAACATCCTGGTTGGCGCGAACGCCAGCGGCAAGTCCAACTTTCTGGACGCGATCAGCCTGTTGCAGGCGGCAGGGCGAGGGGAAGTCCAGGAGCATCTTATAGGCAAGAGTGGGAGCATAGCAGAGTGGATTTGGCAAGGCGAGCAGAACAGTAGAGCTTGGATTGACACCTTGCTACCCTATAGTTATGAAGAAGTACCGCTTGACCCTGTACGCTTTTGGCTGACCTTTGGCGAGGACGATAAGCACAGGGGCGTTGCTGAATACGCAGTAGAAGATGCAAGCAGGTTTGGCAGCAGGCACAGCTTCTTGGATGTTGCATCAAGAGCTGCTGCGAACATCCCTGCTCTTTACGACTTCCACTCAAGAGCTGCAGGGACGCTGTCTAACTGGGTAGGTCCCATGGTTGATGAGAACTACAGAGATGAAATGAACCGGGAGACAGTCTACGTCAACGACTTGTTCCGCTCCTTTCGCCTCTACCGCGATTGGAGCCTGGGCCGCAACGCCGACGTTCGCAACATCAAGCCGATCTCTGCCAGCGGCGATACGGCGTTGCTGGCCGAGGATGCCAGCAATCTTGCTGCCGTGTACAACAACCTGAGCAAGGATCGCAGCTTCCGCGCCCAGGTGCGCCGTTACCTCAACGAATTCAAAGAAGGTAGGAATGATGTGCGTGTGCAGGTGCTTGGCGGCGAGTTCTTGCGCCTGATGCTGAAGGAGGATGAACACCTGATCCCCGCTACTCGCCTCTCTGACGGCACGCTGCACTGGCTAGCGTTGCTGGCGGTGCTGTTGCAAAGCCCACCTGCCGCCGCGCCACCGCGCCTGATCTGCCTGGAAGAGCCAGAGACCGGTTTGCACCCCGACACCATTGGCCCACTGGCCCGGATGCTCAAGGAAGCCGCCCAGCATACGCAGATTATCGTCACTACCCACTCGCGCCAGTTGGTGGACTACTTCACCGACACGCCGGAGGATGTAGTCGTCTTCGACAAGGAAGACGGGGCAACGAAGATGCGGCGGCTTGACCGCGAAGAACTGAAGGTCTGGTTGGACAGTGACTACGACCTCGGCGAAATCTGGGCGAGGAACGGTTTCGGGGGGAATCGCTTATGAAGCAGAAGCAACCCTCAGCTAGCGTAGTCATTTACATGGAAGGCGGCAGACGCGGCTCAGACTCGGCTTCAGAGCGGCGTAAAGTCAACGACCTGCGGCGCAATATGCGTCACCTGTTCGATAGCTTGCCACGACACCCGCGTGTGGTTGCCTGTGGCTCAAGGAATGAAGCGGTCAACTTGTTCCAGTACACCCTCAGCAGGGGCGAGATCGCTATCCTGCTGATCGATAGCGAGGCAGAGAAGGGCGCAACCGAGGAGACGATCAGCTTCTTCCAGCGAATGGCAGCTACGAACAACGACGCGCAAATAAGCCTGCCAGCAGGTGCAACTAACCAGAACGTCTACCTGATCGTGCAGTGCATGGAGACCTGGTTCCTGGCTGACGTAGAAGCCCTGGCTGGCTACTACAAGCAGGGCTTCAACCGCAATGCGCTGCCAAAGAGCAAGGAGTTGGAGCAGGTAGCCAAGCTTGATGTGCTGGCGGCACTCAAGGCGGCCACCCGCCAGACGCAGAGGGGAGAGTACCAGAAGCGGCACGGCCTCGAACTGCTCGGCCTGCTCGACCGCAAGAAGCTGGCTGGCCGCTGTCCCCACTTCGCCAGCTTGCTGCTGCGGATTGGTGAGCTAGTGGCCGCGTTAGGTTGCCAAATCGCAGCCTGGCATGGTATAATCAGCAGCACGCGCACTGTGCTGCGCCATTTTGCTTGCTAAGCATCCGCATCCCACTGGGGCGTAGCCTGCGCCCTGCCCAGAAGGAGTAGCTCCCGTTGAACTTTAATGTTTCGTTCGACATCGTGATGATCATCCTGGGGATCAGCCTGATCACCCTGATCCTGACCCAGAGCCGCTCGTCGGCCTTCAGTGGTGGCTTCGGCAGCGATGCTGGCTCGGTCTACCGCTCGCGGCGCGGTCTCGAACTGATCATCTTCCGCCTGACCATCGGCCTGGCCGCCGCCTTCCTGCTGATCGTCCTGATCTACGCTATCATCAGCGCAAAGCCAGCCTAAGCGGATGGTGCGCGGCTTCCGCACCCAGGCGATCATCGCAGCGGTGGGTATCATCCTCTGCCTGCTACTGGTGCTTACCGCCCTGCCCACTGGTCAGGAGCGGCCTGCCGTCGGTGGCACGATGATCGAAGGGGTTACATTGCCTGCTGGTGGGGTCGCCCGCCTCAACCTAAACCCCCTCTTTGCCCGCGAGGATGCCGAACGCGACGTTGGTAGCCTGCTGTTCAGCGGCCTCACTCGCCGCGACGGGGACGGTAGGCTGGTAGCAGACCTTGCTACTAACTGGCAGGCTAGCAGCGACGGCACCCGCTACCGCTTCAACCTGCGCCGCGAGGTGACCTGGCACGACGGTGCGCCCTTCACCGCTGCCGATGTCCTCTCCACTGTCGCCCTGCTCCAAGACCCAGCCTTCGCCGGTGATGCGACCCTGGCCGCTCCCTGGCAGCAGGTCACGGCCCAGGCGGTGGACAGCGCGACGGTGGAGTTTAGCCTGCCCCAGGCGTATGCCCCCTTCCTCGGTCTCACCACCCTACCGATCCTACCTGCTCACCTGCTTGCCAGCAACCCCGCTGCCCTCAATCAGCAGCCGATTGGCACCGGCCCCTATCGGCTGCTCAGCGGCGACGGCACGCCCAGCCCAGGGCCAGCGGCAATTACCCTCGAACGCTATGCCCGCTACCATCTGGCGAAGGTCGGCCCCGCCAGCCTGCCCTACTACATCCAACGGCTAGTCTTCCGCTTCTACCCCACCACCGCCACCCTGCTCACCGCCTATCAGCAGGGCGAGATTGACGCAATCAGCTACGTTGCGCCAGAGGCGGTAGCGCGCCTGGCCCAGCAGCCGGGACTGACGGTGCAGAGCAAGGAACTGGGTCGCACCACCTTCATCTTCCTCAACCTGCGCGAGGTTATCTTCCGCCAGAAGGAGGTGCGGCAGGCTCTGCTCTACGCCCTCGACCGCCCCCAACTGGTCACCGATGCGCTCTACGGTCAGGGGGTGGTCAGCAGCAGCCCCCTACTGCCAAGTTCGGGCGTGTACAGCAACGACCTCCCCGCCTACAGCCACGACGCGGCAAAGGCCGCCAGCCTGCTCGACGCGGCGGGCTGGCGGCTGACGGCGGACGGCACCCGCCGCAACCCAGCGGGCCAACCGCTCAGCTTTACCCTGCTAGCCAACGCCGACAACCCCTACTTTGCGCGGATGGCTGGCCTGATCGCCCGCGACCTCGGCGCAATCGGGGTGCCAGTCACGGTTACGCTGCTCAGCCGCAACCAGTTGATCGAAGAACACCTGCAAGCGCGCAACTTTGACGCGGTGCTGCTCGGCTGGCAGAGCCTGCCCTACGAACCCGATCCCTACAGCCTCTGGCACTCGACCCAGGCCGACGACCCCCAGGGCATCAACTTCGCAGGCTGGCAGAACGACCAGGCCGACCGCGACATGGAGAATGGCCGCCAGAGCAGCGACCCCCTCAGGCGGGCTGCTTACTACGCCGACTTCCAGCGCATCTTCGCCGACGAGCTACCCAGCCTGCCCCTCTACTACCCCCTCTACTGCTACGCCACCAGCAGTCGGGTGGCGGGCGTAATCCTGCCCGCAATCTACGAGAGCAGCGACCGCTTTCGCACCCTCGGTGGCTGGTACGTCAAGACGGACGTAGTGACCACCAGGTAGCCAGCCGCCCAGCTACTTTGTCACAGCAATTTGACAGACTGGCTACGATAGCTTATCATGGGGCGGAGAGAACGGAGCGGGCCGCAAGCGGCGGTCAGCCAGCCAACTGCTGGGGAGGAGGATAGATGATTAATCGGCGCGGGGGTAACGGCTGTGTCAGCCTGCTTGCTACCATCGGCCTCATCCTGCTGATCCTGCTGGTACTGGGGGCTTTCACCAACGTGGGCCTCAGCCTGGGGTTGGCCGAGAAGACCAGCGTGCAGCAGAGCGGCCCCGAAGTGGCGGCGGCTAGCAGCATCGAAGTGCAGAACCAGATTGGCAGGGTGACAGTGCGCGGCGGCGACAGCCTCAGCTACCGCATCACCCGCCACGCCTGGGGCGCAACCGACGGCACCGCCTCGGCGGAGCTTGAGCGGATGAAGGTAACGGTGGCCCAGAACGGCGGCACCCTCCTGATCATCGCCGAAGCGAAGTCAGACCTCGGCAAGCTGCGCTTCAACCTGATCCACGATAGTAGCATTGACGTGGAGATTGTCGCCCCAGCCAGCATCGCGGTCAAGGTGAACACCGACGTGGGTGAGGTGGAGGCCAACGGCTACGGCGGCAGCCTCAACCTGCTGGCGAACGTCGGTGGCCTCAAGGTCGCCACCGCCGCCCTTAGCGGCCCACTCAAGCTGGAGACCAAAACCGGGAGCATCAACTTCAGCGGCCAGCTTGCCCCCGGCGAGAACAGCATCAAAACGGCGGTCGGCTCTATTGACCTTACCCTGCCCACTAACCCGCCGATCAGCTTCAGTGGCAAGTGCGATGTGGGCAATATCAGCCTCGATCCCGCCTTCAACCTACCCAATGCGGTGCAGCGGGCTGGCACTGGCGAGACGATCCAAACAACAGGCAACGTGGCAGAGCGCAGGCTGAACGTCCAGGCCGCAACCGGTTCGATCAACATCAAGGCTAGCAAGTAGTAGACTGGGGGAAGCAAGATGGAGCAGGATGCTCGCAGCGAAGAAGTACGCCGCGCCCAACGTGCTGGCAAGACTGTGCTGGTCGCCGACGACGACAACAGCATCCGCAGCCTCCTGCGCGAGTTCCTGGACGGTGAGGGGCTGGCGGTGGTCGAAGTGCGTAGTGGTCAGGAGTTGCTCGATCAAGTCAAAGTAGATCGCCCCGACGTGGTGTTGATGGACATGAGGATGCCAGAGTTGGACGGGATCGCTGTCCTACGCGAGATGCAGGCTAGCGGCAGCGGCGTTCCCTTTATCATGATGACCGCCTACGGCAGTTCCAGCCTGGCGATCCAGGCCACCCAACTGGGGGCATACGACTACATTACCAAGCCGTTCGACCTGGATGAGGTGCTGATCACCATTGACCGCCTGATCGAGCGGCAACGGCTGACTAGCGAGTTGCAGAACCTGCGCGCCCGCGTAGACCGGCCAAGAGAGCGCATCATCGGCGAGAGTGCGGCCATGCAGACGATCTACAAGATGATTGGCCGCGTGGCTGGCACCGATGCCACCGTGCTGATCACTGGCGAGAGCGGCAGCGGCAAGGAACTGGTGGCCGAGGCGATCCACACCAACTCTACCTACCGCCACGGCCAGTTGGTCAAGGTCAACTGCGCGGCGATGCCAGAGACGCTGTTGGAGAGCGAACTGTTCGGCCACGAGAAGGGGTCGTTTACCGGGGCGGTTGCTACCTACAAGGGCCGCTTTGAGCGGGCGCACAAGGGGTCGATCTTCCTGGACGAGATTGGCGAGATGAGCCTGAACATCCAGCGCAAGTTCTTGCGGGTGCTGCAAGAGCGCGAGATCGAGCGGGTGGGCGGCAGCGTCACCATCCCCGTTGATGCCCGCGTGATCGCCGCCACCAATCGCCGCCTGGAGGACGAGGTGGCCGCTGGCCGCTTCCGCCAGGACTTGTACTACCGCCTCAACGTCGTTACCATCTACGTACCGCCCCTACGTGAGCGTAAAGAGGACATCCCGCTGCTGACCGAACACTTCTTGGAGAAGCACCGCTATACCGACGACGCGCCGCCTGCGCGCATCTCCTCCGAGGCGATCCAGGTGTTGCAGAGCTACGACTGGCCGGGCAACGTGCGCGAGTTGGAGAACACCCTGCGCCGCGCCGTCGTCCTTGCCCAGGGCGAAGTGATCACCAGCCACCAGATCGTCTTCAGTGGGCGCACCGAGCGCGGCAAGATGGTAGATATTGCGGCGCGGGTGCGCGAGCATAGCAGCCTCCGCAGCATCGTGGCCGAGGTGGAGAAGCTGACGATCATGGAGGCTCTGGAACAGTACAGCGGCGACCGCGCTCGCACCGCCCAGAGCCTCAGCCTCGAACTCGCCCAACTCTACGCCTTGATGCGCGATTACGGCCTGGGCGACTAACCGCCGGGGCTGCCGCAATCTTGCCTTGCCACCACTATTTGCCAGCGACATAGCCAGCCGCCTGCGCCATTAGCCAGGCCCTAGCTGTTTTCTGCAACCCAGCCTAGCCGCCCACCACCAGGGGCGGCTACTTCTATCTCCATCGCAACCCAAACCCTGTACAAACTATTGACAAAGCAGCCTGGTTATGGTAAGATCAGATTGCATAGGGCAGCTACAATATGCTTATGGGCAAACGAAGGGCGCGAAAGATGAATGTCAAGCAGTTTATCGAGGGCCATGATGATAGGCCGCTCTACAACACCAAAGCGGTGGTCAAGATGACCAGCATCCCCGCCAGCACCCTGCGGGCCTGGGAGCGACGCTATGGCATCCTCGCCCCCCGCCGCACCAGCAAGGCCTACCGCCTCTACTCTGAGCGCGATATAGCGACCATCCGCTGGCTGCAACAGCAGCTTGAGGGCGGCATGACGATCAGCCAGGCCTCTGCGATGCTGAACGCGATCAATGACCGCGACCTGGAGACCGCCCAGGCCGCCGCCGAGCAGAGTCCGAGCAGCATCAGCCTCCCGCTTGACGCGCCGATCAGCGCACTCAGCGCACTCAGTGAGCAACTCTACG
>JBBROH010000054.1:0-21128 GCA_038229595.1 Chloroflexia bacterium | reverse complement strand
TGCTTCAGCGTAGAGGTTGAGGCCGCGCCCTTGCCCGTGAGTGATGCAGCGGTTGGCATTGACATGGGCCTCAACTACTTTGCCACCTTGTCCAACGGTGAGCAGTTCACCAACCCCCGCTACTTGCGGAAGTCGCTGGCTAAGTTGGCGAGGGGGCAGCAGGCACTCGCCCGCAAGGTCAAGGGTTCGCATCGCCGCAACAAAGCAAGGAAGGCGGTCGCTGCGGTGCATCGGCGTGTCCGCAACCAAAGGGCTGACTTCGCCCATAAGTTGAGCAGGCAGTTGGTCAACCGTTACTGCGTGATCGTGTTCGAGGACTTGAAGCCTGCCAACATGGTGAAGATGCACAGTCTGGCCCTTTCAATATCGGATGTAGGCTGGTCGCAGTTCCAACAGTTCTGTAGCAACAAGGCTGAAAGTGCCGGTCGCACAGTGTTGTATGTGAACCCAGCCTACACCTCGCAAACTTGCAGTGGTTGCGGTCTTGTCAAGAAGAAGGAGCTAGCCGAACGATGGCACTCCTGCCCTTGTGGGGTGGAGCTTGACCGTGACTACAACGCTGCATTGAACATTCTCCGGCTGGGAAGCAGCCAACGTAGCAGTAATGCTGCGTAGAAGCCCCCGACTTTAGTCGCGGGGTACTTCACGGTTCTTGCTATGGCATCTTTTGGTTGCTCCAATTGGTTGCTCCAATTGGGTTTTGCAAACCAGCCTGCGATCCGATCCGAGCGGATGCTTATTTGGCTATTTTGCCTAATCTGTGCTATGATGGCTTGACAACGTAGATAGGACGCTCTATAATAAAGGCAGGTTAGGCAAGTGAGCAAGAACAGTCAGGACATCATCACAACCGCAGAGGCTGCAGCAGAGGTACGCGTGAATGACCAGACAGTACGCGACTGGATCAAGGTTGGTTATCTCGGTCGCAGACTAGTAGCTACGCGCTATGGTCGCCGTTGGAAGATAGCGCGTAGTGACTGGGAGGCATTTAAGCACTACATAACCGATCCGCTTGGATCGGATAGCAAGGAGCAGGAAAATGACTAGGGCAAGAGTAATAGCGATTGCCAACCAGAAGGGTGGAGTGGGCAAGACAACAACCACCACTGCGTTGGGTGAGGAACTTGCTCAACAGGGGTTTAAGGTTCTTCTCATAGACCTTGACCCGCAGTTCAATCTGACTAGCGGTTTTGGCTTGAATGCCTACGACATTGAGCATGGGGTCAATCATGTGCTACACAACCCCGATCAAGACAGCCACTATGCCATCCAAGACCTTGGGAACGGCATCCATTTGATGCCGTCCGACCCCACCTTGGCCGCCGCCGAGATGGGGTTGTTCGGCACGACAGGGCGCGAAAAGCTGCTGCAAGATGGTATTGCCAGCGTTGTAGATGATTATCACTTCGTGATAATTGATATGCCACCGTCTCTTGGCTTGTATGCCATTAACGGATACATGGCGGCGAATGAGATCATCGTACCGCTGCAGGTTGAGCCTCATGCTTTGCGGGGCATGAAGCAGTTGGAGTCTAGCTTGAGCGACGTGCGAAAGCGACTTAAGCACGATGTCCGCATCACAGGCATAGTTTGTACCATGCTTATCGCCCGCACAAATCTCCACCTGACCATTGAGGATGAGGTGCGACGGTCGTATGGGCGGCTGGTTTATCAGACGGTCATCCCTCGTAGCATAGCCATGTCCGAAGCGACTGCGGTTGCTGAAGGAGTGCTGAACTACAAGCCAGACAGTAAAGCCTCGGTTGCTTACCGGCAGCTTGCCCGTGAGATCGTGGGTTCACTGGTTGAGGAACCAAGCCATGCCCAATAAGCCCTCAAAGTTCGCTACGCAGATTAGAGGGCTTGCCGAAGCCCCGATTGGGCTGAGACCAACGACCCAAGTTTCAGAACTGGTTGGTAATGAGGAAGATGTTACCGATCTTGATCCCCGTGTTATTAAACCTAATCCGCGTCAGCCGCGCCAGTACCGCGATGTAGGACAGCAAGCGGAACTAACCGCTTCAGTTGAGGAATACGGAGTTTTGGAGCCGGTTATAGTGCGCAACATTGGCGCACGATCCGACCGACCTGTATATGAACTGGTTGCTGGTTCGAGCAGGCTAGCTGCTGCGCTGGAGGTAGGCCTGCGCCAAATCCCGGTTGTGGTGCGCGACTACGATGATGACAAGGCAGAACTGGTCGCTTTGCTGGAGAACTTGCAACGTAATGATTTGCGGATCGATGACGAATGTGCAGCTTTGTCACGTCTCAAAAGTCACTATGGCACTAATGAGTCAGTGGCAAAGCTGCTGGGCAAGTCTACTGACTACGTGGAGATACGTATCGCCGCCGCTGAAAACCCAGCAGCCCTGGCAGCTTATATGCGAGGAGAGATTAGGCTCCGTGACATACGTGGCTACGTCTCATCTACCTCAATTCAACCAAATGCCGATCCGATCCGAGCGGATCATTCTCCTACACGCCAAGTCCAACCAGCACAACAAGATGAACCAACCAGACAGCCAGGTGTTCGTCAGCAGAGCTACTGGGGTAACAGCTGGGCAAAGCGGGTAGATAAGGGGGAACTTGCGCCTCCATCCACCGCCGACCAGCGTGCTGACATTAGGCGAGTGCGCGACTTTCTGAACGAACTGCTAGGTGAACAGTGAGGACATAGTTTCTAGGAAATAACTAAATAGACGGATACCCCCACCCCGGCTGAAACCGAGGTGAGGGTACAACAGCCAACGCTAAGGTTTCTCAGGCCACGTAGCGAAGGCGAGTCGGATTATACCACAGCAACCTCGGAGTCGGATAGAGATCAGCATAGCTGGACTCCACCTCGACCAGGGAGGGCTATGGCGATGATCTTCACTTGCCCCTGCGCGGTTCGCCCACCAGCGACCAGCGTAGGGGCATTTTGCATTAAGGAGGCACAAACCAGATGAAAGCAACGATCCAGCATACCCAGAGCAAGTCACGCAAGGAGCGGCAGCGGACGGCGGCCTGTGAGCGCAGCTACGACCGCTACACCCTCGGCCTAGCCAGCCGTGCCGAGCGGCGTATAGACCCCGACCTACGGCGGGCAGCGAGGGTAGGAGCCGCGGGCGAGGTCACTGCCAGCTACCGCCTGGCCGTCGCCCAGCAGATCATAGAGGAGGGGAACGATGACTAATCCAGCGAACCTGTGGCAGTACGCCACCCAGCGGGCAGTGAGCGAGGGGCAGACCCCAGCCTACATGGTAGAGCAGCGGCAGCAGGGCGAGACTCTGCCCCGAATGTTCTAGGGGGAGGGGGCGGTGGAGGAGAGGCCTACCCCCCCAACCCCATCCAGGCCGCCCACCCTCGTCCTCGGCCATGAGGCGGGGTGAGGTAGAGGCGGGGCAGGGAGACGACGCGGAGACGGCGGTGCTGCGCCTGCAACTGGAGCGCGCCAGGGCGAAGCTGGCCGACCTGGGCCAAGAGCAGCAGACTACCACCCAGCAGCAAGATTAGAGCAGATTAGAGCGGGGTGAACACGACTAGCGGAGGGGGGAAGTGATGGGTATGCAGCCAACAACAAACTATGACGGGCGGGTGCCAGGCGCACCGCCCCTACCGCACCTCAACGATGCGGCCCCCGGTGTGGGTGGTACGGCTACGCCCCCGCTGGGTAAGCGGGCTGCCACCCCCGCCCCCGCCGCCAATGCAGCCCCCGCGCCGAGGGCCGCTACGCCGCTGGTCGGCCTCGCTCCACTGCCCACCCGCACCAGCGGCTACGTGGCGAAGACGAAGTGCAACGTCTGGCCGGAGGGGTTGGATGATTGCGGCGGGGCCTGGCTGCAAGCCCAGGTCGAGGTCAGCCTCGTGTACGACAGCCCGCTGCTTACCATCCTGGTCTACCCGACCCTGGTGGAAGTTAGTCGCTGCCCCCAAGAGGTGGAGCCGACGGTGCTGCCCATCGGCGGCGAGCGCAAGGCGCGTACCGTGCTGGCCGCCTTGCAGGCGGTGCGGGAGCGAGGTCTTAGCTTCGTTGGGCGCAAGGCCGACGACATCATCATCGCGGGCTGCACCCGCTACCTGCAAATGCTGGCCGAGTATTGGGAGATCGTCATCGAGCGGACGAACGGGGCGAAGTTGCCTACCTACCGCACCTACTCTGCCACCCCCGGTGCGGTCGCGCTCGAAAAGATGCGGGCCGACGGCGGTGCGCCGCTCTGCAACGATTACGCCAAGGTGCTGATCCGGCGGGTAGCGCACGGTAAGGTGGTAGGTCGCGACCAGGATGCGCTCACCCGCTACCACGTCGGCCTGCGGCTGGGCCAGGCGCATAGGGAACGAACTTTTGGTTGGCTCACGCTCTGGTCAACCTCCGAGGGGATGGCCGCTTACGAGACGGCCCGCATCGTGGCCGAGAAGGGGATCGTGGTTGACCCGGACAGCACACTCAAGGTGCTGCGGCTGCCACTCACGGCAGCGAGGGAGCAGCTAGCGGGGCAGGTGGTGCCGCTGGCTACCTTCCTCGACCTCTACCAGCGGATGCAGTTCAGCCAAGCGACCAGCTACGCCACCCCGACCAGACCGCTCCGGGCCGCCGAGGTGCAGGAGCAGGGGCGGCGGGTAGCCACTGGCAGCCGGGCCGCGCAAGCCCCGGCACCAGCCGCCCCGCTGCAAGTAGGCGCAGGGCCGTCGCTCCCGACCGCCACCCGCGATTGGCGCGGCCTGGAACGGGAACAACGCGAAGCTGGTAGTAGCACCACTACCAGCCTGACCGCCCCCCAGCGTGTCCGCATCGAGGAGCAGGGGGGGCGCACGGTAGACCAGGCGGCAGCGAGCGAACCTGACGACTGGGCCGCCAGGCTTGGCCGCCTCGCCCGGCGGGTGCCGGGGCTGCGGGCGGCGATCCGTTGGGTGGACAAGTAATGCAAGGAGGGATCAAGATGAGCCGTGAACGTGACCAAACAAGCAGCTACCACCGCTCCCCGGTAGGTGGCTTCACCCAGACCGGGGAAAGGCTGCTGCCCCCAGCCAGCGAACAGCCGCTGCGGGAGCGGCCTGGGCAAGTGGAGATCGCTAGCGTACCCGCCGGGGACGAGTTGCGCCGCTTGCACGAGGCGGCCAGCCGCTCGGTGGATGAGGCAGCGGAAGAAGATGAGCAGGCTTGGCCGGATGAGGAGGGTGACGAACCCCCGACCAGGCAGCGCGGGCAAGCTGACCAGCAGCCTGCGGCCCGCGCTGCTACCTACCCGCAACAGGGGGCACAGCTCGGCCAGCGCACTATCCAGCTGCCAGTGCGCTGGCTGGTCGGAGGTGCTGGTGTGATAACAGCGATCCTGCTGCTGGTCTACGTGGTCGGCCCTTTCCTAGCAGTCAAGAAGGATGACTATCAGTACGGTCGGCCTCGTATGGATCGGGTCTACACCTGGCTCAACCTGGCCGAGGAGCGGGCCAGCGGCCAGCCGACCTACATCGAGTCGGTCAACCTGGCCGTCGACGGTCGCGGTAGGCCGGGCCTGATCGTGGTCGCGGGGTCGAACCTCAGCCAGGGCATCACGGTCGAGGGGCCGCCCACCACCATGTTCAGCGGCGACATCGGCCTGCTGCCCGCAGTGGTGGGTATCTGCCAGGTACCTGGCACTGGCTACCCACACATCTACCAGACGATCCAGAACCGGACGTTCTACTACGTTAACGACGGAACGCTGGCCCACCTGCGCCCGGCCAAAGAGGATGAGGCGCAGATGCTGGCGGCAAGTTGTAAGGCGGTGGGCCAGTGAGCGGCTTGCCACGCTTTTACCAGTTTGTCGTGGACGGGGCCGCTGCGCCTGCCGACGGTAGCTTCCTCGCTGGTGGCTTGCGCCTGCACCCGACCGCCCAGCACGCTGGGAGAGAACTGGCTGAGATGGCTCTGCGGGAGTGGGTGCTGACCCTGACCGATAGCGGCAGCATCACGGTCGGGGTGGACCCGCTCGGCGGCATCGCGGTTGACCTCGACCACGAGGTGGTAATGGTACGAGACGGCCTGGTGCTGGGGGCAGTCATTCCCCTCGCCGAGTGCCTGGGCGGGGGGGTCGAAGGTGAGCAGGCCGTGCGGCGGCTGCGCCACCTGGCACTGCTGCGGATCGGGCGGGGAGCCTGGTGGCAGGCCGAGTGGCAGTTCCAACGCCACCTGGCGGCTCTTTCCGCGCCGTCCGACGACCGCCTACGCCACCACACGGTAGCCGCCTACCCCCGCCGCCGCACATATGAGGCGGCTCTGGACTGGGCAATCCGGCTGGCGGCTTACTATGCGGCACTGGCAGGGCGGGGGCTGCCCTGGCTGACCATGTACTATGCAGCCTTTGCGGCCCTGAGCCGCAGGCTAGCCGCTTACGACCTGGATTACGAGCGCAGTCGGCTGCTGCTGATGACGGTGGCCGGGGCGGTGGCGGGCGAGTTGCTGCCCGCCGCCCACCCCGACCCCGCCGCGACCGAGGCGGAACAGTTGCGCTGGCAGCAGGTGCGCGGCGCGTTCGCCGCGGGCTGGTCACTGCTGCAAGGGGGGCAGGTGATCGTGCCGCTAGGGCAGGGGGGCGTACAACTGGTGGCGGTGCAGGGGATGCAGGGGAGCGGCTACGACCCGCTCCGCCAGGACATGATCAGCCTGGGGCTGGGGCTGGGTAAAGGGGTTAGGCGGTTCGCGGCAGCCCGACGAACAAGGCTGGCAGGGCAAGGCAAGGAGGAAATGGCATGAACAACAAGCGGCGGGTGCTGCGACGGTTCAAGCGGGGGACGATTCTGCTACTGGGCCTGTGCTTGAGTGGCTGGCTGACCGTTAGCGGCCTCGGCCTCGGCTGGCAGTTGGTCAGCAGGGTCAGCGCGGCTGCCTTGCAGCCCCCTACCCCCCAGACGGCCAGCTACTGGCAGGACGGCGACCCCACTGCCAGCCATAGCTTGAGCTACGTAAGTCAGGCAGAGACCAGCGCAGGGCAACAGCCGGTCACGGCAGCTCCGCCCCCAGCGAACATGGTAGGCGTAGCCGCGCCCGCCGCCGCCCCCAACGGTAGCCGGGCAGTGCGCCGCGCCGCTGCGGGCGACCACGACCTGCGCGGCGCACCTTCAATTAGCGTGGCGACCATCGGGTGGGTACTGCGGCAGTACAGTTCGCCCGCAGCGGATAACGGTCAAGCCTTCTACGACCTGGGGGTGCAGTACGGCATCGATCCCGTCTACATGGTGGCCTTCTTCGTCCACGAGAGTACCGCCGGTACGGCGGGGGCAGCGGTTGCCAACCTCTCCGTCGGCAACATCCGCTGCGTGGCGGGCTATAGGTGCAGCGGCGGCTACGCGGCCTACAACAACTGGGTGCAGAGTGCGGAACACTGGTACAAGCTGATCACCCAGTCCGGCCTCTACTGCGGTGCCGGTTCGGATCGCTGCACGCCAGAGACGATCATCCCCCGCTATGCGCCCAGTGCGGACAATAACAACGAGGCCGCCTACATCGCCACCGTCAACGGCTTGGTGGCAAGCTGGCGGGCAGCGGAGGTGCAGCAGTGAGCCAGCAGATGCGGAAGGTAGTTAGTGACGAGCGCAGTGGAGCCGTGCCATCCTGGGGGCGGCTGGTAGCCGGACGACTGCAATACGACGGTGATGCGACTGCGCCGCTACCTGGCCCAGCAACCCTGGCCCAAAGTGGCCCAGCCCGACCAGCCAACCCACCCCGACCCCGCCGCTGGGCCTTGATCGCGGGCGGGGCCGCCATGCTGCTGCTGACTGGCTGGGTGCTGATCGGCTACCAGCCGCGCTTCACCCGCCTAGTGGACAGCCGCCCACAAGCCTCCAGCCCGGTCATGGGTGAGGCCCAGGCCGTGTTGGGGGTGGAACTGCCTGCCAGCCAGCCAGCCCAAAGTCCTATCGGCACCACGGCTGAGGACAAGCCGCAGGGTCGTCCGATTGATCCTACCCGCCTGGACTGGGTGATCACCCAGGATAACGCTGAACATTGGCAGAGCGAGGGCATCAGCGGGCTGGACTTCGCCTACAACGGCAACCACAACGCCTTCGGCAGCCCGATCCATGCCAGCCAGCGCGGGGTCGCCTACACCTTCAAGGATCGCGCCGACGGCACCGGCCTGGGCAACGGGGTCTACATCCTCGGCTACATCGATCCGACCACAGGCCGCAGCTACAACACCGTCTACGGCCACTTCCAGAAGGTGCTGGTGACTGACGGCCAAGCGGTCGAGCGCGGTACCGTCCTCGGCGAGATGGGCAGCACCGGCTTCAGCACCGGCCCGCACTTGCATTACGAGGTCTGGCAGGGCCAGCGACCAATCGCCACCCTCGCCACCCTCAAGCCAGGCGAGGTCAACCACAACGTCGCCGAGGCGACCCGCGTTGATCCAGAACCGTACACGAAGTAGGAGGATAATACTATGGCTATGGTAGGGTTGAGTACAGGTGGCAAGCGGTTCGCCTGGCGTGCTGGGGGGGCCACCATCGGGCTGATCCTGGTCGCCCTGTTGATCGGCTACACGCCACACGCTACCCGCCTGGTGGATACCCGCACACGGGCTGAGGCAGCAGCGGCAGCGGTGGTGCCGTCGGGGGCAACAGTCAGCGGCGCGGCAGACGAGCGCAGCCTGGTCGCGGTGCAGGTGGCGAGCGGTGGGGCGGCAGGTGCGCCGGTCGTGACCAGCACCGGCAAGATGGCGGTGGCCGCCTTCCCTGGGGTGATCAAGGTCGCTTTCGGCACCGCCCTCGGCAATATCGTCTACCTCTACGGAGCAGGGGATGCAGCAGGTAACGCTACCCACCTGGTCTACGCTGGTCTGGAAGGCCCGCTGGTGCAGGACGGTGGCACGGTAGCAGCTGGCACGCCGCTGGGCCTGGCTAGCCAGCCGTACCGGCTGGAGCGGTGGACTTGCAGCGGCCCCGCCGACCCGACCCAGCACGCGGCCCGCACGTGCCAGCTAGCCGGGCCGGGGGTGAGCAAGTGACAAATCCCAGTCCCGACCCCTACCTGGTGTTGGGCATGGGCCACAACGCAACCGCTGACGACCTCAAGGCGGCTTACCGCCGTCTGGCCCGCCAATACCATCCCGACCTGAACCCGGCCCCCGCTGCCAGCGCGCAGTTCGATGCAGTCAACCGGGCGTATCGGCTGCTCAGTGATGAGGCGGCGCGGGCAGCCTTCGACCGGGGGATGTTGAACGAGGTAGCGGCAAGGCAGCTCCACACCAGTTTCGGGCCGGAGCAGGCCGCCGCACTGGCCCACCCCCGCAGCGGTCGCCCCCGGCCTCTCCCGCTGCCCCAGCAGGCTGTTGGCGACGACGTGCAGATCACCGTCTACCCTACTGGGGTACAGCGGGAGGGGGGGACAGTGGTGGTGCAGCGCGAACGCTACGAACCCTGCCCCCGCTGCCAGGGGGCGGGGGCGGCGGCGGTGCAAGCCTGCCCCGGTTGCGCGGTAGGGAGCAGCCCGCAGCCGCCCCGCAGCCCGCTGTTCGGCTGGCAAGTTGCCACCTGCCCCACCTGTGAGGGCAGCCGGACGGTGACGGAGCAGCCTTGCGCGCAATGCTGGGGCCAGGGGCGGAGGCTACTGCCGTTCAAGCTGAGCTTCCGTAGCAGCAGCGGCTTTGAGGGTGGGCAGCGACGCGTCCAGGGCGCGGGCGATGCTGGGGTGCGCGGTGGCAAGCGCGGCGACCTGGTGGTGACGGTTGCCCCACCGTCAGCGTGGCGACTGGGCGAGGAGGAGGAATAATGCAGCTATCGTGGAGAGAGTGCTGGGCCAGACTAGGTGGCTGGCTGCGCGAGTTCATCCCCCTTGCCGAAGGGGTTACGGGCGTGGATGCTGTCTTGCCCGCTGCTGGGCCAGCGGGGAGCAGGCGAGCAGCCAGCCCGCAACCGACCACCCTGTTGCTGGCAGGATCACGGCTGGCCTGCTGGCCGGGGCTGGTAGCCGACGGCCTGACCGGGTCGGCGGGTCGGCTGCTCCTGGTGCAGGGGGCGGCGATCCCGGCTGCCTTGCGGCGGGAGCAGGGCGACCTGCTGATCTTCGTCCGGCCCAGCGGGGCAGGCAGCAGCGTGCGCTACGACCTCTACGCCCTGCTGATGGGGGCCACCCCTTTCGCCAGCCTGGACGTGGGGCGGCTACGGTCGGCGTTGCGCCCGCTACTGGGGGCGGCGTTGCCTCTGCCAGTGGTGGCCGCCGCCTACCTGGTCGCGGAAGGCGGGTCACTGCACCAGCAGTTGCAGGCGGCAGTGGGGCAGGATTTGCCAGTCGGCGACTTGCTGGTGCTTTACCAGCAGTCACATTTATATAGCCCAAGCAAGGAGGGACAAGATGCAGAACGAACCAACAAGACCAACAAGACCAACAAGACCAACAAGACCAACAAGGTTGTATGCACGAACAGGTAGTGCGCGGGAGCGGATCGCTGCCCTGCGGGACAACCAGCGGGGGCAGCAGGAAGGCCGCAGCGGGCAGCTGATCGCCGCCGGGATAGCAGCGATCCTGTTGGTGGTAGTGGTCGTTATCTTTAGCGGGATCATCCACCCCAGCAAGCCCGGCAGCCAGAGTGCGGTGGTCGCGGCTGCTACCGGCCCGTCCAGTGATCCTGCAGCCGTAGTCGTCACCGCCAGCCCCGCTGCTGCCGCCGCCGACCAGCCGCCTGCCACTGCTACCGGGCCGGTGGTGGATGTCAGCGGTAGTGGAGCAGACACCGCTACGCCCAGTCCTGGGTGTGAGGCGGCCCCCACAGGTCAGCCGGTCGCGGGTGGCAAGGTGGTGGCGACCCACGCGGGGACAGTCAAGTTCCAGGGCCGCTACGCCTACGTGGTGGGGGCGTACTGGACAACCGTCTACTATCCCGTCAGCGGCATTGACCAGACGCTTCTCTGGCAGCAAGTGTCCGCCGGTAAAGAGCTTGGCAGGGTCCCCGCTGGGCAGCCGCTCACCTACGAAATCTGGCAGTGCCAGGGGTCGTAGGACGTACACGACAGCGGTACTGACCGCCGTACTTGCATCCTCAGCCAGCGGCAGGTCGTGCCTTAGTCAGCGTGGAGGTGCTGCGATGGGTATTGAGCAAGCGGTGGCGGCGGTGCTGCTCTTGCTGCTGATCGTTGCCTATACTTGGCTGGGTGCGGCAGGCGGTCTGCGCTGGGCAGGCAGCAACGGCAAGGCTGGGCGGGAGCCACGCCGGTGACCACCAGCAACACACATATCACGAGGCGGGAGTGGGTGCAGGATGATGACAATCGCAGAGCTACGAGACACAGCCGCCCGGCTGCAAGGGGAGTACCCCGACCACCTGATTATCATCGCCGAGGATCAGCCGGAGCGGGCCAGCTACCTGCTGACTGGTAAGGCAGCGATGATCGCCGCTCCCCTACTGGGGCAGTCTGCTATTGAGGAGCTGCTGCGGGTCGGTGCAGCGGAGCTTCCCCTGCTGATCAGTGCCTTGACCGGGGTCGGTTACGATGTAGTTGTCGCCGACCTGGTGCGCGGGCAGCACCAGGTGGTGCAAGTAGTCGCGGCACAAGCCCGAATCAACTACCCCCGCGTGAACGCGGAGGTTTGTCCCTAAAGCTCTTGCGAACTCTGAGACATCAGGCTGGTTGATGGCAGCCCGCCAGCAAGAGATTTACCGATGCTGACAAGGTGTTTATTCCTGATGTTGTAGCTGGCATTAAGATCAGCGTTTAGCTGGTAGCCACAACTTCGACATAGGAACAGGGCTTGAGAACGACGATTGCTACGATGTTGGTAGCCACAACGAGAGCAGGTTTGACTAGTATGGCGCGGATCAATACCCACAACTTGCATACCGTACTCTGCACCCTTGTACTCCACGAAGGAGCGCAACTGTGCAAACGTCCAGCTATGCAAGCGGCGGGACTGCTCCCCATGCCGTTGCTTCACCCTGCTCCTGATGTTCGTCAAGTTCTCAAGCACGATGGTTGCGCCGGGTGCAGCGTTTTGCACAATGCGGCGGCTGATTACATGATCACAATCCCGGTGGAAACGAGCCACCTTGCCAGCCAGCTTCTTCAGGTGGCGACGGGCCGACTTTGTTCCTTTGGATTGCAGAGCCTTCTTCAAACGGTAGTAACGACGGTCAACCGCCTTCCACTGCCGCTTGCCCAGGAAGGCGCGGTTGGATGTCACCGCCGGACGGTTGAGACCGAGGTCAACGCCGATCACCGTGTCATTGGCTTCGACTACTACCTCTGGCAGGGTAACAACGATGTGCAAGTACCAGTTGCCCTTGCGTTGGATCAGGTCGGCAGTGTCCACTTCGCAGCCAGTGTACCTGACAGCGTAGGCGGGCAGGCTGAAGCGCAAACGCAGTCGCTTACCCTTGCTACCAACCACCGAAAGGGCAACAGTTGCGCTGCCCCAATCCAGGCTGTAGGTCTTGAGGTTGTAACGCGGTGGGCAGGATTTGGCACGGGGTTGGCTAACCCTTCGGCCTTTGGCTCTAAGGGCGAAGGCCGAGGCTATAGCTTCGGTAGCCTTGACGCGGGCCTGGATGATCAGGTCGCTAACCAGCCCAGTAGCCAATTCCTTAACGTCGCGGTAGGTGGCGTGATGCAAGCGCACGCCGTTCTTTTCGGATGCACCCCAACCATAGGCGGCCACCGTGTTGAAGGCAAGGGTAAAGAGGCTGGTAGTTTGAGCCAGCATGACCCTTTGTTCGGCACTGGTGTGCAATCTAACTCTAATCGTTCTCTGCATATGGATATTATACCATATGCAGAGGTAATAGCAAGCAATCTCAGGGGTACGCAAGGGGGAACGTCCCTTTGTAGGGGCTAGGAGGCGGCCATTCCCCTCCCGCCTGAACGCGGGAGTACCCTGGCCGGTTTATCATGGAGGGTTGTGGCTGTGGCTGATGAGGTACTGGTGCTGACCGCCGCAGGGCAGCTTCTGCGCCCACTCAGGACTATTGCTGGGCAGATGCAGGGGAGGCGGGCTGGCAACAAAGGGGCGTAGCAACCGACGAGAAGAGTAGACTACTTATCGCCCGCTGGGGTTGGGAGGCGGTCGGCGGGTTGGAACACGTGGTCGGCTATCTGGGTAAGGTGGTGCGGGCGTTTCGGGCAGGCAACCGCCAGCGGATGCCGAAGGGCTTGCTGTTCACCGGCGCGGCGGGTACGGGTAAGACGTTTGTGGCCGAGGCGTTCGCCCGTGAGCTTGGTACCAACTTCATCATCCTCAACCCGGCCAAGCTGTACGCCGGGCTGGTGGGGGCGACCAAACGCAACCTGGCTAAAGCCCTGCGCCTGATCAAGAGCATGGGCGGAGTCGTGTTCGTGGATGAAGTAGACCAGGCTTTTCAGCGTGGTGAAGGCTCCAGCGGCGACAGCGGGGTGAGCAACCGCGTGTTCAAGGCGATCATCGAGTTCATGAGCGACCCGGACAACCGGGGCAGCATCATCATCTTGCCGCAGTTCGGGCAGTTGACCGACACCGGCAGGCTTGCCTGCTCGAACATGGTCATAGCGGTGGGGCTGGCCGTGTAGATAGCCACCTGCTGGATGTCCAGATTTTGCAGGCTACGATAGAAGCTGTCCTGCGCCTTCAGCACCGAGGTCGGTGACGATGCCTCATAGCTAGCGAGGCCGACCGGTGGGGGAGCTTGCATCTGCTGTTGATGATAACCAGAACTCATGACCCCTGCCCCCGCCGCAGTGGACAGCACATGAGCCTGGGCCAGCAGTTGATGCTCACACGTTGCCGTCCCACAGGTGCAGGTGCTATGGATAGCACCGGGGTCGCCCTCATCGCTGCGGGGCGTGACGCTGGCGTAAGCGGTATGCTGCGTACCGTCCCCAGCGACAAAGCCCATTCTGACTGCGCCAGAGCGGTGCGCCACATCCCCCTCGTTCTGCTGAAGGGCGTTGAGCCATGCTCCTGACGATACAATGTAGTTCTTGCTGCCTGCGGGCTTGACCTGAGCCAAAGCGTCGGGCAGGTCCACCCCATACTGGTAAGCGTTGTCGTGGTTGAGGTGTTTGCCCGCAGGCAACGACCATGATCCCGCCGCCCCTGGTAGAGTGTATACATCACCCTTGTAGTCGGGGTGGAACATGATGCCAATCAAAGCCTTGCCGCTGGTTAGCTGGCCGCCTGGCTCGTCGCTCGCTGTGGTCAAACCCGCTACGGGTGGAGCCACCGCGCCGACTGCGATGTAGGTCTTGCAGCCCACTTTGGGGTTCATCAACTTGCCACAATTTGGGCAGTTGGTGGTGTCGTCTGCGGTTGCCAGATCGAAAGCCTGATTAAGCTGATTGTCGTAGTAAGGGGATGCGGCTTGCGGGTTGGGGGCTTCCCACACGATGCCACTTTCATTAAGAGCCTGCATCAATTTGCCTGATGTGGCAAAATTACCAACGTAGCCGATCACCGGCTGCCCGCTCGGCACGTGCGCGATGTCGTAGCCATTGGCAGAATGGTTGGGGATCATGGCAAGGTCGCCCTGTTGCCAGCCCCCAACCTGTTGCCAGCCTGTCGAGTAGCCAAAGCTCTCCCCCTTGATACCAATCACCGCTGGGGTCGCGGGGTGCTGGTGTGCAACGTAGAAAGGTGGTTGGCTCGTCGGGGCTGGGGGCTGGTAGGGGGCGGGGCCGGTCGGCAATTCCGGCAGGGGATGAGCTTCAGTTGTCGGTGGCAGTTTCAGGTAGCCACCAGCTGCGGCCTCGGCTGCGCTCAGGTAGCCGAGCGCAATCGCGGCAGCCGCGCCGTACTCCTTGACCGCATTGTACTTCTCCCACGCTCGGTCAAACTCAGCCGCTGTAGGTTCGGTTGGTGCAGCGACATTGGGCTGGTCTGAACCCCAGCCGACAACTTCAGCCGAGGTGATCACCGCGCCACCGCCAGCCATCAGCGTAACCTTCTCTGGCGGCTTGACCTGCTTGCTGCCGCTGACCTTGATGCCCATACCCTTTTTGAAACTACCCCCTGCACTTGCCATGCAACGGCCCCTCTCTAAACTAGGTGGAGTGCAGACCACTATATTATCGCTGGACTTCGACAACCGCCCCCGCAGCGGTCACGTCGTCGCTCTCGCGCTCAATATCGGTTGCCACGTCCATGCCCAGTGCAACCTGACCATCCCGCGCAGGCTCCTGCATGGCAGCAGCCTTGCGTGGATCAACCGGGAACTTCGGGTAGCGCACGCCGTCCACCGTAGCGAAGTCGGTCGGCTGCCAACGCTGCCGCTGCCCCTGCTGTGGCGTGAGGTTAGTCAACTGGTTGTCACTCTGGTTCTGGTCGTTCTGGTTGCTCATGGCTCGATCCTTTCTTTGCGGGAGCTACCCGCGCTATCAGTTCAATGGCCGTCATTGGTTCTTTGTCCACACCCCGCAGATCGAGTGCGTCAATCAACAGTTGGGCATGGGTATCACCGAGGTTCTGCCTGCCCCGCTCGCGGTCGCTGACGTTGCTGATACTTAGCCTTGACTGCCAGCCGCGCCGGATTGCGGCTGCATTGGCCCGCTCCGCCACTTCGCGTAGGGTCATCCCCAGCCGTAGCCGGGCGGCCCGCAACGGATTATCTGTTGGCACGTCGGTCATGAACTTGCCCCTCCCTAACTCCCTTATTTTACTACATTATAGTAACTTTGTCAAGGAGGCGAGGGTGATCTCTGGCTGGGGTTCCAGCTAGTCATCATCATCATCATCATTATCATCCGCATCCGCTTCGGTCGCGGCATACTCCCGCTGCAACCGATCCAATCTCTCCTCAAAGCGACTGACGAACACATCCATATACCGATCCTCGACCGCACTCTGTGAGTCATAGCTGAGTTGAGCAACCTCCTCGGCAAGGTCGTCCCGCCACGCCTGCCGAGCAGCCTGGTAAGCGGAGGTGTCCCATTCCTGAGACTCTGCCGCAGTCGCAGCCGCCTCCTCAGCCTCGGTCACAGCCTGCTCCTCAGCCTACCCCGACCACCGCTCAACCGCGCTTTGTTCAAGTTCCTCCCGCCGGTTTTCATATGCTACGGCATAATCGCGGCTATACTCCTTGCGGGCATCTTCGATCCCTTCGTCGGTCAGGAACTCCTCAACATACTCTCTATCAAACCTACGCTCGGCCCGCTCACTACCGTCATCGAAGTTGGGGTCATCTTCCTCGGCATCGCTGATCGCATCATTGGGTGCGTAACGGACGATGCGGCTCTGGGTGTCGTAATCCTCATCTCGTTCCCGTTCATAGCGGCTCGGCCCGGTTGCATCCCTAATGTCAACAAAGGAAGGGGCATAGTGGGGCGCGGGTGGTGGATTCTCTGGCACCAATCCGGCCCCGGCCACCTGCCGCCGTGCAAGCTGGCGTTGCAAAATGTACTGGCTGCTGCTGTCTTTAGAGAGCGTGAACACGCCATCCCAGCCGGAGCCATAATGCTTCCACCACTCCTGACCCCCGGCCATGATCAACTGGTTCATGGTGCGGGCCTCGGCCCACGCCTCCGGCACTAGCCCAGCATCAGCGTGTTGCTGAAGCAGGTTGCGGTGGCTGCTAGGCAAATCAGCATCATAGCCAAGGTTGGCCCACGCCGTGTAGCCCTGCCAATCGGGTTGGTTGCGCGAACCAGCAGCGTTGACGGTAATGGCGGTCAGCCCCAGCGCGGTTGCGGTCTCCACCTCGCGGGCGAATATCCGGCTACCCATCCCCTTCGGCGCGTCATCCACCAACCGGAAGTAGGCGTTGTAGAGGTAAGTTTCCCCTTCATGCTGATAGACGTAGCGATCCTGACCCCCGTAGAAGGCATGATCGGTTCGGATGTGAATAGTACCTTCATAGTCGCCCGACTCCCGCACCCATACACGGGAGTCGGCGGGCGCACCGACCAGATCGGCGTATTCGCTGGGGTCTAGGTGGCGACCAAACAGATCATGTTCCAAATTGCGGGCCGACTCGTCAACCGACACCCCGACTGATGATCGGTCAGCGAACATCGTCCGCACGAACTCGCGGTCATCGTCCTCATCGCGCTCGGCCAAAAGGTACTTGTAATGTTCGGTATAGGCTCGCTGGTAACGTTCCTCCTCAATACTGTCATAGAACGGATAATGATAGCTACCAAACTGGTAGGAAGGTGGGTCACTAAGCAGGCTGGGGTCACGCTCCCACGCTACAGCAGCCGCAGCCTTTGCCTGCTTCAGCACCCCCGCGAGGGTACGCTCATCGGCAGCCAGCTTATCCTGATAGCTGGCGGTCGCTGCCAGTAGTTCGGATGGGGCCGCAGCCATCTCCGGTCCAGTGATCATGCCGGTGCCTACCGCCTCATCCGTCGGCTTCTGCTCACTGCCAACGGTCTTGCTGCCGCTGACCTTGATGCCCCCACCCTTTTTGAAACTACCCCCAGCTGATGCCATAAGATCACCCTCGATACTCTACAAAGTAGTCATCCATCCCGGACGGGACGAACACAAGCAGGGGCAACCCTTCCGCATCCACCAACTGGATGTTCTGCCCGGATGGTTGCCGTTCAAACGCCCAGCCGAAGCAGGCATAGCGGGCGGGACACTGCCGGATGCGCCGATCCGACCAGATTAGACGCAGGATGTCGCGGTAGCTGGCCGGACTGGGCAACTTTGCGCCGCCGCGATCCTCGCGCCCGACTGCCCGCGCCACCGCGCCGATATAGTGGTTGATGTTGCCGCTCCACGCTGGTAGTCGTGGCTCGAAGTAGCTACAGAAGTCAGCGAAGGTGATCAGCCTGCCGCCGAAGCTCCCTTCATGGCAGAGGTTGATGAAACCCTGCATGGTCGGGAAAGTTGGGTAAGTCTGTTCATAGGGCTGGAAGAACAGGCTACGAATCCCCTGCCCAATGCTGAACACTTCCAGCCCCATGTCAGTCGCCGAGCTTCTGGCCTGGTTGAAGTGGCTGAGTTCAACCCCGTCCGGCCCGCGCAGCCTTGCTCGTGCCAGCGGGTCTGCACCAACAGCAGCCCGTTCGCGGGGGGTCATGGTCGCTTGCTGCCGGGGCGAGAGGTGCAGCCGCTCAACCCACACGCCGGTCGCCCCCGCCGCCTTTACCTGCTCAAGCAAGGGGCGGGGGTCAGGCAACCAACCCGGCACCAGCGGGTTGAGGCCGACCACGACCTTGTGACCGTGCGCTGACAACTGCCGCAGAAGATTCAGCCGGTCGGGGATGGTGGGGGCGTTGGGTTCGATGGCGGCCCGCAGGTTATCGTCAGTCATTGCAATGGAGACGTAAAACACCGAAGGGGGGAGGAACGAGAGAAGTTCATCCACATCACGTTGCTTACCCCCCTTCGTCTGGATTTGCACGGGGATGTCCAGTTCGCCCATCAGCCGCAGGATCGGCATGGAGGCTTCCACGTTGCTGGTTGCCAACGGATCAACAAGGTTGCTGACACAAACCGGGTAGCCAGCAGTCAACAGCTTCGCCACCGGCGTGTCGCGCTTTTGATAGTCAGCCAGCAGGTTCATGATCGGCTGCAATGCCACCTGCCTGCCCGGTTGGTTGAGGTTGGCAAAGCAGTAGCCGCACTTGTGGCTGCAATAGTTCAGCGACAAGTGCAGCGGTATCGGGGTGATCAAAAACTCGCCCCAGTAGAGGTCAAGCATCGGCCACCTCGGTTGCAGTAGCGGCGGCAGCTTTGATTGTTGCCTCGCTTCGATCCAGTCCAGCACGGTCGAGTAGCCGCACGAACGCGATACTATCCTCGCGCACGCCCAGTTCCAGCTTGGCCGCCTGCCAGCGTTCGTACTCCGGCCCAGTAAGTACAATCGGCAGCGGATGCTTCAGCTTCCGCACCGTGCGTCGTTTTACCACGCGTGGCAACTCTGCCGTGCTATCCTCATCATTGATGTTCATCTGCATTGTTCTTTCCTTCCTTTGCGATTGCAACTATTGGTAGCCGACTTCGACCCGTCCCTTGAGGTGGGTTTGTCGCCGCACCGTGACGCTCTCGGCCAAACCAGCTACACCCGCTCCATATCTCAGCTTGCCTTCTTGCCCATAGTTCACCATGCTAGTTCTCCTCCTCTCCAGGCGACAAATCCCCACATGATATGTTCTTCCCCACCCCAGCAACAGCAGAGCAGGGTAGATGTTGCTGGGTAAGCTAGCTTCAGGCGGGCTGTCGCCCGAACATCAGCCAGCCAAGAGTTGCCTTCTTCAGTCACCACTACAACCTGCGGCTTGTGATCCTTGTTCATCTGTGGTCTCCCCCCGAACTACTCAGCCCTGTTCTGCTCTACCTGTGCCACCTCACGGACCGACAGCACTGCCTGTCCAGATAGGTTGTGGGTGAACTGGCAGTGGTGTATAGCTTGGTTCGACTACTTCTTGCACTTGTTTCATGCTAACTCCTTTCCGTATTGTCCTGAAGATTGTTGGCCCTTTTGTCTAGGCAGACCTGCACGCCAACGACCTTTGTCGAAGTGCAGTAGGTTACTGCCACTACTGGCAAAGCCACCCTCCTCGTTTACCATGTAGATGTCCCACAGCTCGTCTTTGCTTGGTGACTTCACTGGCAACCATTCAGCACCGTTGTGGTGTAGGAGCGTTCCAGCCCGCCCACAGGCCCAAGCTGTACCATCAGGCAGCACCCACACTCCCTCAAGGTCGTACTCGGTCGGACTGGCTACCAGCTTCCAACTGAGACCGGAGTAACACGCTGTGCTGCCACCATCCCCGACTGCCCAGCCATAGTCGGGGCGCAGCATGAACACGGCTTGCCAATCGCCCTGCCCGCCCGCACTACTACCCACCTCCAAGATCGGCAATGGCATTGGTGCTGGGTGTGGTGAATACCTACTCAAACGTTCATAACGAGCATGGTCGTTGGGGGCTACCTGCTGCCACACGCCACCGTCGTAAAGCATCAGCCCCAGGTCGTCAAGCTCAACCACTGCGGTCGCACCCTCACAGAACAGGACGCTTACACTCCCGCCGTCTTTACGCCATAGTCTGGTAAGTTCTACAAATCTACCTTCATACTCCTGCAACACGGCACCCTCAACAGCTATGACCATCCCACCCGCACCAACCCCAGCCGCGCCCGGCAGCCCACGTAGCAGCCCCATCTTGGTTTGGTAGTAGCTGTCCAGGCTGGTCGCCAGCCCCCTGTTCGCATCGCTTTGGCTGACCTGACTATTCGCTTTTAGTTGCCGCGCCAGTGTCAGCCAGTGATCGTCCTCAAAGCTGTACAAGCCTGAACCTACTGCCCGCCTCAAACTATCAGCTATTTCCTCTTGAACCGCTACTGGCAGGCTAGGATTAGTCAATGCCGTCTCCGCGACCCAACGTGACCTTCTGTCTTCGCTGTTCCAACCCGCCGCAAGTTGTACCAAGTCGGAGATGTCAGTGGCCGGGCAACCTGCAGCGAACTTGCGTAGTCGAACCAAGTCAGACGACTTTTCGTGGGCCACCTTTTTTCGTGGGCCACCTTGTGGAGCAACTTGGTCAGCAGGTGAGGCGGCAACTGCTGCCACCTGGTTGTCTCTACACTACCAAACCTCTGGTCTGCAAAGAAGTAGTAACCAGCGACCTCATCGCGCACATACTTGCTCTTGTGCGCTATTAGTTCAACCCGCAGCTCGTCGGGACACGTGGCTGCTTGTATCACTGCTACTGTTACCTTAACCTTTCGACCTGAGTGGGGGAACTTGCGTTGATAGCACAGGTAGCGCAGGGTTTCAGTCTGCACGTTTGGATGGTCAATTAGTGTCTCGTAAGACCAGGGTGGTATGCCTGGCACCCGTACTAGCCGGTCAAGCATCAAGCCGCTGAGTTCGCGTACCCTTAGCATATGCTCGTAGATATCCCAGTACCACCAGTTAGCTGACTGCGCTTCTAGCTGACTAAGCAGTTCATCTAGCTGGAGCCTCTCGCTGACGAAGGCTTGGGCAAGAACATCCAGCAAAGCCTGGTTGACGAACGGCCCGCCATTTATCTCCTTTTAGGCGGCTAAGACCCCTCCCTTTAGGGACGGGGATACAGCCGCTATGCGTAGCCAGAGCTTATAAGCACTGACATAGGCTTGACAAATGCCATGCTAATCACGTATAATTACTACATGAATAGACATAATGTAACCCTCAGCGACGAGATGGCGGCTCTGGTAGACGAGTTGATTGCCGCCTACAAAGCCCAGTTCGGCATCAAGTTGAGCCGTCCACAGGCGA